>JAKBBU010000002.1 GCA_021808365.1 Pseudomonadota bacterium
TTGAAAAATTACCATCTTGTAAAACACTTGAAGACTTTGAAGCCTTAATGCCCTTTAAAAAATAACAGCAACCAACAACGATCATAACTTTATACGTTTAACAACCTGCAGTTGTCTTGACGCTTACGACTGTGCTAACCCAACCTACATCTTTGAGCTAACGCTTGCTCCGAGTAGTTGTGTATTGTTATCATGAACTCCTTTGCCTAGGTACATTCATGGATCCTCAACAACATCATTACTTGCATGCGATGGGCATAGACCTCTTTGAAGAAGCTCCATTTGAATCAGAAACATCCATTGAACAACTGGATTGGGAACCCTTAATCGAGCGCGTTAAAGGCTGCCAGGCTTGTAGCCTGCATAAAACCCGCAAGCAAGTTGTCTTTGGTGTTGGAAATCGTCAAGCCGATCTCTTGCTCGTCGGCGAAGCACCGGGTGCCCAAGAAGATCAACAAGGCGAGCCCTTTGTCGGCCGCGCCGGGCAACTTCTAACCTCCATGCTTCACGCCATTGATTTGCGCCGTGAAGATATTTTCATTGCAAACATCCTTAAATGCCGCCCTCCCAATAATCGCGATCCCTCGCCTGAAGAAGTTGCATTGTGCACACCCTTTTTAGTACAACAAGTCAATTTAATTAAGCCCAAGTTGATTGTTGCCCTAGGGCGCATTGCTGCTCACTTCTTGCTGAATACACAAACACCCTTGAGCCGCTTGCGAGGTCAATTGTTTAATTTTGGCCATGAAGAAAAAATACCGCTGATCGTTACGTTTCATCCTGCTTATTTGCTTCGTTCACCGCGCGAAAAGGAAAAAGCGTATGATGATCTGTTGCGGATAAGACAAATACTGGCGCTGTAGGTTGGGTTAGCTTAAGCCTGGAGGGCGTAGCGTAACCCAACATTTCCGTTTTTGCAGATTTGATTTTGTTGCCCAAAGTCAATTAGTATGCGAGTACATTAATCTAACCTACTATTGGGAGCCCCACATGAAAAAAGCATTCCTCGCCTACTTACATCAAGAAACTGAACAACTCAAAACTGATGGTCTATTCAAAGCCGAACGCGTGATCACCTCACCTCAACAAGCCGCCATTCGTATCAGCGATGGCCGCGAAGTGATTAATCTGTGCGCGAATAATTATCTCGGCCTTGCCGATCACCCCATCCTCATTGAGGCCGCACAAAAGGCGCTTCAAGAACATGGTTACGGCATGGCTTCTGTACGATTCATCTGCGGCACACAAACCGTCCATAAAGAACTTGAAGAAAAAATTAGCCTCTTTTTAGAGACTGAAGATACTATTCTCTACTCTTCCTGCTTTGATGCCAACACCGGTCTTTTCGAAACTCTCCTCGGCCAGGATGATGCCATCATCAGCGATGAATTAAACCATGCCAGCATTATCGATGGTGTTCGCCTTTGTAAGGCTAAACGCTTCCGCTATGCGAATAATAATATGGCTGATCTTGAAGCGAGATTGCAAGAAGCCCAAGATTGTTGTTTCCGGTTAATTTGCACTGACGGTGTTTTTTCCATGGATGGCATCATCGCCAACCTCAAGGGGATCTGCGATCTCGCCGATCGGTATGATGCACTCGTGATGGTCGATGATTCACATGCTGTCGGTTTTATTGGCGAACACGGTCGCGGCACCCCAGAATATTGTGACGTCGTGGGCCGCATTGATATTCTCACAGGCACATTGGGTAAAGCGCTCGGCGGTGCATCCGGCGGTTACACCAGCGGGCATGCTGAGATCATCGGTTGGCTGCGCCAACGTTCTCGCCCCAATTTATTTTCCAATAGTTTAGCACCGATGATCGCAGCTACCTCGATCACCGTTCTCGATCTATTAGAAAAAAATCCGCAGTTACGGCAGAAACTTCAAAAAAATAGCTATTATTTTAGACATGAGATGCAAAAATTAGGGTTTCGCTTAGTCCCTGGTGAACATCCCATCATCCCCGTCATGCTCGGTGATGCAAAAGTTGCTAGCGAAATGGCTGCACGCTTATTGGATGAAGGTGTGTATGTCATTGGCTTTTCCTTCCCTGTCGTACCCAAGGGCCAGGCACGGATCCGCACACAAATGTCCGCGGGTTTAGAACGTGAACATTTAGATAAAGCGATCGCTGCGTTTGCGAAAGTGGGTAAAGCGATGGATGTTATTTAAGGATTTCTTATGAAAGCATTATCGAAGCTCAAAGCAGAGCCCGGCATCTGGCTCACCGATCTTCCTGAACCCACCATTGGCCATAACGATGTTCTAGTCAAAATAAAAAAAACAGCGATTTGTGGTACTGATATTCACATCTACAACTGGGATGAATGGGCACAAAAAACCATTAAAGTCCCGATGGCAACTGGCCATGAATTTTATGGTGAAATTGTTGCAATGGGCAGTGAAGTCACCGGTTTAAACATGGGTGATCGCGTTTCTGGCGAAGGCCACTTAACCTGCGGCCACTGTCGAAACTGTCGTGGCGGTAAACAACATCTATGTCCAAAAACCATTGGGCTTGGTGTCAATCGCCAAGGCTGCTTCGCTGAATATTTGAGTTTTCCTGCTAAAAATATTTTTCCACTTCCTTTAAGTATTGATGATAAGACCGCTTCTATTTTAGATCCTCTTGGAAATTCGGTTCATACTGCACTTTCCTGTGATCTTGTCGGAGAAGATGTCCTCATCACCGGAGCAGGCCCCACGGGTTGTATGGCCGCGGCAATTGCACGACACGCAGGTGCCCGGCATATTGTGGTCACCGACATTAATGATTACCGCCTCGATCTCGCCCGCAAGCTCGGTGCAACGCGTGCGATCAATGTGAAACATGAAAATCTAAAAACAGTCATGGATGAACTTGGATTTACCGAAGGTTTTGATATTGGGCTTGAAATGTCAGGCAATCGGGCAGGACTCAATGATATTCTCACGAATTTATGTTGTGGTGGCCATGCGGTCTTACTCGGTGTTCCCGCGGCGCCATTTGCCATTGATTGGAATCTAGTCGTATTCAAGGGTCTTTTTATCAAGGGAATTTACGGCCGTGAGATGTTTGAAACTTGGTATAAAATGGGTAGCATGCTTCAAAGTGGTTTGGATGTTTCCCCCATTATCACACATGAATTTGATTACACTGATTATGAGCATGCTTTTTCAATCATGAGATCTGGCAATTCAGGTAAAGTTATTTTGAATTGGGCGTAGTACTGTTATTATTAGCATTTGGACCGAATCCCAACTCTATTGTTCGTTTCATCCATCCACCAGCAGCAGGATTGGGAATCGTTTCCGTTAAAATCACCCCCTGATCAGTAATTTGATCAATCCGACCAAAATGTTGCCCCATATGATTACCCACTGTGACACGATAAATAATGCCACTTGGCGCTTTAACTAAGGCCCAAGTTTGATTATCGATTTTTATTGAACCCAAAATTTGCAAAACATCAGTGGAATAATCTTCCAACATTTCTTTAGCTCGATGGGTATCAGGTTTATTGCTTAGATCAACAGAAGCGACCATGGGTTGAAAAGGACTCGGCAAATTTTGGCTGCTGTATTTAAACCCTTGATAAGAAGCAAATTCAGGGATGGGAGAAAGTGGTCTCGGGGGTTCACTGCGAACATGTTGAATATATTTTTGCAAATTATTCATTTTCCCATCGTCGCCACAACTCGATAAAGCACCCATGATCGATACCCATAATAAAATAGCCCCTGATTTCCACCCTATTGTACCCTTCATTGGGAAGCTCCCTTGGTCACATTTTCACGACCTGCTTGAACCATTGGATTTTGATCATCTAGACTCTTCGCCGTTTTACTTGCAGCCCAGTAGATTCGTGCCGTAATTTGCATTTGCAAGGGAATTTGAGCTTGATTGCTTGAGTCAATTTGAGAACCTGTTTGAGATTTGGCATTTTGATCATCCGCACGCCGGATCACGAAATCATCAAGGGTCACAATCTGATTAAGCGCAGCAACATCACTGATAAATTGTGCGAATTGGTGATAATTCCCATCAACACTAATGTCGATGGGCAATTCTGTATAGAATTCATGTTGCTGAATATCTCGGGGTTTGATCAATTGAAATTTTAATCCATTCGTCATCCCAATTTTCGAGATTTCATCTAATAAACCCGCAACTTCAATTTGTGAGGGAAGAATTTGAAGGATTTTTTGAACCCGACGATCTAATTGTTGTATTTGCGCCTGATAAATAGGCCTATCATTCACAATACGCTGTTTATAAGCAAATTTTTCTCTCAAAGCTTCCTCTTGCTTGACCAAACTATTGAGCGACTGTAATTGTTCTGAAGTGTCAAAGGAATAACCTAAAAATAAAAGTAAGGCGCACAAAATTGCGGTTAACATCAGCTTGATGGGCATTGGCCAAAGCCCGTAATTTTCAAAATCCATATTTATATTGTTCAAATCGAATTTCATGGTTTCCCTCCCACTGTATTCTTATTGTAGGTCGCAATTAACGCTGATTCTTGCTCGTGCATTTGCAAATGAAAATAATTGATCATTTGTTGCTTATCCGGTTCTGTTTTAATCTCAACCAATACAGGATTTTCCAACCACAATGAAGCTTCAATGGTGCGCATTAATTCTGATATACTGGTATTTGATTCTGCGCTTCCTTCTAGAGAAAGCACTTCACCTTCGCGGCTAAATTGTGTTAAATAAATACCCTTCGGCAAAATCTTAGGAAGTTCGTCAAAAATATGGACTGTCACTGGACGATTTTCTTGTAACACTCGAATGACTTTTAATTTCTCAAGCATTTCTTCGCGATTTTGTTTCACTTGATTAAGTTGAACGATATTTTCGTCTAATTGCTGGATCATCAAGACTAAATAATTATTCACCTTTTCTTGCGTGTTAATTTTAGAACTCATCACAAGATGTGTGATCAACAACACTAAAACAGCAAAAATGATTGCGCCTATTAACATCGCACCAAATTCACGCTTTTGGGCTTCGCGCCGCTTTTCGCGCCAAGGTAATAGGTTAATATTTGGCATGCTCTAACCCTCTCAAAGCAAGCCCACACGCAATAACCAATGACGCTGCCTCATTCGCCAAGCCACCTGGGTTAATACTGGATGACAACAGCATGTTTTCAAATGGATTGGCTACTAAGGTTTGAACACCCACGCGATCTTCCAATAATTGAGCAATCCCTGGGATCACGGCACAACCTCCGACCAAAATAATTCGATCAACTTCAATGTAGCCTCCAAGCGCATAAAAAAATTGCAAGGAACGATGCACTTGCTGGATAAAAAGCGCTTTGAAAGGTTCTAGGACTTGCGGTATAAAATCATCGGGCAATGCACCTGTCTTTTTCGCAAACCCTGCTTGTTGAAACGATAAGCCATAACGGTGCATGATTTCTTCAGTCAAATGCCGCCCACCAAACATTTCCTCTCGTGTGTATAGAATTTGATCATCAAGAAAAATGGTTAATGTGGTCAAACTCGCACCCACGTCCACGACAGCCACAACT
The DNA here is from genome assembly GCA_021808365.1 of Pseudomonadota bacterium. Classification (GTDB taxonomy): domain Bacteria; phylum Pseudomonadota; class Gammaproteobacteria; order JAKBBU01; family JAKBBU01; genus JAKBBU01. Next base: position 5,528 of record JAKBBU010000002.1, read on the forward strand.
TCTCCCTTAAATGCAGCAGCGCTTTGTTCGCTGATCCAGTTAATCGCGCGCTGAAGTGCAAAGGCTTCAACCTCAACAATTTTGACCTCTAATCCAGCATCAGCAAGCAAATCTACACGCATATCGAGGTAGTCTCGCCGACATGCAACCACTAAAACATCATTTTGGTTGACACCTTTTTTCGAGGGGCCTTGCACTGTAAAATCAAGCATGATTTCTTCACGCGCATAGGGAATTAATTTTCCTGCTTCGATTTCAACTTGATTTTCTAAATCGTTCTCATTCAAATCCGCGGCAAATTGAAAGACCTTACTGATCACGAAGGCCGTCGGTAACGCTAAAACAGCTTGCGTCGCCTGGGTACGCGCACGCTGAACCGCAATTCGAATTGCATTGGCAATGGCTTGGGGATTTTTGATTTCTTTATCGAGGATCGCATCGCTCAGAAAGGGGACCACTGAAAAACTTTCAACCGTCGTATGGTGATCATTGCGTCGGAGTTCAAGCAATTTCACTGTAGCCGAGGTGATATCAATACCCACCATCGGATGAGATTTTTCGACAAATAGATTGGGTATTTTTATATTCAGCATGTTTTACCTTATAACATTTATCATATTTATCGAGTACAGGGAAGGCTACACCAATACCACAACACGTATTGGTGTAGCCTTCCCTGTACTCGATAAATATGATAAATGTTATAACAATCCTTTTCTCCTTGCCGGCACCCCATAATCAATTATAGAATAAGCCGATCTTAAAACTGATGATTTGGCACTCAATTTTGAAAAATTTTTTTTGGACGCTTCTCAAGCGAATCAGCGGCGCACTTGGCCTGCTGATCACTCTCGCAGTACTTGGCCTGTTGATACTCATGGGTGGGTATCTCTACCTCAGTGCACAACTGCCGGATGTGAATGCACTCAACACCGTACAATATCAAGTTCCTTTGCGTGTTTACACCCAAGAAGGCCTGCTCATCGCTGAATATGGCGAAAAGCGGCGTATTCCTGTTGCTCTGAACCAAATCCCACCTCTCTTGGTCAACGCCTTTATCGCAACGGAAGATGAACGCTTCTGGGATCATCCTGGCGTCGACCCTAAGGGATTGATGCGCGCAGGTTTCTACCTCGTCACCACGGGTAAAAAAGTCCAAGGCGGCAGTACCATTACGATGCAAGTTGCACGAAACTTCTTCCTGGATAATAAAAAAACATTTTCACGTAAATTCAAAGAAATTTTATTAGCTTTGAAAATCAATAACACGCTCGATAAAAATAAAATTCTTGAGCTTTATTTAAACAAAATTTACTTGGGCAATCGCGCTTATGGTGTTGCTGCTGCCGCCCAAGTCTACTACGGCGAAACACTTTCACAGCTCACACTGCCACAAATGGCTGTGATTGCAGGCTTGCCCAAAGCACCCTCTACCCTCAACCCCCTTGTCGATCCTAAAGCAGCGCTTGATCGCCGTAATCATGTTTTGCAGCGCATGTATGAACAACACTATATCAATCAATCACAATATGATGCAGCCATCACGGCACCCATCACCGATGCAAAATACCATGGTCCTTCCATACAGGTTGATGCACCCTACCTTGCCGAAATGGTTCGTAACACCTTAGTTGCTCTGTATGGCAATGATGCCTATACCGATGGATTTCAAGTTTACACAACGATCTTCGCTAAAGATCAGCGCGTTGCAAACAAAGCATTACGTAATAATCTTCTTGCCTATGATGAACGTCATGGTTATCGTGGGCCAGAACAACATTTTAAAGGGTCATCCACTCCCCAACAAATTGGGGTATGGCAAAAAGCCTTAACTCAAATGCCCATCATCAATGGATTACAACCGGCTGTTGTCGTGCGTGTTGATACTCAAACTTTCTCTGCAGTACTGGCGCAAGGTCAGCCTGTCACCGTTCCATGGACAGGCATGTCTTGGGCAAAACCCTATCGCGATAGTAAGTATCCAGGACCCTCACCTAAGACAGCAGGAAATATTGTTAAAGTAGGGGATGTCATCCGACTCGAACACGTTGGATCAGCTTGGCAATTAAGCCAAATTCCAGAAGCCCAAGCAGCCATTGTTGCCCTTGACCCTAAAAATGGTGCAATCAGAGCATTGACAGGTGGGTTTGATTTTTCATCGAGTAATTTTAATCGTGTGACACAAGCTCAGCGGCAAACGGGCTCAAGTTTTAAGCCCTATATTTACACAGCTGCATTAGCAAAGGGTGATACACTCGCAACCGTCATTAATGATGCACCACTCGTTATTAATGATCCAAGCCTCGATACCTTGTGGCGTCCTCAAAATGATACGCATGAATTTTATGGCCCAACTCGTCTACGTTGGGCACTCACGAAATCACAGAACTTAGTTTCCATTCGCTTACTCCGAAACATTGGACTCCCCTACGCCATCGATTATCTCACCCACTTTGGTTTTAATCCTGATACCTTGCCCCATGGTTTATCGCTTGCCCTCGGGACTGCGAATGTCACTCCTCTTGAACAAGCGCGCGGCTATGCTGTTTTTGCTAATGGCGGTTATCGTATTAACCCTTACTTTATTGAGCAAATTTCAGATAGCCAACAACACATTTTATTCCAAGCTAACCCACAAGTTGCTTGTGAACCCTGCATACTTGGTCAACCGGCACCTGCTGCCATTGCGGATCACCTCGCTCCTCAAGCGGTTGACCCACAAGATGCTTATTTGATGAATTCAGCCTTGCAAGACGTGATCCGCCAAGGAACAGGGCAAAGTGCAAAAGTTTTAGAGCGTAGTGACTTGGCTGGCAAAACAGGCACAACGCAAGATCAAAATGATGCTTGGTTTGCGGGATTTAATGCGGATCTCGTGACTGTCGCCTGGGTAGGTTTTGATTCACCTCGCTCGCTTTATGAGTTTGGTGCAGAAGCAGCCTTGCCCATTTGGATCGATTTCATGGGGCAAATACTTGATGGTCAGCCTGAACATACTATGCCACAACCCCCAGGCATTGTTCGTATACGCATCGATAAAAATACGGGTTTACCCGCCAGTGCTGATGATCCAAATAGCATGTTTGAAGTCTTTCGTGAAGGTGCGCTTCCATCAGCATATGAAAATCTGTCGCATGACGATACAACAGATGACGATGCAACCGATGAGAATAATCCCGATCAGTCTGGAGAGGACTCGTCCAATGAGTCTAATCATAAACTTGTATTGCCTGCACCTAATCTTGATCAGCTATTTTAAGCGGCTAAACGCTAACCATTTTGTGAGAAAAAGACCAATTTTTGATAAATGGTTGACACTGTTGATATTTTTCTGTAGAAGGTTTCCCTATGCTGTGTTAAATCAGCTATAATCTTTGAAGTTCGGGTATGGTAATAGACTTCTTGCATAATCGAGCCTTCGTCAAACGATTGCTCAATAAAAAGATTATGCAAGAGGTTTAGTGCCCTTCCCTTGTTTTTGAAAAACCCTTAAGGAGTTCCTTCTATGTTAAAAAAAGCGCTAGCTATCACAGCCATGGCTGCTTTGCTTTCCGCGCCAGCCTTTGCAGACACGACCACCCCCGCATCAAGTGCACCTGCTGCACCAGCAGCAGCTGCTGCTCCTGCTGCAACAGATGGTATGACTTCGGCACAAAAGCAAAATGCGAAAGCTAAGGCTAAAAAGCACCACAAAAAACACCATCACAACAACTCAGGTAAGAACCATCACAATGGCCAAATGGCTACCGGTTCGCAACAACCTGCAAGCAATGGTATCCCTGCTTCAGGTGAACAAACTTCAAACAACCCTTTTGGTACGCCAAATCCGGCTCACTAAGAATTGTTTGATAGACGTCTAGAAAGGGCCAGGCATTGCTTGGCCTTTTTTATTGTGTGTGGGGTTACGCGAGTACGCTAACCCAACCTACGTTTTTTAGAACTTCTAAATGAAAATAAAACTCTGCACACTACTTTTTATTCTTGCAACTTCAAACGCATTTGCTGATCTACATGCAAATCTTTTGGCCGTACACAACAACCGTACACAAAATGAATCCCTCGGCCAACTCACATTTACTGAAGATACCCACGGCATCCTCATCACACCCAAGCTTCATGGATTAAATCCAGGTCTTCACGCACTCCGCTACACCGTGGGTAAAAACTGTAATGCCGTTCTCATGAAAAGTTCGCTCAATTTACCTACAACGAAACCAGATCCCACTTTTTTCCCACCCTTTATAGCCAATCAAGAAGGAAATGTTGACTCAAAAATTCTTGCAAACAATCTTTCTTTCTCTGCACTGAATCAAAAAATGATTATTCTTTACGACATTCCTACTCAATATCCCGACCAACAATTCCCTTATTTTGCAGGAAACATTGTGGCTTGTGGGGTGGTAAGTAATTAAGGCGACAAACTTCGTAATCGTCGAATCGTTTTTCGCAAAATTCCAATTGCAACTTCAACCTCTGCCTGTGTCGTAAAACGTCCCAACGTAATCCGCAAGGTACGATGCGCAGCATCATCACCTAACCCAATCGCCTTCAATACATGCGACGGCGCAATCGTCGCCGATGTACACGCCGAACCCGTCGAAATTGCCAAATCCCGCAACCCCAACAATAACGATTCTCCTTCAACACCCTCCACACTCACACTCAAATACCCCGCAAGCCGCCGATCCAAATCACCATTAAATGTAATGCCCCCCAAATCAAATAAAGCCTGCTGGATCTGTAACCTCAAATCCAATAAACGTGCCTGTTCTTGCTCTAAATCACTCACTGCCAATGACAATGCTTCCGCCATCCCCACAATCTGATGCGTCGCCAACGTCCCTGAACGCAACCCCTGCTCATGCCCACCGCCATGAAATAAAGGAATCAACCGTGCACGCGGACGACGGCGCACAAACAAGGCACCCGCACCTTTTGGCCCATAAAACTTATGCGCAGAAAATGACATCAAATCCACAGGTAATACACTTAAATCAATTGGAATTTTTCCTGCACTCTGCGCTGCATCTACATGAAATAAAAGCTGTTTTTCACGCGTGATCTTGCCCAACGTTGCAATATCTTGAATAACACCTATTTCATTATTGGCCTGCATAATAGAAACAAGAATCGTATCTGGCCGAATCGCATGTTTTAATTCTTCAGGATCCAATAAGCCCTTCGAATCAGCCGTTAAATACGTCACCTCAAAACCTTCATCCACCAAGGCCTGAATGGGATCCAACACTGCCTTATGTTCCATTGGGCTCGTAATGATATGCCGCCCTTTTTTTTGATAAAAATGTGCAACACCCTTGATCGCTAAATTATTCGATTCAGTCGCGCCTGAGGTCCAAATGATTTCCGCTGTTTCTGCATGCACGGCTTGCGCGACTTGGGCGCGCGCTTGTTCAACCACTTTACTTGCTGCATAACCATAAACATGCTGAGAGGCTGGATTACCAAAAACACCTTCCTGGGTTAAACATTCAACCATTCTTGCAGCAACACGCGGATCAACGGGCGTTGTTGCGGCATAATCTAAGTAAATAGCTTTCATTGTTTTTCACCCAGCAATTCATGCACAATCGCCTCAACCCACAGAGCCGACGCAAAACGCGTCTGTGGTAATTCCAATGCTATGATAATTAATTCTGCCTTTAATGCCCTTGCCTCTTCACAGGATCGCTCCAATAACCACTCGCTCACCCACGAACAAGCAGCAATCGTCGAAGGATTACCCAAAGCTTTCCATGCAACTTTCTTAACATAACCTTGATCGATGAGCACATGATATTGAATCGACTCGCTTCCATCGCGGCTACGCCAAGCCACAACCCGCACATTGGGATCCCGTAGATCCAAAACCCCAACATGACGAGGATGCTCAAAGTGACCTAAAAATAGTTCGCTGTAGGACATTTTGTTCTAAGCAAACTCTTTTTCTTTTATCGGTATATCAAATCCCGAAGCTTGAGCATCGTTATAAAACATCTTCACGGTCTCCAAAGAATATTCTGCTAGATCTTTTCCAAATAAAAACATTTTATTTAAAATAGCTGGCGTTGCTGTAATAATATGACAGCCACATTCATGGGCTTGAATAATATTTAACAATTCGCGCGGGCTAGCCCACAATAATTCAGCTTGAGGTAAATCGTTCAGCAACTTTAATGCTTGTTCCATGAAGGGGATTGGATCACGTCCTGTATCTGCAATTCTGCCTGCAAACACAGAGACTACTGCAGGAACATGTGCCGAAAGACTTTCAGCCACGATTTTAACTTGCTCTAGCGTTAAAATAGCTGTAATGTTTAACTTAACCCCCATTTTAGCTAATTTTTTAATGAGCGGTGCTGTAGAAACACCCAATGTATTTGTCACGGGAATTTTCACATAAACATTATTCGCCCAAGAAGCAATCTCATGGGCTTGTGCTTCCATTTCATCAAGTTCATCTGCAAATACCTCAAACGAAACAGGTAAATTCTTAATATGCACTAAAACATCTAGGGCAAACTCTTTATAATTACTCAGCCCTGCTTGACGCATCAATGTTGGATTAGTCGTAAACCCCTTAATTAAAGGATTTTTTAACATAGCTAACATCTGTGTTTTATCTGCACCATCAGCAAATAATTTAACGTTTAATTGTTCGGGTTTAATACTCATGTTTATCGCTCCTTAGTAAAAAATCTATCATTGTTGGCTAATCCACTCGGCGGCTGCTAATAAATGAGAAACAGTCACATGTGGAGGTTCGCTTTTAAAAATTTCATCATGTTGGCGATCAATCAAAACAGTCTTACAACCTGCATGGTGTCCAGCCTGAATATCGCACCAACGATCCCCAACCATAAAACATTGGTTTAAAACTAAATCATACTCTGCTGCTGCAGCTAATAACATACCTGCTTTTGGCTTGCGACAAAAACATTCATGGCGGTTGTCGTGAAAACAGACATATAATTTATCAATGGGTAAGATACTCTGAATATATTGATTAATTCGATCAATTTCTTGAATCGTCGTTGTACCGCGAGCCGCATCCGGTTGATTCGTCACAATAAACAAATAAAATCCCAAGCTCTTTAATTGCTGGAGTGCAGGCAATGTTTCTTCATAGATTTTTAAATCTTCTAAAGAAGCAGGCGGATGCGAACTACCCTTGACCTGGATCATTTCGTTAATCACACCATCGCGATCGAGAAAAACTGCTCTTCGCTTCACTTAAGCGACTCCCACTTGGTTTGAGTACTTTTAAGCTTTGGATGCGAAACCATTAAATGCCAAACAACACCTTGAAAAGCCTCTGCATGCGGAGTCACATGAATGGCATTGATCGTTGGAATAATGACAACCGCATCGGCCACTTTTGCGGCATAACCCCCATCTCGACCCACAATACCTACAATCTTCGCCTGCCGCTCCTTGGCTAATTGCATCGCTTTCACTAAATTAGGGCTCACATTTTTTTCTAAATTGCCGCCACCGACAGATAAAACAAATACCGTATCGTTTGCGTTTAACTTACTCGTCTTTAACCATTCTGAAAATACAGTATCCCACCCTTCATCGTTGGTACGTGCCGTTAATTCAGAAACATTGTCTGTCGGCGCATAAGCTTCTATTCCTACGATTTTACGAAAATCATTAACCGCATGTGCTGCATTACCCGCACTGCCACCCACGCCCAAAACAAACAAGCGGCCTTCTTGTGCTCGTGTCTGCGTTAAAATATCAACAACACGCTCAATTGCCTGCGTATCAAGACCTACAATAACTTCTTTAGCTTCTGCTAAAAATTGTTCAGTAAAATTCATAAATCCTCCTCTTGCCTAATAAAATCACTTGTTTCTTCAATTCCCGAAAATGAACCAATCTCATAAAACCGTTCTTCTACTTCAAAACCAGCCAGCTTATTTTCAGTCAATAATGCTTGATATAACACCGCTAAATCATAGGGTTCTGCTTCAGGCACTTGCACGAAAACACGTTTATTAAAAATACCAAGACCATAATCAATATATTGCATCTCTGAAGTTTGATTAATTTTGTCATAATTAATAATTTTACCATTTTGAAACACAATATTGCTTTTATCGCCTTGATTATGATTCTTGTAGACCGTCATCAATGCAAGTTTTTCACTTTTTATAAAAAAATTTTCAACCCTATTAAAATCACAACTTAAAAAAGAATCTCCATAAATGACAAAAAAATTATCGCTTAACTGATCCAATGTTTTTTTAATCGCTCCAGCCGTGCCCAATAATTTTTCCCCATCATAGGAAAACTGAACATCTAAATTAAAACAATGCTGCTTTTCTTCAACATAGCTTTGTATTTGCTCACCTAGAAACCCAGTACAAATAACAACCTGCTCTATACCCTGCCGCTCGAAACATTTTAATTGATGATGGATAAACGGCTTTCCTGCAATTTCAATCATTGATTTTGGCAATGTTGCTGTCATCGGCCGCAACCGGGTTGCTAAACCGCCAGCCAAAACAACAATCGATAAAGGCTGCTTTTCTTTCATTGAACCAACACCTGCGTACCCCCAAAGTCAAATTGGAAACGGACTTCCTTCATCCCTGCTCGGCTCATCGCATGACGCAAGCAGGTTTTATCTTCTGTATAAAACATTAAAAATCCGCCACCACCTGCACCAATCATTTTCCCACCTAGCGCGCCATTTTTTAGCGCCACATCATATAATTCATTGATGTGATGGTTTGACATATTGTTAGAACGTTGCTTTTTATACTCCCAATGCATATTCATTAAATCAGCAAACTCGTGCAAATTATCATGCTCTAAAGCTGTTTTAATGTTCAAACCCAATTCTTTAACAAAATGCAGATTATCGATCATGGATTGATTTCTCTGCTTACTTTGATCATCTTGTTCTTTTAAAATAGCAGAAGCAGAGCGAGTATACCCAGTAAAGAATAACATCAAATTTTCTTCTAAATTATGCAGAGTCTCTTCAGAAACTTTCAAAGGATAGGCCTGTACAGCACCCGTTTTATCAAATTCAAAGCAAGTTAGACCACCATAAGCGGCAATAAATTGATCTTGTTTTCCGATAGGTTCTTTTAGAATATTTAATTCAATATGACAAGCTTCCTCTGCTAAACGGTGAGGGTGGATAATTTGTTTTTTCAACGTGTGCAAAGTCTGTAATAAGGCTGTCGTAAAACTGCCCGATGAACCTAACCCCGTACCCGCTGGTATATCAGCCATACTCGCTAATTCAAGGTAAGAAGGTTCTACACCCACGTGGCGTAGCGTTTCTCTAATGATAGGATGTTTAATATCATCAATTTGATTGACTCGTTCTAATTGCGAATATTTAACAATCAAATCATCCATAAATGTTTGGTGTGCCGTGATATACACATATTTATTAATAGCTGCCGCAATTAAAAATCCACCATGCTCTTGGTAATAAGAAGGCAGATCCGTACCGCCACCACCAATGGATATACGCAAAGGACTACGCGTAATGATCATAACCCGAACTCCTGTATATCTTCTCAACGATCTTTAAGGCCTGTTGTGCATCGTGCAACCCCGCATCAGGCACACGGTGCTCCTGAATATCTAACATAAAACGATCCCACTCTTGCTGCCAAGAATGATCCGCCATCGGATATTCCCAGGCATAAGTCTCTGGCGGCCCCATTTCAGGTAACATTTTGTAGAATATGATTTTTTCCACACCATAGCTTCCGCCTAAGCCACTGAGTTCAATTTTACCTTTTTTACCGTAAATTTCCAAAGAAAATGTATTTTTCCATTCCGTACAGCTCACATGAATGTGAGCTGCTTGCTGCGTTGAGGTGCGCAACAAAAGAAAAGCATTGTCATCCACAGGCATATCCCAATAATACGTATGGGCAAACCCTTCAATCTGTTCAAATTCCCCAAAAAACCAACGAGCTAAATCAATCAAGTGCACCCCTTGATCAATCAATTCACCACCGCCAGAAAGCACAGGATCAGCCCGCCATTCACGGTCGTAACCCAAACGACCTCCATGACCATAGCGGCCACGTAAAAACATGAGCTCACCTAACTCGCCAGCCTCTATAAGCTGCTTCGCTTTTTGCAATGATCGATGATAACGATGATTAAAACCCACACGCGCACAAAGTTTTTTCGTCGTAGCAACTTGCAATAAAGGCGTTAATTCGTGCGCAAAACGCGCTCCCGGTTTTTCAATTAAAATATGTTTACCGGATTGCAAAGCGGCCAATCCGATTTCAGCTAACAAATGATGCGACACTGAAATGATCACGACATTAATGGCTGGATCATTCACTAAATCTTGCCAATCACCATAAGATTTTGCACCAGGATACACTGCGGCTAACTGTTCAGCCCGTTTAATATCAAGATCGCAGCAAGCCCGCAATTGGCCACTGGCTAATGTTTTTGCCCGTTTTTCACCAATGAATCCACAACCAATGATACCCACTTTCATACGTTTTGACCCCAAGTCTTCCCTCGCTCAGTCGGAACAATACGTCGTAAGGTATAAATATCGGTCTGCCTCAATTCAGTTTTATACGTTTGCAAATCTTGCCATGGATCCCATATTGCACTAATGAGTTTACCTGTAATTCCATCGCTGGCGGCGGAGCCTAAATAACAACATAGGGCAGCTCCTTTTTCCAAAGGTGCTCCACCCGATGCTTTTTGCTGCAAGGATTGCTTATAAAATTGAGCACCTACTTTTTCAGGACCTGCTTCTAAAATTTCATCCAACAAACGCGTATTTAAGGCACCCGGCGCAATGGTATTCACATCAATATGATGTTCAACCAATTCTTCTGCAAGCGTTTCCGCAAAACGAACCACGGCTGCTTTTGAAGTTGCATAAGCACTTAAATTAGGCATGGGTTTTGTCGCACCACCACCTGAAAGAATAATAATTTTTCCATATTTTTTTTGCTTAAAATAAGGTAATACTTCACGACATTGTAAAACCACACCTTTAACATTAATGTCAATTGCGGCAGACCATTCATCCCAATCAACCTCTTCAATCGGCCCTTTAGGTCCATAAATGCCCGCATTCGCAACTAAGATATCCAGTGTTCCAAAATGCTTGTGTGTTGCTTGAACCCAGTTTTTGACAGAAATCGGATTGGCAATATCAGCTGTTTGAGAAAAAATTGCTTCTTCGCTTTTATTAAATTTTCGCTTTAATTCTGCTGTTGCGGCTATTAATTTTTCTTGGTTTCGCGCACATAAAGAAACTTTTGCCCCTTGAGCCAAAAACGCTTCGGCAACCGCCAAACCAAATCCTTGATTAGCCCCGCTAATCAGCACGACTTTATTCTTAAGCGACATCATGACACCCCACTTTGTAATAAATACAGCCCTTTTGCTGCTTGATAAGCGGCTCTAAAAAACCCGTTGCATCAATAAAAACACAATCTTCTGAAATTTGCGCTAAATGTGTCTGTGTTAAATCCTTAAATTGTGGCCACCGTGTACCTAATATAACAACGTTCTGATTCACAAGTGCTCCATGATAATGATCCGATAAAGTCACTGACAAATTTAAGCCTTCTGGAAGTTGCCGAACCCATGGATCATAAGCAGTTACAATCGCTTCATGCTTATTCAACCAATCAATCAGCTCAACCATTTCTGAACGCCTTAATGTATCGGTATCGGGCTTATAGGTTAAACCTAGAATAGCAATTTTTTTGCCTGCTAATTTTTGTAAAAAATGATTTAAAAGGGTCGATTTGATCCAATGTTTATGTTCCTGATTACTGGCCAAAATAGCAGGAAAAATATGTGATGGAAATTGAAACTGCTGACTTAATTCACATAAAAAATTGACATCGCGTGCCAGAGTACCGCCTGCAAACGCTTCACCCGGTCTTAAATACGCCCCTGGACCAATCCGCGCTTCTGATTTTAACCCTTGTTCAACTTCAAATGCATCCGCACCTGTAAATTCACAAATCCTAGCCATTTCATTCGCAAAAGTAACCGATACCGCTAAAAAAGCATTTAAAGCATGTTTGGTCATTTCAGCTGAAGTAACGCGCATCCAAATTAACTGACTCGAAAATTGGTTTAAAAACTTTTCAAGCCTTGGCTTAGCTTCAACTTGATCAAGACCAATAACAATGCGTTCTGGATTTAAAAAATAATTAATCGATTTTCCTAAACGCAAATTTTCGGGTGAGTAAGCAAAACAGACTTGTTTTTGCGGAGAATGCTCTTGAAAAAGCCGTTGTAGTTTATGCGTTGTTCCAACGGGAAGTTGAGAAGAAATTAAGACGATGCTACCTGTATTTAAATAGGGAAACAAATCCATAACTTGCTTTTCTACATAGGCCACATCTGCTTGATCCTGATCATTAACGGGTGTGTCAAATGTGATCCAAATTAAATCAGCATCTTGCAGCGCTTTAAAATCATGACTAAAGCTTAAACGTCCTTGTTGCTGTTGCTGAGCCATTAACTCACTTAAACCAGGCTCAGAAACAGGCGGGCAATTATTTTCTAGTTGCCCAATCAAATGAACATCTGGATCGATGCCGATCACTGAATATCCTTTTTCAGCGACACACGCTGCTGTCACGCAGCCTAAGTGCCATAGTCCAACAACAGCAACCTTCATATTAACGTTCCTCTAAAACCCATTGGTTATTTCGTAGATATTGCAAGGTTCTTAAAATGCCTTGTTTGATGGTTAATTGAGGTTTCCAACCTAATTTTCTAATTTTACTACAATCTAAAAATATAAAAGGATTATCACCAATCCAACCACGCTCACCGCCTGAATAAGTTTTTTCAGGTGTTAGTCCTAAACCTTCACAGATCCAATCGATAGAATTATTCACTTCACAATATTCATCGGTCCCCAAATTGAAAATATTCACTTTATCTTGTGCATGTTCGATCGCAAATTGCATCGCGCTGATACAATCTTGTATATAGAGATATGATTTACGTTGTTTACCATTGCCTAAAATATGTAATTTTTTCGGATCGTTTAATAATTGTTTATAAAAATCAAACACATGCCCATGAGTGTATCGCTCACCTAAAATAGAAACAAAGCGGAAAATATAGCCTTGAAAGCCAAAACCTTCACAATAAGCTGAAATAAGACCTTCGCCAGCTAATTTTGAAGCCCCATAAAGAGATGTTTGAATAGGAAACGGGGCCCTTTCAGGAGTTGGAAATGTTTCTGCTTCACCATACACAGAACCCGTTGAAGAAAACGCTATGCGTTTAACACCATTTGCACGCATCGCTTCTAATACATTAAATGTCGCTATTGTATTTTGTTGCAAATCCTTCGCAGGATGTTCGATACCAAAACGAACATCCGCGTTCGCCGCCAAGTGAAAAACAAAATCTATATCCTTCATCGATTTTTTTAAATTTTCGGCATCCAGGAGGTCACCTTGGATCAAGGTAAAATGGGTATGCTCTTGGGCTTGCTCTAGAAAACGGTTAAATCCTGTCGAAAAATTATCGTAAACAATAACTTTATGGCCTTGGTTTAGAAGAGCATCCACTAAATTACTACCAATAAATCCGGCACCACCGGTTACAAAATAAACACTATTTGTCATAAAAAAAATCTCCTTCCATACTTAGAGCCTGTTTAAAATCTTCCTATCTTGGCCATAAGTCGTTGTTTTTCTGTGCTCCGTTGCTCTTTACCTCAAGTAAACTCCGCTACGGTGCTCGAAAAATCAACGCCCTTGGAATAGGATAGGCTGTCACAAGCTAGTTGATTTTAAACAGGCTCTGGACCATCCCAAACTGAAATAACGTCTACAGAGTGAAAACTCTCTGCGGCTTCTAATAAAAAGAACCCTTAGAAAAATAAGAAAAAATTTAACTCCATAACGAGAATAAGCTTGTTTGAAACAATCTTTAGATAAAAAAGATTGGTCAGAAAACAAACTTAGTACGATAATGTAAACATAGTTTCGTTGCAATGCGTTTTCAACAACCATAGTTTCTTTTTGGCTTAACGTCTTACTCGTTAAAAATTCTTTTAAAATTTGTGTTTTTTGTGAAAGCCCCATCAATTTATTTTTTAAATTATTGCCTGAGGTCAAAGAATTTGAATGCACTAAAAAATTGTACCCTACTGTTTCATCAATGCTATTTTTTAAATTTTTACTTGATAGCCGTAACATGAGCTCAAGATCTGCACTTAAAGAATAATTTTTCATGTTTTCTCCTTCTTGGAAAAAACCATGTTGCTGATAAATGACTTTTTTGACAAATCGGCTATTAGGTAAAGGTAATTCACAAATTGCTTTTAAATTTAAAGTGTAATATCGTTTGTGAAAAATTTCCCCTGGCGTAATCACACCATCTTTCTCAGAAAGAAAATGCAATTGCGTACCGACTGTAACCACATCAACATCGGGTTGTTCTACAAAAATCTGCCCTACTCGAGATAATATCCCTGCGCTCAACCAATCATCCGCACTCAACATACCAATGATGTCGCCTTGAGCAATCTTAAGCGCTTTATTATAAGCATCATAAGCACCTTTATCTTTGACGCCTGAAATGAGTTTAATCTTATTACCATATTTTTTAAGTATCTCTAAAGTGCCATCGGTAGAACCCGCATCCATAACAATATATTCTAGAACAGGATAATTTTGGGCTAACACACTATCTACTGCTTTCTCAATAAAGCGTGCTCCATTAAGTACAGGTGTGATGAGTGTAATCATAGGAAAATCACTCATGATTCAACCTTTGCTTGATTCATATTTTTTATAAATTCTTGAATTACTTGTGCCGATGTTTTTAAGCACTCGGGTATTAGTACATTTATTTTATCACTATTGATATTTTGCGTTTGATATTCATACTCACCAAAGCTTGCGATTTTTTGATGGTGATCAGCAACCTCTTGCAACGTGATATTATCTTTGGCAACAAAGTTATAAATTCCCGTTAGCTCACGCTCCAAAGCATATTGAATAAATTTGACTAAATCTGCGTGTAATACATAATTAAATGTTGATTGACTTGCCAAACTCAAAACAGGCTGTTCATAGGTCAATAGCTTAATGAGACTATTAGGTCGTGAATAAGGACCCAATAACGCTGAGGGTCTGATAATCAAAGATTGCGGGATTTTACTTTGAATATATTGTTCTGTAAGGTATTTAATTTGGCCATAAACTGTTTTTATTTGACTGATATCGATAATATCATCTTCTTTATATACTGTTGTATGATCTTGTGGATAAACATCAATGGTTGAAATAAACACAAAACGGTGTGCTGGCAATGCTAATAATTTCTCTGTCAATATCAGGGTATCTGCTAAATATTGCTGGAAATTATTCTTCATCGTGTTGGTATCTGTATTCCAAGCACAATGAACAATGGCATCTAAAACCTTGCCATCCCGGCCCATGTCTTGCCAATGGCTGCCACGATGCAACCCCTGTGCTTGCAATTTTTCACAGCAATATCGACCAAGGCCGCTTTTCGATCCACTGACAAGGATATTTTGCATTATAAAACCTTTTATACTTTTTCCACGATCTTTTCTGTTCGATTTTTTGCTGATGGATGTCTTTGTGTTTCCATAAACTGATGGATGATATCCACAACAAATTGGGCAGCAGTTTGATCAAGCTCATGATGGCAGCCGATACCAAAACCACGCTGCATAATGCGATCAGAAACACTCATATCTCCAGCAGTTCTATGTTGATACATGGTTAAAGCTGGATGTCTAGCCATATTACCGGCGATAATAGGGCGTGTTTCAACTTTATTGGTTTGTAAATATTGCGTAATGTCTTTAACCGTAAAAGGCGCATTTTCTTTAACCACAATAGGAAACCCGAACCAAACGTGCTTACCTTTTGGTGTTTCAGATTGAAACTCAAATACATCACTGTATTGATGTAATTCACGCAAGAAAAAAGAGGCTGCCTTTCGCCTGACGTCAATCAGGCTTGCTAATTTAGGTAATTGAACTTGACCGATTGCACCCTGTACTTCAGTGGGTCGCAAATTATAGCCCAAATTGATAAAAATAAAGCGTGGATCAATATTTGGATATTTTTCAACATATTTTTTATGCTCATCAGCTTCTCTTGACCAACCGTGCGCCCTCAATATACGCAGCGTTTCAGCGATATCGAAATCATTGGTGACCGTAATTCCACCTTCCAATGTTGTAATATGATGAGAAAAGAAAAAACTTAAATTACCCATGATCCCAAATGTGCCAACAGCTCTACCATCAAATTCAGCACCCATTGCTTCACAACAATCTTCAATAACGAATAAATTGTATTTTTTAGCCAAACTCATAATGGCATCCATGTCACATGGATTACCATAGACATGCACTAACATGATCGCTCGTGTCTTGGGTGTAATGGCCGCTTCTAATTTAGCCAAATCAAAATTAAATGTTTTTGGATCACAATCTACAAAAACCGGCGTTAATTGATGCTGAATAATTGGCCAAACCGTTGTCGACCAGGATAAACAAGGCACAATCACTTCATCGCCAGGTTTCAAGTAATTGGGCGTAACAGGATTACTTAAGGCGGCAATCGCTAGTAAATTTGCCGAAGAACCCGAATTAGACATCACCCCATATTGATGGCCAAAATGTCTGGCATACTGTTCTTCAAAAGCACGCACTTTCTTGCCCATTGTTGTATAGGTCGACAGCATTGTTTCGGTTGCGACATAAATTTCTTCGGCTCCAAAGGTAGGTTCTTGCAAGCGTACTGTTGGATGTTCGCTGTTAAATTTAAAATCATGGTTGGCATCACAATAGGCTTTAATGCTATTGTAAATGTTTTTTAATAAGTCGTCTTTATCACTCATGTTTTTTCCTCAGTACGTTGTATGATATGGATAAGTTAAATTTAAAATATTATTCTACAGGAACCCAAGCAATGCGATCACGCGGTTTATTATGCACAGGTTGCTTCATATCTGGCGCAGATGAATTTAAGTGGTGATAATTGCGATTTGCCAGCTCAGAAGGTATATATCGCGGCGAATCATAAAATATAATTTGTGATCCACTGTTCTCAAACTGAAATGGCACGTGCAATAAATGAGGTAAGGCAGCTTTAATTGCAGTATGCTGTTCTGGTTTGGCGAAAAATAATATAAATCCACCACCGCCTGCACCTAAAATTTTTCCGCCCAACGCTCCTGCACTTATAGCTTTTTTATAAACTTCATCAATAAAGCTAGTACTAATTTTATCAGTTAAACTCCGTTTTAATTGCCACGCTTCATGTAATAAATGCCCAAAGTCGGCAATGTCATTTTGTTTCGTGACAATATCAATTCCTATATCAACCATAGCTTGCATTTGATGTAGTTCTTGCTCTTTTTTTGCAATGGCTTTGATTTTTTCCCCAGCAATTTCAGAAGCTGTTCGCGATAACCCCGTAAAAAATAAAAGCAAATGATCTTGAAAATTTTTTAACCGTGCTGGCGGTAAAATCAGAGGGTTTACGGTAAATTCGCCATTTTTATGAATATCAATTTTGTTGAGGCCTCCATGGGCCGTTTGGATCTGATCTTGAACGCCAACATTTTCTTTCAAAAGATCTCGCTCAATGTGTACTGCTTCACAAGCTAACTCTCGCTTACCGATCATCCGACCCTGCGCGGCATAGAGTGCGTGTAACAACCCTACTGTGAATGCAGAGCTCGATCCCAACCCTGAACGGGCAGGCAAATCACCCTGATGGGAAATTTCAACCCCATGACCGATTTTTAAGTATTCTAATGTGGCACGTACAGAGGGATGTTCAATCAAGTGGTGCGCTGTAACTTCTTCAACTTTAGACCAAACAATACGTGACGTGTGTTTGAAAAATGGTGGTAAAGTTCTGACGGTAATATAACAATAATGGTTAATGCTGGTTGCAAATACGGCTGCGCCGTGTTGCTGATACCAAGGATGATAATCTGTACCGCCACCTAAAAATGAAATACGGTATGGTGTACGGCTAATAATCATACTTGCTCCTTGGAAGTAAGTTAATCCTGCATCTTCAGCTGATAAAACTTCGCCTAAAATGAATGGATAAAAAGCTTCGCTCAAGTTCTCAGCTTTATTTTTATTGAGCATGTTGGCGAAGTACCTTTGACCACTTTCTTTAAAGACTCGCAGGCAATTTTCCATAAATTTTAGTGGTTAACACCCGCCGATAGCCTAGAATACTACAAAATTTTACTAGCATCTGTCAATAAAACTTCCATTAGTATATAGTTGAGAATCCTGCTTGGGTTATGCTATTGTAACTCTTTTATATTAAAATTAATACGACGTTTAATCAAAAATGAATTTTTCTGCAAAAATCTTAATAACCGGTAGCACGGGTATGGTCGGATCAGCACTCGTGCGGCAACTACATCGCTTGAATTACAGGCATTTACTCACCCCAACCCGACAAGAGCTCGACCTCTGTCATCAAACGGCCGTGTTTAATTATTTTTCAACACATCAGCCGGAGTATGTCTTTCACTTGGCAGCCTTAGTGGGCGGTATTCATGCAAATAATAATTATCCTGCTGAATTTATTTATGAAAATACACAAATGCATTGCAATGTTATTCATTCCGCACATCAACACGGCGTAAGTAAACTCTTATTTCCAGGTTCTGCCTGTACCTATCCTAAATTAGCACCTCAGCCCATTGCGGAGACCGCTTTTTTAGAGGGTCTTATTGAGCCCACCAATTTGGCTTATGCCGCCGCCAAAATTAATGGGATCGTGATGTGCCAAGCCTATCGCAAGCAGTATGGCTTAAACACGGTGGTACCCATGCCTACTAATGCCTATGGTGTCGGTGATAATTTTGACCCCGACGCTTCTCATGTCATCCCAGCGTTGATGAATCGTCTTCATGAGGCAAAATTGCAAGATCTCGATGAAATTCAATTATGGGGCAGTGGTAAACCTTTGCGCGAATTTATTTATGTCGATGATTTTGCGGATGCGTTAATTTTTTTGATGCAACATTACAATGAATCTGAGCTGATTAATATTGGAACGATGCAAGAAATTAGTATTTTTTCGCTGGCTCAAAAAATTGCAGAGGTAGTTGGTTATCAAGGGCAAATTAATTTAGATACATCAAAACCGGATGGTACACCTAGAAAATGCCTCGATTCCTCTAAATTGTTTGCTCTAGGCTGGCAACCTAAAATTAATTTAGAACAAGGATTAAAAATGATGTATCAATCTTTTTTAAGCTGAGCTATGGGCGGTAACTGTTAAATAAACCAACAAAACATGGATAAACCACATTATCAAAGCCATAGCGAATAATGATAAGCCTACAGGCTTTCAAAAAAATTCCATGGCTCATTTGCCGTGTAGGGTCTGTTGACAATTGCTTACCTGAAGCGAAAAAAAGGGAAATCGAGCAAAAATTGACGGTTTTTTGAGGCGAATATTAGACCTATTTAACGAAAAAAAGCGTCGATTTGTGCCGATTTTACCTTTTTTGCAGCCAGGAGAGCAATTGTCAACAGACCCTAAGGTAATTCTAATAAAATAGGGGAAATACAATGAACTTAAGTGAAGACCAGGAAAAACAGATAGAGAATATATCAAAACAATTATTCCGACTCTTTGAAAAAATAAAACAGGATGATATTGATGACTCAAAAAATTTCTCTAGTAGACTAGGGAGCCTTCGGGATAACCTAAGTAATCTTATCGTAAATTTTTCAGAAAACACTCAAAAAATAAGCGATGACACATTTAATCAAAGTTTAAATCCATTTAAGTTATCACTTAATAAATTAGAGAAGGAAATAGAAAAATTTATAACTGAAAAAACTCCGATTTCTGAGAATATTATCATTAGGTCCTCTGTTAAGGCTAATTCTCAAAATGACACGTTCTATAAAATGAAAGGACAAGAAATAATAGATCTTTTGGAGAAAATAAACGAATTAAATAACCTTAAAGCGGCAGGTCCTTTTCGTAACTCTTTAGAGGACATTCAAACACAGTTGGATGATCTTCTCATAAATGAGGATCAAGGAACTTATTATTCGTGTATTAATGTCTTTAAAGACGAATTAGTTTCACTTGAAACACGAATTAACAATTATAGTCAAGCCATCACTAACAACACGACTGACGTGCCCACTTGGGATTTCAGTGATATCTTAAAAAGTAGCGTTGAAGAAAGTTTGATCAACCCTAGAGTTAAAACTTCATTTGAAGATATTGAACCTCAACGGTTGAAAACTCATTTTAGCATTGATGGAATAACTAAAAAATTTTCATCTGACGAGAGAAATGCTCTTTGGGATAAAATGCTTAAGCATTTTAAAGATGCAGTGAACGAAGCCCAAACTGTTGAAGAGTTATCGACGTTGCAATCAATTTTTGAATACAAAGTAAAACAATATAATCAACGCATAAAGCAAGTGCTCGGAGCAGTAAACGAGTTGATAAGCTGCAACCCTACTTTCCCAGAAAATCTTGCTCGTGCTGCGAATCAAGAAGAAATTGATAAAATTATTCGTAATGCTTTGCTAAACACTAGTTGCGTTTCTAAGGTCAGCTTACTTAAGGATTCAAGAGCAACAAAAGTTAATGACAACATAATAGTTGATAACAATTTCAATGATTTTAATGTGTATCGTCAAAAAAAACTTGAAGAAATAAATGGACTTTTACTGCAGATGCAGCAAAATGGCGACTTCTCTTTTTTGGAAATTACTGTGACATTAAAAGAACAAGTGAATGCGGCTGAAAATGGAAAAAAGATAGATGAAGCCTTTGGTCAATATAACCAACACAAAAATAACTTAATTATAGATATGACTGACGATGATGATCAAGATTTACAGAAAGCACTTGAATTTAGCAGGAAATACTGAACTATTGCAGTTTGTTTTAATTTTTATGTAATGTCAACAGACCCTATAGACTTCCTCATCATTCAGTCCGATTAAGCTTAGATAATCTGCGGTAAATCATAGCAAGCTTTGGCATAATCTTCGGGAATACCAATATCAATAAAATAATTCTGTGTAAAAAAAGCTTGAGGTTTGAGCTGCTGACATTCCTTGAATAAAAAATCATGTTCAAACGAAAAACACTTTGGTAATGAATAACCAGCGAATAACTCCTGACTCAGTAAATAAACACCCGCATTGATATAACCCTGACCAGCAAAACCTTTTTCTTGAAAACCAACAATCTCACTATTGTTAATCGTCGCTCGACCATAACGACTACAATCAGAAATTTCACACAAGGCTATGCTTAATTTAGAGGTTTTTTCTCTATGATTTTTATACATTGCCTTATAGTCTAAGGTCACAAATGTATCACCATTCAAGATAAAAACAGGTTCTTGTACAAGCCATTGTGCCTGTTGCAAAGCATAGCAAATAGCCCCTCCTGTACCTAAGGGTTGCTCCTCAATGACATAACTTATTTTTATTCCAACATATTCAGAGAAAAAATAATCGCTAATTCTTTCAGGAAGATAATGTAGTGATAAAATAACTTCTGTGATCCCTTGTCGGCTCAAATATTCCAATAAATAAGCCAAAAAAGGTTTATTCCCTATGGGTGCCATCGGTTTAGGCAAATCAGAAACTACAGTTTGCAAGCGCGTACCAAAACCACCTGCTAGAATAATTGCGCGCATAATTTAAACCTGACTTCGTTCTGGATTATAAGCTGCACCATAGATTTCTTCTTCAATCATCGCACAAATAATATGGCCAAGAGTAATATGCGCTTCTTGTATTTTTGGTGTGCAATTTGAAGGTACATTCAATATATAATCACAGCACTCTTGCATTTTCCCACCCTGTTGGCCTGTAAATCCTATACGGGTTATCCCTTTTTGGCCAGCCACTTCAAAAGCTCGTAAAATATTAGCTGAATTTCCAGACGTCGAAATCCCGATAAAAATATCACCCTGTTGCCCAATAGCTTCAAGTTGACGAGAAAAAACCTCTTCAAACGCATAATCATTGCCAATGGCTGTTAATCCTGATGTATCCGTCGTCAACGCAATACCTGCTAAACCAGGCCGATTATAGCGTAGCCTACTCACCAACTCTGCCGCTAAATGTTGAGAATCGGCCGCGCTACCTCCATTACCAGCAAAAAACATTTTGTTACCTGCATTTAATGCTTGCACACAAATTGTGATAATCTTTTGAATTTCATTCAAAAAAGTAGGATCTGCTTCTATTTTAGAAACTACTTCTCGTGTAGCTTTCAATTCTTTAAGAATAAATTTTTGCATTTTATTTAAAAAATCCTTAACGCGTTAAAAATTGACTACTTGCACTGACCCGCTCGCGCCAGTACACAAGTAAATCTTGAATAGTCTGCTCATAACTAATTTCTGGTTGCCAACCTGTATGTTCTTTGAATTTAGTTGTATCGGGCACTTGTAGATCAGCATCAATGGGTCTAAGTCGCTCAGGATCCGTTTCGATTTTGATCTCATTTTTCATCGGTGACAAAGCCAGTAAATAATTAAGCATTTCACCAATTGTACAACTAAACGTACCCCCAATATTGTAGTACTCTCCTGCTATGGGATTCATGGTCACGAGCATATAATACGCGCGCACAGCATCACGCACATCCGCAAAAGTACGTAGCGATTGTAAGTTACCTACTTTAATCACAGGCGGAATTAGATTTTTCTCAATCATTGCAATTTGCTTAGCAAATGTTGACTCAGCAAATACATCGCCACGGCGCGGACCCGTATGAGTAAACATTCGCGTTGTCATCACCGTCATTTGATACGCCTCTGCATAAAAACGACCGATCAAATCAGTCCCTACTTTGGAAATGGCATAAGGTGAGGCGGGATGAAAGGAACAATCTTCGTTAATCGGCAGTTTGTCCTTAGGCACACGACCAAAAACTTCTGAAGAAGCACAAACATGAACAATCGCATTTTTTTTGTATTGCCGTATAGCTTCTAAAACTCTGGAAGTACCTTGAATATTGGTTTCGTAGGTATCCAACGGTGCCGTAAAGCTGGTTTGTGGATAACTCTGTGCGGCCAAATGAAATACATAATCCGGTTGCGTTTGCCTTACAACTTGATTGATACTATCTGAATCACGCAAATCACCATAGATTAAATGGATACGATCTTTTTTATTAATCCGTTCAATCAAATGACTTAAGTTATCTAAAGGGCTGCGCCAACGGCACATACCCCATATCTCCCAACCTGTATTGGCCAACAAAAAATCAGCCAAATGCGAACCTACCATGCCGGTAATCCCAGTAATTAAAACCTGTTTTTTAGTCATCGACAATCTTAGCTCCTCATAATGGCAACCTAGGGCGTGTCCTTCAACCTTTTTCTAGCTGCAAAAAGAGTAGAATGTGTGTAAATTGAAGATCGCTTTCGTTAAATAGGCCAACTATTCGCCTCAATCGATCGTCAATTTCCTCTATATTTCCTCTTTTTTCGTAACAACTCAGTCCATCCCGGGATGACACTGTATGGGACTGAGCTATTACCTTTTTTCGCTTCAGTAAAAAGTTTAAGGACACGCCCTAGCATTTTCCTCTTTTTCTTGAAATTATTCAAATAATCAAGCATACTTGCTCTCATTTTTCTCTAGCAACATGTGAATTTTGAATGGAAAGTAAATTAACAAAAGCATTAGCTGATCTCAAGATGGGTATCGCCCGCTGGCGAATCTGGTTTATGATGGCTTACCAAGATATCCAACTACGCTACCGGCGTTCTGTTTTAGGTCCATTCTGGCTCACTTTAAGTATGGCCATCACGATTTACACGATGGGCTTCTTATACGGTAAGCTCTTCCACATGGATCTTGAAGTTTATTATCCCTATTTAGCAGGAGGGATGCTAACATGGGGCTTGATCGCGAGTGTGATTACAGATTCAGCTGATGCCTTCATTGATGCTGGGCCTGTGATGCAACAAATCAAAATGCCTATCACGCTCTATGTCCACAGGATATTGTTGCGTAATTTTTTGATTTTTTTACATAATGTCGTCGTTATTATTCCCATCCTTTTAATTTTCCATGCGCATGCAAAGCTAAATTTAAATATTCTTTTACTTCCTTTAGGTTTGTTGCTTATTTACATCTTCGGTTTTATCTATGGTTTAATTATTGCTATTTTTTGCGCACGTTTTCGTGATATTTCTCAAATTGTAAAAAGCTTAATTCAAGTCATCTTTTTTGTAACGCCCATTATGTGGATGCCACAATCCTTACCAGAGCATTATCATACCTTACTTTATCTTAATCCCTTCTATTCTCTGATCCAACTTGTCCGATCACCTCTTACTGGATTTACGCCTAGTTTGTGGGCTTATGAAATTACCATCGCACTGATCTTAATTGGTTCTACTTTTGCGCTTTGGTTGTTTAGTACTTATCGATCCCGAATTATTTACTGGATTTAAATTATCATGGCACATATCCATTTAGATAGCGTATCTGTTGAATTTCCAGTGTATGACAGTCACGCGCGCTCCTTAAAAAACAATGTAGTGCGCTTTACCACCGGTGGTCGCTTGATGCAGGATGCCAACAAACACGTGTTGGTCAAGGCCTTAGATAATCTTAGCTTAGACATCGAGCATGGTGACCGTATCGCCTTAGTTGGACACAATGGTGCGGGTAAAAGTACCTTTTTAAAGTTAATCGCTGGTATTTATGAACCTTCTTTAGGTTCTATTAAAGTTGATGGCGCAGTTTCACCTATGTTAAACCTTATGCAGGGCATCGAAGCAGAATTTACGGGCCTTGAAAACATTATGATACGTGGCACGATGCTAGGCTTACCAAAGGCTAAAATAAAAGAAAAAATAGCAGAGATTATCGATTTTTCTGAATTAGAAGCTTATATTCACATGCCAGTTAGAACGTATTCTGCTGGAATGATGGTACGTTTAGCATTTTCAATTGCAACCTCTATTCATCCTGAGATTTTATTAATTGATGAGGTTTTTGGTGCCGGTGATACTAAATTTATGGAAAAAGCACACGTTAAAATGACTTCTTTATTAGATCAAGCCAGTATCGTTATTTTTGCCTCACATGCGGATGATCTCGTTAAAGAGTTTTGTAATAAAGCGATTTTGCTTCAAAATGGTCAATTGATTAAAATAGGCCCAGTTGCTCAAATTCTTAAGCATTATCATCTGCTAAATCAATAGAATTAACCAGATACCCATTAATTATAAGTTTCAAAGCTGATTCAAAATTGGCTTTAGGTTTCCAATTTAGTTCTTGATTGATTTTTCTAATGTCAATAGCATAACGCCAATCATGGCCTGGCCTATCTTTTACAAATGTAATCAAATGACGGTAGTCCTTTTTGAATCTTTCTTTCATCAGATCGCAAATCGCATAGACCACATCAATGTTGCTACGTTCATTACAACCACCAATGTTGTAAGTTTCACCAGGCCTGCCATGACGTAAAATCGCATCAATTCCCATACAATGATCTTCAACATACAACCAATCACGTATATTAAGGCCATTGCCATACACAGGAATAGGTTGATGATGTAAACAACACTCGATTACTTTTGGAATCAATTTTTCTTTATTTTGATAAGGGCCATAATTATTTGAGCAATTTGAAACCGTCGTCGGCAACCCATAGGTATGAAAATAAGCTCGAACCCAATGATCTGAGCTTGCCTTTGAAGCCGAATAAGGTGAATTAGGTGCATAGGGCGTATTTTCAGCAAAAGCTGAATCTGTTGCACTTAATGTACCATAAACTTCATCGGTGGAGATGTGATGAAAACGGCATTGCTGTTCCCCCCATTGCTGTTCATGCAGCCAATACGTACGCGCAGCATCAAGTAAGGTAAATGTACCCACCACATTTGTGCGTATAAACGCTTCCGGTCCCGCAATGGAGCGATCGACATGACTCTCCGCAGCAAAATGCACAATCGTATCAATCTGAAATTGGCACAATAAGGTATCCACTAAATTTCGATCACAAATATCTCCATGAATAAAAACATGCCGACTTGGATCAGAGAGATGATTTAAATTTTCTTTTTTACCCGCATACGTTAATAAATCTAAATTAATGATTTTAACTGTAGAATCTGTTTTTAATAAATAATGGACAAAGTTAGCACCAATAAACCCAGCGCCACCTGTGACTAAGATAGTTTTAGGACAGTAGTGTTTCATCCACCAATTCCTCTATGATCTGTTTTAATGTAACACGCCAATCTGGCATTTGAATAGAAAACGTTTTTTTTATTTTATCTGTATTAAGCACCGAATAATGGGGTCGCCGTGCAGGTGTTGGGTATTCTTGTGTTGTGATCGGTAATATTGTTTTCACGCGAAGTGATGTCAGTATGTTTGCATACTCAATTATTATTTTTGCAAAATCATACCATGTGACTGCTGGTTCACCACAAAAATGGTAAGTACCCCAGAACATATTTCCCTGTACAGCAACCCGTGCTATATGTAATAACCCTCCCGCAATATCACGTGCCGCTGTAGGACAACCCATTTGATCAGCTACAATTTTTAATTGCTCACGTTCGCGCCCTAAACGTAAAATTGTTTTCACAAAATTATGTCCATGTACCCCAAAAACCCAACTGGTGCGCACAATAATATGTTGTTTATGCAAAGCTCGAAGCTGCTCCTCTCCTTCCCATTTGCTCAAACCATACACCCCAAGTGGTTTAGTAGCCTCATCTTCACAATAAGGTAAATGAGCTTCGCCATTAAAAACATAATCCGTTGATAGGTGCAGTAATGGAATACCTAAATGAGCACAAGCCTTAGCCATTATTCCCACCGCATTCCGGTTAACACGATATGCAAGCTCAGGTTCAGATTCTGCCTTATCGACTGCTGTATAAGCTGTGCAATTGATCACGATATGAGGCTGTTGCTCGAGCAGTACTTGGTAAGTTTTAATAGCATCTGTCACATCTAAATGATTTCGATCAAACGCAATCAATTTCAGTCCTTGAGTCCGTGCAAGTTTTGCAACTTCCCAACCAACTTGGCCCTGTGCACCCAGCAATACAATTTTCATATTAATCCTTAATAAGGTGGTAAATGATCAGGAACAATATCAGCAAGTAATGGTAATTTTTGATCTTTACTCGACAAGGCAGGCTGTTGTAATAATGGCCATTCAATGGAAATTGTCGGATCGTTCCAAGTAACACCCGCATCGTATTCAGGATAATAATAGTCTGTGCACTTATAATAAAAATCAGCTATTTCTGAAATCACATAAAACCCGTGAGCAAAACCAGGTGAAATATAAAGTTGATGATGATTTTCATCATTAAGCATAACCCCGATCCACTGACCAAAATACGGTGAATTATGACGCACATCAACAGCAACATCAAAAACTTCGCCTCGAGTGACAGAAACTAACTTACCTTGCGGATGTTTATATTGATAGTGTAAGCCTCGCAAAACACCTCGGCACGATCGCGAATGATTATCTTGTACAAATGGCAATAAAATACCCGCTTTTTGATAACGTTCAGCTTGAAACCCTTCATAAAAAAAACCACGGTCATCACCGAATGATTTCGGTTTAATGAGTAACACACCTGGCAATTTTGTTTCGATAACGTCCATAATAAAATCCTTTATGTAATGACTCTATGTTCTAACATAGATATTAAATACTGTGCATAATCGCTATTTTTATATTCAACTATAATTTTATTCACTTGTTCTGCGGTAATATATCCCTTACGCCAAGCCACTTCAATTGGACATCCTACTTTCAATCCTTGGCGCTTTTCAATTGTATGAATATATTCAGCAGCTTCCAATAAGGAGGTATGAGTACCTGTATCCAGCCAAGCATAACCGCGACCTAAGATTTCAACACTTAATTGTTTATTTTTTAAATAAGTATTATTCACATCTGTAATTTCTAATTCGCCGCGTTGTGAAGGTTTCAATGATTTTGCAATGTCAATCACTTGATTGTCATAAAAATAAAGGCCTGTCACCGCGTAATTTGATTTAGGCTGACTTGGTTTTTCTTCGATGCTTAATGCACGAAAATCTTTATCAAATTCAACCACACCATAACGTTCTGGATCCCGCACATAATATGCAAAGATAGTCGCTCCTTGCGTTAATTGCGCGTCTTTCTCAAGAATCTGTGGCAACCCATGGCCATAAAATATATTGTCGCCTAACACGAGGCATACTTGATCGTTGCCAATAAAGTTTTCACCTAAAATAAACGCTTGAGCCAATCCTTCTGGTTTAGGCTGCACAGCATAATCAATTGTGATGCCCCATTGCGCTCCTGTACCGAGCAACTGTTTATACAAGGCTAAATCATGAGGTGTTGTAATAACGAGAATTTCACGGATCCCTGCAAACATGAGCGTCGTAAGCGGATAGTAAATCATCGGCTTATCATAGACCGGTAATAATTGTTTGCTTAGACAGTGCGTGAGTGGATATAACCGTGTTCCTGAGCCGCCAGCCAGAATAATGCCTTTCATTTAAAGCTCGCCGCTTTTTATCCACTCAATAAAATGGTCTTGTAAAATAGGAGGTAAGGAATTTTTCATTCTACTGTCACTGATTTAGCTAAATTTCGAGGCTGATCCACATCAGTTCCCCTTCCAACGGCGACATAATATGCCAGCAATTGTAAGGGGATGACATAGATAATAGGGGCAATCAAGTCATCAACATGCGCCATCTTAATCACACGAATGTCGGATTCAACTTCTAAGGACGCTTCCTTATCAGCGAACAAATAAAGTTTACCTCCGCGCGTACGCACTTCTTGTAAATTTGATTTTAATTTTTCAAGTAATTCATTGTTGGGCACAACAGCTATCACTGGCATCGTCGCATCAACCAAGGCGAGGGGGCCGTGCTTTAATTCACCAGCGGGATACGCTTCCGCCTGGATATAAGAGAGCTCTTTCATCTTTAAAGCGCCTTCCTTTGCAATAGGATATTGTGTTCCCCGCCCAAGATAGAGCATGTGTTCCTTATCAATAAGATCATATACCCAATTTTTTATTTCTGAATCCAACGTCAAAATATGATTCATTGCTTTCGGAATTTGAAGCAATTGTTCAACGATATAATTTTCATGTTCGGGCACACCATTAAAACGACTCAGCACGGCCGTGAGCATCAAGAGCACCACTAATTGCGTTGTAAAAGCCTTTGTTGAAGCCACACCAATTTCAGGGCCTGCGCGCGTCATGAGCGATAATTCGGACTCACGAACTAAGGAACTTTCTGGTACATTACAGATTGCCAACGTCGTTAAATAATTTTTATTTTCACGGGCTTTTCGCAACGCTGCCAATGTATCTGCTGTTTCCCCAGATTGTGAAATAGAGATAAATAAAGTATCTGGCTCAACTACATTTTCTCGATAACGAAATTCACTCGCAATTTCAACATGTGTGGGCAATTTAGCAAAAGATTCAAGCCAATACTGCGCAAGAAGCGCTGCATGATAGCTCGTACCACACGCTGTAATATGGATACGTTTCACTTTTTCAAACCGTTCACGAGAACCCGTACCAAAAATAGCATCCAGTACGTGATTTTTTCCTAAGCGCCCTTCCAAAGTTTTAGCAACGGCATCGGCTTGTTCAAAAATTTCTTTCTTCATGTAATGCCGATACCCAGCTTTATTGGCCGCATCGTAGTTTGCATCAAATTCGCGCACCACCCGCTCAACATGCTGGCCTTGATTGTAAATTCTCACGGATTCACGGCGAATATCGGCAATATCACCTTCTTCTAAATAAATAAAACGCTGCGTCACTGGTAAAAGAGCAAGATAATCTGAAGCAAGAAAATTTTCACCAATTCCAAGGCCAATCACCAGCGGGCAACCTGAACGTACAGCAATAAGGCGATCGGGATCAGCTGAATTGATGATGGCAAGTGAGTAAGCACCTTCTAACTCTGAAGTACAGCGCTGAACAGCTTCTAAAAATTCTTGACCTGTTTTTATTTGAGAATGAATATTATGTACAATTGTTTCTGTATCTGTTTTTGAATCGAACACATAACCCTTGGCTTCAAGTTCACGACGTAACGTTTCATAGTTTTCAATAATGCCATTATGAACCAGAGCAATGGAATTGCCCGAGATGTGAGGATGTGCATTTGCTTCGCTGGGAACACCATGCGTTGCCCAACGCGTATGGGCAATCCCAACAGTACCCGTAAGAGGAGACGCCGCAAGAGAAGCTGCCAATTCAGCGACTTTACCCTGCGTGCGACGACGATTCAGCTGATGTTGGGCATCCAGCAGGGCTATCCCCGCAGAGTCATAGCCACGGTACTCTAGACGGCGTAATCCTTCAAGAAGGATCGCAGCAACATCTCTTTGTGCAATAGCACCTACAATTCCGCACATGCTTTGGACGCCTCATGGATTCTTGGCTCATTTAGCCAGAAGTTGGATCATAGGTTGTCAAACCTTGTTTTGCAAGGGCAACCGCATCTTGGGAAAAGGCGGTCTGTTGACATCCAAGAGAACTTTTAGCTACATTGTCAATGAAGCTGAATGACCGGCCGGAACTGCAATTTTGCTGGAAAGTCAAACAAATGTTGAGGAGAGTTTCATGGAACAAGAAGAATTAGAATCAAATGAGGGTCCAAATATTATTGACCCAGAAAAGCCAGTTAAACAAGCACCTTCCCAAATTATCTTTTTTGATCTCCCTCCTTTCTCGAGTTACGAGAGTTTTGCAACCTATTTTAAAAACCGAGTCCATAAGCAAAAAGAAGTTGCTAACCCAGAAGAACTTGAGCTGTTGTGTGGATTTGCATTGCATCATCTGTCAAAAAACAAGCGCACGGATAATATTCTCGTATCTATTGTTCAACTCATCGGTTGTGGAAATGAAGAAATAACAAAAGCGGTTGTGACTCACCTGCAAACTATTACAAAAATCCCCCATGAAGGCCTTGCTTTGTTCCGTGCTTTGCGAACATTCACCAAAAATTTAGAAAAAACAAACCAACACGCTGATCGAGTTTCATTAATACAACTATTTTTAGAGGTTATGAATGCTATTTCAGAATCAGGAAAACTCACAGGGACACTCTCTTCAAAAACCATATTGAATGCCTTAAACACTGTGAATGTACTGTTGAGCCATATGCTGAAGGAAAACATAACACTTAATGCTCATCAACGAAAAGCTCTATTAGAAACGAGTGAGAAGTTTGTTGTGAATCTGAAAAAAGACGCTGCTCGTTTTCCAAACCATTATTTTTTAGCATATCAAACAACAGAAAGGCTATCAGCTATTATAGCAATGGAATTGGAAAAAGATAAGAAAGATAGAGTCCAGAAACAACACGATGAAAAAATAGACATCGTATTTGACATCGTGGGCGCAGGAGGATCTTTTATAGCTGGAAGTGCTGGATTAGCCCTGGCCATAGGACTCTCTGCAGCCTCGCATGGTGCCCTTGCTCCTGTCCTGATCTTTCCAGCATGTGTCGGGTTTGGAGCTGGCATTTTTGGTGTTATAGTGTGCATCAAAAATATTAAAGGTCATTACAACACTTTAGAAAGCTTGAAAGTTTCGACAAATGTTCAAGCTTTAAAACTTCCTCTCAAAACTGCCGAGGTACCGGATGATATACCTTTGAGATCTGAAAAACTCCATTTAACATCTCCATTACCCGACTTTGAGGATATGAAAGTTGGTACACTTTATATTGAAAAAATCGAAAAAAATAAGAACAAAGAACTAGAGAAAGGAAAGCCTTATTTAGCCTATAAAGCAAAATCTGGCCAGAACAATGAAATTTTAATTTCAGGGACTATATCACGTGAAAAATTAGGTAATGACGCATTTAAAAATATCAAAGATAAACCATCATTAAACTCAATGAAGCAACAAATTCTTAATATTACCTTCGAAAGAGGCCACACCTGCTCTTGGGATCAAGTTTTAACAAACATTGAAAAAAAATTACACGACAGCTCCAGAAAAAATCAGCCTTCTTCTTGGGATATGATGAATTTCGTGTATTGTTTGACACAACTAAGGCTCAGATCTAAAACAGCAACACAAAAAGTGGACCAAAGAATAAAAAATATTTTTAGCGAAATTTATTCGAAATATATCACTTCAAAGAAAAACTCTCATATTAGTGCATTTATTCTTCACAATATTTTATTACTCCGTAATAAAAAGTTAAAAAACTATCCTTTACGAGGCAAAATCACGCCGTTTCTTTTGGGAGATCCACCGCTGGAACCTGAGAAAAATGAACAAAAGTCAGTTTCTGAAACCCTTAATCGTTATAATGCTAGTCGTATTTTTGAGAAAAGTCTGGGTAAGCGAAAGCGTTTATATCAAGAGAGCGTTTTAAATCAAGATAATCAGAAAATTATTCCTGATATTAGTTTAAAAACCCATTGGTTCAAACTATTCAAGTCGGATGAGTGGGTCGACAACGCTCTACAATTTTACGGATCGAATCAATTTGATTTAGCTGCTAGAGAGTTGTATAATGTGAAACGTCGCATTTTATTGCCTAAACAAACTTCTCACTGGGCACGTGAGATTTATAATATTTTGATAAATACCCCTGAGATCAAGGGCCAGCATCCTCCAAAACTCTCTCATGAAGATAAAATTCATCAAATGCTATCAGAGATCGATGATACTTTGAGCCAATATTATCAAAAAGATATTGCCATCCCTTTGTTACAAGGCTCAAGTAATAACACACTGGATAATTGCTACATTCACTTGACCTTAATCGACCGAAAAGAGCAAAAGCAGCATGAAGAAGTTCTTTCAAAAAGTGCAGTTGATGATGATAAAGAACAAGAGTATGTAAAAAATTACGAAGTATTGTACCAACAAGACTCTCCGATTGAATTAAATCAGCTATGGCAATCCGAATCCTATCACTTTCAAAAAATTGAGCACTCGCCTAAACATCTAGTGATTCGAGGACCTGCAGGGATAGGAAAAACCACGATGCTGCGCTGCCTTGCACTTCATTGGGCAAGAACCTCTGAAAAGACACAAGAATCTTTTAAAGTTTGGCAGGTTCCACTGGATATTTCCAATTGGCGCGCACATTTTGCTCTCCTGCTTCATGTGCCTCTCCGAAAACTGTCAACATATACACCGCGTAATATGCATCTTCCTGCTTGGAATGATTTATCCCCAAATGGACGACGTCTTGCGGAGTTCTTTGAATACCTTTATGGCAACTTACACCCCGAACACATCATATGGCTGGCACGTAGCTTATCGTCTAAACAAGAAAATGATCCTCGTATCCTTTTATTGTTAGATGGCTTGGATGAAATTAGTGCTTTGTTAGAAGAAAATTTCGCCTCTGAATCAAACATAGTGGATGCCGTTAAGCAGCAACAACACGAAGACCGATATCATCTTCTGCAGAGTTTGTTAGATCATAAAAACTGGCTATTAACCACGCGCCCCCATCTCGCCGATCATCCTAAATTAAATCATCATGACACACATCATCTGGCATTAACAGGGTTTAACTCGAACAGTAAGAAACACTATATTGAACAATATTTCCGTGCTTTCGAGGATGAGGAGAAAGAAAAGAAAATTGAACCTGTTTTAACATGGCTCAATCAACCTCATTTGTACGAATTGACAGGAGTCCCGCTGCAACTTGAGCTCTTGTGTTATCTCGCCTCGAGAACAGATAACTTTCAAAGTTGGACTCAAGATCTTTCACTGACTGAACTTTATGCTGAGCTATTCACTGCACTCTCAAAACGATTTTTAGAGAAATATCCAAATTTTTTGGAAAATCATCCAAATTTGGGAAAGGCGAAACCCAATCCCAAAAAATTAAATAAAAAACAAATCTTCTCGCTTTGTCAAGAACCAATCATATGGTTATCTGAATTCGCCTTAGAAATGATGTTTGCAAAAGAAACGATTGGATCTTTTTCAAGTATGCTTTCGAAAACAATTTTTGAGGTAACCGTTAATCAGAACCTTGAACAAAAAGAGCGTATGTTTGAAGCTGCGTTTGAAAATTTTGGGGTGCTCACACCATATGATGCTGCAGCGGATGAACTTGACAATAAATTATATTATTTTCAACATTTGACCTACCAAGAGTTTTTAGCAGCGTATGCCTTAGTACAACGGTTACTCGTGTGCTCAAAAAAAGAAAAAGATTTTTACATCAATAAAATTCAAAGTCCTTTTTATCATCGCATGCAGATTTTTATCGTCGGATTACTCAGTCAATCTGAAGTGACTGAAATTTTTTTACCGAAGTATGAATATCTTCAACGTCACAATATAGTGGATGCTTTACTAAAGGCGGCGATGAGACCGTTAGGAAATATAGAAGAATGGTCTTTCTTCAATGTATGTAGCATACTTCCACAACATCAAAAAGAAAAAGTTCATAAGCAGCACCTCTTCCATCTTTTAGATGCCAGTTTGCCCCTCGCTTTGGCGAAAGAGTCGTCCAGTAATGAAAAACTGATCTTGCCTCCCCAAAAAAACCTGATAGCGAAAGTGCTAATAGCATTCTCTACGAAAGAGATCTCAATTAAGGAGTCGCTGAATAATAAAAAAATACCGCTCTCGCTCCAAGAAAATCTGCTGCGAAAAATAATAAGGGCGCTTGATACTGAATTGGAGAAAATAAGCTCTCTCCGTCTAAAGAATGAAAAATTCGCTAAGTCGCATGAGATGCACCCTTATGGTATCTCCTTTCTGTCAAAACGCATTCTGCAAACAAATGAAGTTAAAATATCCCTAGAAAGGGCTTTGCGTTTAAATGCTGAAGATGCTTTGAAATTGATACAAAAGTTTGATTGTGCTTTGCCGGAATACCTGGAGAAATACTTATGCATCGCTACTGAATCCAACGACTTAAAGTTATGTGCACTTGCAGTACAGACCATTTTAAAACTTGGACGATACGCAAGTGAAGAAATTCAGCTCAAGTTGATAAATTACCTCCAGAACAAGGCATCTTATGTTCGCATATGTGATGATGCCATCCTATGGTCGTGGTTTGCCCCTCACGCCAGTGACAAGTTTAAAACGGCATTAGGAAAATTTTGTAATGTGCAAGAACCCATCAACATCCAAATAACCGCAGCCATGATCATCGGTGCGTTCGGCCGACACGCCAATGAAACGCTCCAATTCAAATTAGCAACGCTTTGTGAGGCGCCAGAACCTGATGTCAGAATCGCTGTCGCAAAGGCTATCGGAAACCTCGGCCAGTATTCCAGTGAAGAGCTCCAACTCAAATTAGTAGTATTGATGAAAGCTCAAGAGCCTAATGTTCAAAAAGCAGCTGCTAAAACTATCAAGCAATTTAAGGAAAAATGGCTTACCCAGACCACCAAACAAGCTCTTAAACAGCTGTACGAAGATGGGCTTCTTTCTAAAAATCTAGAATCTTCTGCTTTGCCGAAGGTTGGTTTATTTCCAAACCCTATTGTATTAAATACTCCTTCAAGGCCTCCCTCTGATAAAGCTGAGGATGAGTCTTTTTTCCAAGAACTAACGTCTGATGCATTGACTTTATCATCGATTGGTTTAAATTCTGCACCAAAAACTTCCGCATCCTCTTCCTCTGATGAGGAAAAAGCAAAGGAATTTGAGCCTGACTTGAAAAAGTCATCGTCTTTTTCTGATGATGATGAAGATGAAGCCAGAAGAAAAGATCCTTCTTTTTATTTATTATAATAGCGTTGTGGGTTAGCAAAGCTAACCCACGTAATCCAAATTTCTAATCTTAATCGTCGTATGCAGCGCCAGAAATAGCATGGCCGCCTGCTTGAACATCTTGTCCAACACCGTTGACAGTATGGCAAGCCGCTAAGCTGGCTACGAAGATGAGCAGAAGCCCGCATCCAAAGATTTTCCGTATTACCGTTTTCATGGTTTCCTCCTGAAGTGAGATGTTTTTAACCTACATTCGACAGTTATACCTGAGCAAAAAGAGCTAAGGCACTGAAGATAGAGATCTTTTTGCCGAATTAGGTTAAGTATAGACCAAAAATCTGAATTGTCATGGGAGGTTTTCTTATCGGTTGGCATAAATTGTTCATGAAAATTGGGAGGTAGCCTCCCAATTTTCACGATTTTTTGTCAGGCGTGAGGAATTTTATTTAAGCTATAAAATGTAGACCACAACCTTCAGGATAGGTATAGTGTTGGCACCAAACAGGGCTATCGGGTTAAAAGTTAATCATTTTTGGTCTCGTCATCCCGGAATTTAGCGATTCTTCGTGCGTACTCGCACGTTAGAATCGCTTAATATCCGGGATCCAGTTATAAATAAGATTTTTTCTTATGAAAAAATCCCTTTTTATTTTCCTGGATCCCGCCATAGGTATTATAAGTCTAAGTCGTTCTAAGCACGAGTACACGCAAGAACGACTAAATTCCGGGATGACGAAGCCCAAAAATGTCATCTTTTCGAAAAATGATTAACTTTTAACCCGATAGCCCTGGGCACCAAAAGGACAAAAGCAATGAACCTTCAATTTCTTGAAAATGCCATTATCCGACTTGACGAGGGTCTAGCACGCTATCATCAAGATACCAACGATACACAAATTCGGGATGGACTTATTCAGCGTTTTGAATTTACTTATGATCTAGGCTACAAAACGCTCAAACGATATCTTGAGTCAGTATCAGCCACACCTTCTGAATACGATAGTATATCTTTTGCTGACCTTATTCGCAGTGCAAATGAGCAAGGTCTCTTGCTTGGAGATTGGCCAAAATGGCGGCAATATCGTCATCTGCGAAATCAAACCAGCCATACTTATGATGAAACAATTGCACTTTCAGTAGTTAAGCATATTCCAGAATTTTTACAAGAAATTGTTTTTTTACAAAATAAATTGCGGGAGAATTTAACGTGAGTTTTCCCTCGCCTCGTATAGATCTGCATCCAACACATTGGGAAATTGTTAAGCATATTTTAAAAAAGCACGTACCTAACAATGAAGTATGGGCCTTTGGATCACGTGTAACCGGACGAGCTAAACCCTATTCTGATTTAGATTTATGTATTATAACTGACAAACCACTTTCTTTATCTACGATCAGTGCATTAAATGAAGCATTTTCTGCATCAGATTTACCCTGGAAAGTTGATGTAATTGATTGGTCATTAACAAGTGACTTATTTAGAAAAGTTATTGAGAAAGATAAGATTATATTACAAACAGGCCCAGACTGTTTACATTAATTTTAGCCGTTGAAGCGGCTACAACTTCGGCCTCATATGCGGAAAGAGAATCACATCGCGAATTGATGGAGCATTGGTAAACAGCATAGCTAGACGATCAATGCCAATGCCTTCACCGGCTGTCGGCGGCAGACCATATTCAAGCGCCATCACATAATCTTCATCATAGGGCATCGCTTCATGATCACCGGCTTCTCGCTCTTTTAATTGTGCACGCAAGCGCTCAGCTTGATCGTCGGCATCATTTAATTCAGAGAACCCATTGGCTAATTCTCGGCCTGCAATGAATAATTCGAAGCGATCCGTCACAGATGGATCTTGATCATTGCGCCGTGCAAGGGGTGATATTTCTGTCGGATAAGCCGTAATAAATGTGGGTTGTTCTAAAAGGTGTTCCACGGTGTTATCAAATATCGCCATTTGTAATTTGCCCAAGCCATCATTCGGCTGAAATGGCACTCCAAGCCGACGAAGAATGTCATGTAGTGCATTTTCGTCATGAAGCATATTTAGCGTGATGTCTTTATTGTAGTGCAGAATACTTTTAAGAACTGTCATGCGCACGAAGGGTTTAGAAAAATCTAAAGTGATATTTTGATAATTGATCGTCGTCGATCCCAACACTTGTTGCGCGACAGTTTTAAACATATCTTCCGTTAAATCCATGAGATCATGATAATCCGCATACGCCCAATAGAATTCCAACATCGTAAATTCAGGGTTATGGCGTGTAGAAATCCCTTCATTTCGAAAATTCCGATTAATCTCATACACTTGTTCAAAACCACCCACAACAAGGCGCTTTAAATTTAATTCAGGCGCAATACGAAGATAAAGCTCCATATCCAATGCATGATGATGGGTGACAAACGGTCTAGCAGCAGCACCACCGGCAAGAACTTGCATCATCGGTGTTTCCATTTCGATGAAATATTTTTTGTTTAAATATTCACGTAGAGCTGAAATTAATTTGGATCGTATTTTAAAAACATGTCGGCTTTCTTCATTCATGATTAAATCAAGATAACGTTGGCGATAACGTAGTTCTTGATCCGTGAGACCATGAAATTTATCTGGCAGGGGACGAAGGGCTTTTGTTAATAAACGAAGTTCCATTGCCTTAATTGACAATTCACCGGTTTTTGTTTTAAACAAAGTGCCTTTAACGCCGATGATGTCGCCAATATCCCATTGTTTCAATGTTTCATATAAACCTTCAGGAAGATCATCTTGGCGCGCATAAATTTGAATGCGGCCGGTCATATCTTGCAGATGCAGAAAGCTAGCCTTACCCATCAAGCGCCGCAACATCATGCGACCTGCGATCGTCACTTCTTCGTGCAGGGCTTCTAATTCGTCATGTGATTTTTCACCAAAGCGCTTGTGCAAGCAACCTGCAACATCCGTACGCCGAAAATCATTAGGATAGGCAATCCCCTCTGCGCGCATTTGTGCCAATTTTGCACGGCGTTGTGCGATCTGTTCATTTTCAGAAATTTCAGGTGTTTGTTCGATATTTGACATAGCTTTTAATTTTGTGTGATTAAGTTGAATTTTTTTACTCTGTTTACAACAGAGCGTCCATAAAAAGGGCTTCCTAAACCATAGGTCATCGCTTTATTAATGAAATGCGGCAATTTAGGCATGGGCCGCAAAATATCCACGATTAATAGGGCTCGAAGTTCCTGACTTGTATTTTTCACTTGGTGTGGCCATGTATCATCAAATAAAACATGCTCGCCTTCCTGCCAGGTATAGGGCTGGTCATTGATCTCAATGAGCGGTGGCGAAACTTTTGGAATTTGCAACCCGAGATGATAACGTAAATAACCAAGATAGGGGCCGTTATGCAGAGGAATCGACTTACCAGGTTCCAATATCGAAAAAAAAGCCTGGATTATATTTGGGACACGATTCAAAAGTGCGCATGTTTCAGGACAAAGCTGACGATTTTCAACAGGTTTATGTCGAAGCAATTGGAGCATGAACACTTTCCAACTTTTTTCTTTATCAACCACATTGGAAATTTCATGCTCTCCGGGATCGATTTCATGATAAGCTGGAAGGCGAGGACGTTGTACAAGAATACGCTCAAATTCTTTTTTGATGATTAAGAAATTCTTGCTTAAATCGTTTAGTGCGGGCGCTATCGTGTCCACGTCAAAAAATGTTGGGCGCTGTTCGCCACCTGCATATCGTGCAAAGTAGCGATTAAGAAGATCTTTTAAAAGATGGTAATCCATAATCTTAATGCTCGTTAAAAGTCACTCCCTCATCAGCAAGTCGCTGAACTTTTGATCTGACCCAGGCATCATCTGCACGCCAACGTACTGCAATGTACAACGTGATTGCTGACAACACCCCAATAGCCACAAAATCGGGCCCAAATGCTAAAATACCGCGGCCATGACCAAAACTACCCAGATAAGAAATCAAAGTCATGCCTGAAAAATAAACCCAGATCCACGCTGAAGGCTTAACCTGCAAAGCATGTGAACGAGCTTCTTTTGAACATAAACGATAGACCATATAGAAAACAAGACAGAATATTAAAAATAAAATCAACTTAGAAATCACGAGCCAGCCTGTCCAATAACACATCAACGAACAAATAAAGAAGGCTATAAAACTAAATAAAGGTGCATAGGGTAGGTGAAACATTCTAGGTTGATCAGGCAATTGGTAGCGAAGGACCAACAAACAAATAGGCCCCAAGGCATAAGAAAAAGCCATCAGCGAACTGATGAATTCAACCATTTCTTTCCAACCAGGGAAAGGAAAAAAGAAAATAAGCCCGACGGCTAAGCTGATCAAAATCGCACGAACTGGAATTCCTTTTTCATTTACCAAAGATACAAAATGAGGCACCTGGTTATTTGTTCCCATGGCTTGGAGGATCCGCGCACTGCTCGTCAAATAAATCAAACCCGCGCCCATGGGAGCAACGATTGTCGTAATATAAAGAATGGCTAAGACAACAACACTGCCGGTTCCTGCCAATAAGGTAATTAAGGGACTCGATGCACCTGCAAAATGAAGATGCCCCCAGCCTTGAGAAAGAACTGACGAAGGAATAGCGCCAATGAAAGCTAATTGCAATAATAAATAAAGAACTAAGCACAATACCACGCTACCAATTAAGGCGAAGGGAATAGTTCGTTTTGGGTTATGGGCCTCACCCGCCATTTCAACAACCGTCTTAAATCCATTGAAGGCAAATACGATTCCACTCGCCGAAATTGCTGCCATCACGCCATGCCAACCCATGGGCATAAATCCACCATGCCCCGTAAAATTGCTGCCATGAAAGCTAAAAATCAAAAGTGTCACCGTGACTAAAACAGGTACAATGATTTTCCAGACGGTGATGATATTATTAAATCGGAATACCCAACGTAGTGAGTAAATGTTGATCACGCTGAAGAGCACCATCAAGACAACAGCAACACCAAACCCGAGATGACTCAGAGCATTGCTATGTGCAGCGGTCGGTGCAAGTAAGCTTGGGAAGAAGAAGGACGCATATTGAAGGATCGCCTGAACTTCAATCGGTGGCAATGCCGTAGGACTCAACCAACTGATCCAACTGAGCACCATACTGGCCAGTGCCCCATGGGTCAAATGGGGAAAATGTGAGCTTCCGCCCGGCATTGATAAAAGTGTTGAAATTTCAGCAAAGGTAAATGCAACCACAATCACCATAACGGCCGCGATAAACCATGATAACAGAGCTGCCGGTCCAGCCATTTGGCTACTGTAATAACTACTGAATAACCAGCCCGATCCGATGATGGAACTGACTGAACAAAACAACATGCTCCACGGACCAATGACCCGGCGATATTGTCGTTGTCGCATGCTACCCCCTCAATTCTTATTTATGGTAGCGGAACATCCTAACACAAAATTTTGCCAGATGACCACCTTTTTAATGAACAGGTTGTAGATGGAGATCTGGCTAAAAAAAGAGCAACTCAACCTCATTGGAGATATCGACCGCCATACGACAAAAGGTATAGAATGATGGCCAGAGCTATTTCTAAAGAGGATTCAATCCATGCTTATCCCGAATTTGTTACTGTTTTATGTGCAAAATCCGCTAGAGAGCGCTTTATTCTATGAAAAGATTTTTTCAATAAAACCCGTAGCTTCTTTTCCAACCTATGTGGCTTTCTCGTTTGAGAATGGATTTACATTTAGTTTGTGGTCCACGCAGGCAAAGAACTTTATTTCAGGAGGTACTGGCCATCGTTCTGAGCTTTCATTTATGGTGAATGATGAACAGAAGGTACGTGAACTGCGTAAACAGTGGGGAGAATTTGGAGTGGCTATTGAACAAGATCTGCATGAAGCAGTATTCGGCTTAACCTTTGTGGCGCTTGATCCGGATGGACATCGTATTCGTGTTTGTATGCCTGATAAGTCATGATTTATTATATTTACATCCTTGAATGTACCAACAATGCTTACTACACGGGCTATACAACTGATATGGAACGTCGCTATCAAGAGCATGTAAACGGCAGCTCAAAATGTAAATACACGCGCAGTTTTCCACCTCGAACTATCGTTGCATGCTGGAAACTATCCCTTGAGTTATCTCACACATTAAAAATAGAACGATTGATTAAAGCACTACCGAAAAACAAAAAACAGCAGATCATTCTTGAACCCTCCTTGTTGCTGGCGATGCTAAAAAAACAGGGATACTCGAAAGAGATTCTTGATGAGATAGATTATATCTGTCCAACCTACAACACTGATGAACCTTTTGGAGCGATTGTATAAAATATGGAAAAATTAATTTCTAAAATAGCTGTTGTTTTTTTTGCAGTGGTTTTCACCACTACGGTATCAGCAAAAAATATCAATGATGACGCGATAAAAAACCAATTAAGTCTTCTGTCGCTTAAGTACAATTTTCCTGGCGTTGTAATGTCCTATAAATTTGGCAATCAACCCATTAAGACGGTATTTGTTGGCAATGCATCTATTTATCCAATTAAACCCATGAACGAAAATACATTGTTCCCAGCGGGGAGTATTACGAAATCCTTTACGGCCACATTAATATTAAAATTAGTTGAAAAAAAGAAATTTTCTCTTGACGAAAAAATGGGTGATATTGCTCATGAATACCGTGGGCAACTCTATAGCATTATATCAAAATATCCTGATCTGAAAGATATGACAGTAAGAGAACTTTTAAATCACACCAGTGGCGTTCCGCAATCTATTAACACAGACAACTTCAAGAAACGTTTTATAAATAACCCTTATAAATTTTACTCATCAAAAAAATTGATTGATTTGGCAATGATTCATAAAGTCTATTTTAAGCCTGGGACAAAAGGAGTATGGAGTTACACAAATACAGATTATATTCTCCTTGGACTTATTATTGAAGACGTTACTGGAAAAACACTGGATACCAACTTTCGCTCTCTCTTCTTGGAAAGTGGAATTGATGATCTTTACTTTGCGAATGATGGTAAGGTTCCTCATAATGCATTATCAAGACTGGCTACAGGCTACATACCTACAACAAATGAGGATTTGATCACTAAAGCGTTTGTAAATAATCGCGTAGTATCCATACCGGGTTTAACCAACATTGACGCCTACCAAATTAAACCGATGTATAACCTATTTTCTCCCGCTGCCTCTGGCCTGATTGCTAGTTCATCCTCCTTGGTTCAATGGTATTACTGCTTATTTGAGGGTAGCATGTTGGATGCTCATCTACGCAACGAACTGTTGAAAACAGTTAAGAATGGAAAATATAATTCTGCAGGTTATGGTCTTGGTGTTACTGTGCATACATATCCCGGTCTTGGTAGGGTTATTTCGCATGATGGACTCCAGCCAGGTTACTCATCGATTGTCATGTATATTGTCAAATACAATCTTGTTTTGGCGGTTGCCACAAATGTTTCAACGAATAAAGTGAGTACTTATAACGTGAGCGATGGTTCAATTATCCAGGGTGTTATAACAAATATTCTTCCACGATTGGTAGATGCGAAGTGAATGTTCAACCCCTATTTAGGTAAAATTATCGCTAAAAATGGAATTGAATAAATTATGCGTGATACCAAAGCATCCTTATTATGGATAACCCATATTTTAAATGAATTGGACATTCCATTCCAAATTGCTGGTGGCCTTGCTGCAAGAGCTTATGGTTCGACCAGAGAATTAATTGATATTGACATTGATATTCCTGAAGATAAGTTTAAATTAGTTAAAGAAAAAGTCAGTGAATTTGTTGTGTTTGGTCCATCTCAAATTAAGGAAAAACCTTGGGATTTATTGTTAATGACTTTAAATCATCATGGGCAAGATATTGATTTAAGTGGTGCTTATCGAGTAAAAATATTCAATCAATCTACTGGAATATGGCATGAATTTCCGACAGATTTCTCTAAAGTAGTCACGCTGGAAATTTTAGAGGTAAAAGTTCCAGTGATCCCTAAAAAAGATTTATTAGCTTATAAGCAAATCTTGGCGCGTCCTGTTGATCTTGCTGATATTGAAGAGATTGAAAAATGCTCTAAATGACGATCATAAGGACTTTTAAAAAATTAAAAAGTGTAGGTTGGGTTAGCGTACTCGCGTAACCCAACATTCCGCCTATAAAATCCAATATTTTTCATCATCGAAACTTTGAGTTTTGCAGATTTAATTTTGTTGGGTTACGCGAGTACGCTAACCCAACCTACATTCGCTGGAATGACGAAAAAAAATCTTTTTTTTAAACAGATTCGAATACACAAACCTTAAACAATTCCCCCATCTCGCTCGGCATGAGTAATCGCTTCATGCCTTGAGTTAAATTATAAAAAGCGGCTGTGTCGAGAACCTCCTGCTGAGAAGCAACAAGCTCAGTAATTCCTTGAGAAAGTAAAAAATTAGCCTGTGAATCTAAGGTTATATATTTAAGGCCTGCTGCAATACCCGCATCGATCAGCGCTGAAAAATCAACATGGGCAGTAATATCTTGGAGACCTGGCGACGTAAAAGGATCAGGATGAGCTTGATGCTGCGAATGACACATCAAGGTTCCCATCGCTCGCTCAGGGTGATAGTAGATCGGCCGCTCAAAACCGTAATCAATGATCACCATGGATCC
This sequence comes from Pseudomonadota bacterium, assembly GCA_021808365.1. GTDB lineage: Bacteria > Pseudomonadota > Gammaproteobacteria > JAKBBU01 > JAKBBU01 > JAKBBU01. Next base: position 49,960 of record JAKBBU010000002.1, read on the forward strand.
ACGCTCAAGCACGTCACCTATACTTTTCATGAATCCATCTAAAAATAAATTGATCTCAGACGTGTAACCTTCTTGAAGAGCCCCTAATTCATGCTCGATATGGGTCACTTTTTCAATCAAACGTGGATCGCAGGGTTGGTCGATTTTCCAAACAAATTCACCTTGCTCAACACCCACATATTTTTCTAAGATTTCATGTTGGCTGCGATAAAACAAATGAACCGGCATAGCATCGAGTACTTCATTGGCTAAAATAACACCTTTAAATCCAAGCTCTGGTAATCGATCCAACCAGATCACCCGTGAATAAAGTTCAGGGCATTCTGTTTGTAAATATTGTTGTTGCCATTGACGTAATTGTGCGCTTAATTCAAGAATAAAATAATGATCAGGGAGTGAATTTTGTTTGGCCAAGGTCATTAAAATATCTTGAGCCATTCGGCCAGAACCTGCACCAAACTCTAAAATATTTCCGCCGCCAATTGCAGTGAGATTTTTTTGGCAATACTGGGCTAAACACTGGGAAAATAGAGGTGAAATTTCGGGCGCAGTCACAAAATCACCTGAACGCCCAAATTTTTCAAGACTGCTCGTGTAATAACCGAATTGCGGACTATACAGTGCCATCTGCATATAATCTGCAAAGCAAATTTTTCCGCCTGCGCGATGGATTTTGGCAATGATTTGTTGTTTCAAGTTTATTACTCAACCACACTTTTAGAAAAAATCTTTTTTTATTTTCTGGATCCCGCCATAGGTATTAATAAGCCTAAGTGGTTCTAACGCGCGAGTACGCGCGAAGAACCACTAAATCCCGGGATGACGCCGGGGTAAAAATAACATTTTTGTAGAATATCAGCATACCTGACAAAAAAAGGTTTCTTTTCTTTAAACCTTCATCGCAATTAATTGCTCAATCCCCTGCATAATCGTCGCCAACTGAGGCACACTCGCCATTTCAAGTGTATCCGCTAAACCAATCCCAGGCACGAAAGCACCTGCGATCAATTTAGGCGGTGCCGCCAAATCATAAAAATGTTCTTCCACAGTTCGTCGAATTAAATGCTCACCAAAATTCGTCACCTCGGTATCTTCATTCACATAGATCACACACTGAGTTTTCAAAATAGACTTTGAAATTAAAGCCCAATCGTAGGGCCAGAGCGTTCGCAGATCGATCACTTCCACAGAAATACCGTGTTGTGCTAAATTTTTTGCGGCTTGAACACACAAGGGTAATGTTCGCCCGTAACTGACTACGGTCACTTGATCACCTTCATGTACAATGAGCCCTTCACCAAGTTTGATTGAATCATCTCGCAAACCTTCAGGCCATTGAGGTTCCCAAGTTTGCGCCGTTTTTTCATCCACGGGCTTATCGATCATTTTTTTTAAAAGCGCTTGCCCTTCTTTTGTTAAGGGTGGCTCGCCGTGAATGGGTTGATCACCACGTGCATAAAGTAATGCCTTCGGTACAAGAAATAAAGTTGGATTTTGTTCTTTTAAACAGGATAACATTAAACCATAAGCATCCACGGGATTTGACGGCATTACAATTTTCCAACCTGGAATATGCGTAGCCATCGCATCAAACGAATGTGAATGATAAATAGAACCACGAATGCCGCTACCAACGGGTGTCATCACCGTCATCGGTAAATGCCATTGACCATTTGAACTCCAACAGGTATTGCCTGCCAATTTAAGCATATCAATGGTATTAAAAATATAATCACAAAATTGAATTTCAGCAACACAACGCTGACTTGCAAACGCTAGACCGATGGCCGCCCCAATAATGCCTCGCTCATCTAACGGTGAATTCCAAGCCGTTTTTAATCCCTGCGTTGCTGTAAATACGCCTCCTAATGGCGGACCGACATCTTGACCAAAAACGTGCTTTAATCCGAAATATGTTTCACCATAGTGAAGCGCCATTCTTATTGCTTGTGCAACTGTAGCCATTTACCAATATTTCCCTGTTTGTTGCCAATACGTGTAGTCATAAATAGTATCACCGAGCGGTGGTGACTCTGTGATCACTTGCTCGAAGATTTGACGAGTCTGCGTTTCATATTGCGTACGGATGGATCGAAAATCAGTCTCAGTGAGTAATTGCCGCTCTAATAATGTTTTTTCGAACGTCACAATAGGATCTTCTTCATCAGCATTAAAATTAGCACCACTGGCTGAGCTATGATTATATAAACGTGAAACGCTTGCTTCGAGGAGGAAGGGCTTACGTTCTTTGCGCACATAGTCCATCGCTTTGCCGATCGCAGCATAGGACGCTTCAACATCATTTCCATCGACAAGTGCGGTTTGCATGCCAAACGCTTTTCCACGATTGGTAATATGCTTTTCACCATGTTGTGTATGCGCTGCGGTTGAAATTCCCCAACCATTATTTGTCACAATGATCAGGATAGGCAATTCTTGTTGAGGTCTCGCGCTCCAAATTAAACAAGAAGCAAAATCGCCTTCTGCTGTTCCTGCATCCCCGCCATTGACGATCGTGATGGCATCAGTCGGATGATCGCGCTGCGCAATCCCCGTACCAATCGCCGTTAAATATTGTGTTTCGATAGGTGAGGTGATGGGAACGAGATTAAATTCTGGAATGGCATAATGGCTTGAAAAATTACGCCCACCTGAGAATGGATCTGAAGCTGTACTTTTCATCTGCTGGATAGGACCGACAGGTGACATTCCCATCGCTAATAAAATGGCAAGAGAACGGTAGTGAAAATGAAGAAAATCATAGTCGAGGCCCTGACCTTTTTTGATCTGCAAGCCAAGCGCGACATTGAATGCTTCTTCGCCTGGACCGCCAATCCAAAAATAACCATGATGCTGTTTACACATGGTAATCAAGCGTTCCTCAAGTACTCTTGCTTCAACCATAAGATGGTAAATCGTCAACGATGTTTCTGCGATCAGCATAATCATCCTCGTTTTGGCAAACAAAGGCCATCCTACCATAGCCTAACGCTCATTTCACTACTCATACATCTCGCATTAATACGCATTGGTGCAGCCTTCCCTGTGCTGAGTCAATGCGAAAAATGATTAACTGTTCAGTTTTAACACAAAAACAGTCCGAACGATAATTTTATATGACTTTTGGTAAAAACTTATGTTATCCTATTGCTATTGTAAGAATAAATGGGGAAACCTCATGGGAACAAAAAAGATTGATAAAACCCGGTTGATCAAAATAGCCACCGATCTTTTCAATCTCGGTGGCTATTCTGATACTTCGATGGCCGATATTGCTGCCAAGTGTAACATTAATAAGGCGAGCCTCTATCACCATTTTGCAAGTAAACAAGATTTAACCATCGCCGTTTTAAAACACTGGCTACATTCTTTTCAGGAAGGTTTTCTGAAGATTGCTTATGAGGAAGGTGTTGATAAAAAAGCGCGACTCGGTCAATTGTTAGAGAAACTTGAGCATTTTTTTATGGATTCCGAAGGTGGCTGCCTCATGGCTAATTTAACTTTGGAAATCGGTACCACAATTCCCGAATTTACATCGATTTTTAAAGCTTATTTTGAAAGTTGGATCAATGCCATTGCTCATTTGCTTGAACCTTTTCAAGGAAAAGTCCGCGCTAAACAATCGGCTGAAGAAATTGTTGCCGAATTTGAAGGTATGCTAATGTTAACCAATTTATTTCAAGATTCAACCTTGCTTCGTCGTCAACGCGATCGTCTGCTGGCTTCACTCACTCAGGAACAAGAAGGCAGTATTGCGTAGGGATTTCTTGAGCCCTTCTATATACTCGCGGCCAACAGTTTTAATACTAACTCAGCAGCATCATAAGTGGAAGGATTACTCATCATCCTTTTTTTCATCGCCTGTAATTTTAATCTTGTTTGCGCACAATACGCAGGATCATCCAAATAACGTTGAATTTCTAGAGCAATTCGTTTCGGTGTCGCAAGATATTGCACAAGTTCTACTGCAATTTCCTCACCCGCCACAATGTTGCAAAGGCCATAATAAGGAGTATGAACCAATACGAGTAACAACAAGGCCGAAAACAAGGACATACGATATGCTAGAACGGCTGGAATCTCAAGTAAAGCCACTTCAAGCGTCACAGTTCCAAACACCGACATCACGGCATCACAACAAATTAATACATCATAAAGCGATTGAGAAATAATCGTCACCGGTGCTTGGCTTGTCTTTAAATAAGATTCAACCCATTCTGATTTCAAAGTTGATGCGAGCGGCATTATAAATTGTAGATTGGGATCGCGTGCATACAAACGATTAACTGCTTTCACAAATAAAGGTAATACACTTTTAACTTCGAACGGGCGACTACCTGGCAGAATACCAATCACGCGCCGCTTTGGATTTGGATCCAATTGAAATTTAGCCTTAGCTTCTGGAATGGATAAACTCGGCTGAACTTGAGCAGCCAGGGGATGCCCCACATAATAAGCTTCAACGCCGTGACGGCGATAAAAATCAGCTTCAAACGGCAATAAGACTGCCATCATATCCACATATTTTTTAACGATCTTCACACGGCCTCGCCGCCAAGCCCAAAGCTGAGGGCTGATGTAATAAAAGACTTTAATGCCCGCCTGATGTGCTTTTTTTGCGAGCCGCAAATTGATTTCAGGGTAATCTACCAAAATTAATACTTCAGGCTGATGCTCAACTAAATAATGACATAATTTTTTATAAATTTTAAGAACACGCCAACCTTCAGTGATGATTTCATAAGGCCCTGTTAAACACATTTCTGAAATATCATGAAACGTCTGCACACCTGCAGCGCGCATGCACTCCCCACCGGTACCACAAAATTCAAGATGAGGATCTAATTGTTTTAGGCGTTCAACTAATCGAGCTGCATTTTTATCACCTGAGGCTTCGCCTGCAACAATGAGGATTTTTTTTGCAGAATTAACCAAGCGTAACCTCTCGAATCACCTGTGCTACAGCACGTACTTGTTCATCCGTCATTTCCGGATAAATCGGCAGGGATAAACAACGCCGAGCAACATCCTCACTGTGTGGAAAATGAAGATGTGAATAAGTTTCCAAAAATACAGGCTGGCGATGAATGGGTTTTGGATAATGAATGGATGAAGCAATATTCATTTTGTTCAGGGCTTGCATGATTTCACTGCGGCAATCGGTAAGAATCGTGTATTGATGATAAACATGCCCTCCTGCATAAATTTCAGTGGGCGTGACAACATTCGTATCAGACAATAATTCGTTATATTGCGCAGCAATGCGGCGACGTGCCAAATTAAATTCGTCAAGGTATTTTAATTTAACTCTTAAAATAGCTGCTTGAATTTCATCAAGCCGACTATTTAAACCAATTTCAGTATGCTCATAACGAATTTCACTGCCATGGGCGCGCAAGGAACGTACATGCCTCGCACGTTCATCAGACTGCATGGTGATCAACCCACCATCACCAAAGCCACCTAAGGTTTTCGTAGGGTAAAAACTAAAGCATCCAAACTCCCCCATACTACCTGTCTGACGGCCTTGATAGAGTGCTCCAAACGACTGCGCACAATCTTCAATGACAATTAAATTGTGTTTTTTAGCCAAATTTAAAATCGGCTCTAGCTCAACCACTTGCCCATAGAGATGAACAGGAATAATAGCGCGTGTTTTATCGGTGATTGCCGAGGCGATTTTATTAACATCAATGTTATATGTTTTTGGATCAATATCTATAAAAACCGGTTTTGCTCCCAAATAACGAATGGCTTCGCAAGCTGCAATAAATGAAAATGGCGTGGTGATCACTTCATCACCTGCTTTGATTCCTTCAGCCATGAGCGCGAGGTAAATCGCATCAGTCCCTGAAGCCACGCCGATTGCATGTTTAACACCTAAATAATGTGCCGCTTCTGCTTCAAAAGCCTGAACATGAGGCCCTAAAATATAATGTCCTTTTGCAAGCACATCCAATACATTGGCATCAATTTCAGCTTTTAATCGTTGGTATTGTATTTGTAAATCGACCATTGGGATCATATTTAAAACCCTCTTGTTTAAAAATAAAGTGGATGATTCTCTTTAATGTAGTCTAATTGCTGATGCAAAGATTCAGTGATTTTAATCGCAGTTTCTAACGCTGCACGACCCGCCTCACCACTAACCATAGGCGGAATTCCTTCAGCAATGGATCTCAAAAAGGCAAAGATTTCACTTCGAATCGCATCGCTTTGTTCAAATTCGTGTTCTTCATAGGTAATTTCAGGAATGCCAGGAAACATTTCTTCTTCACCTTTACGGTGAACCACCACGCGACGATGTTGGAAATCAATGGAAAGATAAGCATCATGCTGGAAAATCTTAAATTTCCGTTCTGTTTTAAGGCTAGCACGACTTGCCGTCACATTCGCAACGCAACCATTGGTGAATTTAATGCGTGCATTGGCAATATCTACATCGTCAGATAATACTGGGCCGCCACAAGCATCGAGGCTTAAAATGGGCGAATAATTAACCATCGACAAAATAAGATCAATATCGTGGATCATAATATCCAATACCACATTCACATCCGCACCGCGCGGATTGTAAGGTGCAAGCCGATGTGCCTCAATAAAAAGAGGTTCTTTTAAAACGCCTTCAAGAGCGTGATTGACGGCATTAAACCGCTCAAGATGACCAATTTGTAAAATCACATTTTGTTCTTTAGCAATTTTAATCAATTGGTCTGCTTCTTCTAAAGTGCTTGTAATCGGCTTTTCGAGTAAAACATGAACGCCATGCTCTAAAAAAAACTTTGCTACTTCATAATGTGCCTTCGTGGGCACCGCAATACTGACCGCATCGACCTTGCCAATTAAATCGCGATAATTTGAAAAGATCTCGATGCCCTTATAACCGAGTTCAGACAAGCCACCAATCACGAGTTGTGCATGCTCTACATTGACATCGGCCAAGGCAACGAGTTTTGCTTGTGGAAGCATTGCAAATTTTTGAGCGTGGAATTTGCCAATATAGCCAATGCCCACGACGGCACATTTTATTATCTTCATTAAAATACTCGCCAGTGGCTCCATAAGTACAGTACAATTTTCAGGGCGCATCCTGACATTTTTTGGGCTAAAAAGCAATTTTATAGCATTTCTCATAGAGGAAAGGCTGCGCCAATGCGTGTTGTGGCATTGGCGCAGCCTTTCCTCTATGAGAAATGCTATAAAGCACGACAAAACTAACGACTGAAAGGAAAAACTATGGAAAATCTCTGTGTTGGTGTCGACGAAGCAGGCCGAGGGCCTCTTGCAGGGCCTGTCATCGCAGCTGCCGTGATTTTTAAAACAGCCTACAGAATAAAAGGGTTAGGAGACTCAAAAACCTTAAGCGCCGCTCAACGTGAAGATTTAGTTGAAGCGATTCAATCCCGAGCTGTGGCGTTTGCGATCGGGCGGGCTGAGGTTGAAGAAATCGACCGGCACAATATTTTACAAGCCAGCTTATTGGCCATGGAACGCGCTGTTGCCGCCCTACACACGAAGCCTGATCTAGCCCTGATCGATGGCTTGCATCTACCCAAACTCAGCATCCCTGCCGCAGCTATTGTCGGCGGAGATGCCCATGTGCCCGTCATTAGCGCCGCATCAATCTTAGCCAAAGTTGCCCGGGATCGGGAAATGGTTGAGTTAGATGCGCTTTATCCTCAGTATGGTTTTGCACAACATAAGGGTTACGGTACAGCGATCCACCTTGCTGCCTTGAAGCAATACGGCCCCTGCCCTGCACATCGTTTGACGTTTGGGCCGGTTAGACACCTTTTACCCCCTTAATTTAAGTTGATCTTTCATTCAGCAAAAAGAAGGCTTCGCAAATGCGTGTTGTGGCATTTGACGCAGCCTTCTTTTTGCTGAATGAAAGATCACGACGACCTCACCCCACCATCCCTGTATCTTCTAAATCTTCCTTCGCAATGACAGCAAAGTCATGATGAATTTTACGAGTAGGATGAATCATATCCCAAAAAAGATAATCATCTGGATCAGCACAAATCACTGGAGCATCCCCTTTGACAGCTTTCCCTCTAAAACTGCCTTGATAACAAGGTGTCGTAACATTATTCACGCCAAATTGCTTCGGATGCTCAATCGCAGCATCAAACAAGTGAGCAGCATCGATTTGAACAATATGCAAACTGGGTTGCTCGAGCCCCAATGTATTCAAGTCTTGAGCTAAATCTTGATTATGCGCCACAATCAAATCATGCAAATGCGTAGCATAATCAGGATCTGTCGCATTTTTTCGCTGCCCCCAAGGGTTCTTACTTAAATCAGGCAAATTAATGACCAAGAAATTTTGCGCACCTCGCGCAGCCAAGGCACGGATCCCCCAAATAATATCAGACACATTTTTAGGCACCTGACTCAATGCTGCATAAGGATGGAAAAAATAATTATTTGCACCGATCCAAATTACATAGAGCCCATCAGGATCAAGAGCCGTCTGTGTTCTCAAATAATTTTTAATTTGTTTTTTATAATTAGGTACAAAACCCGTACTCGTTTGCGCACCTCCATACGCAAAATCATGCAAGGCATTTGGTTTAAGCCCAATAAGCGGCACTAAATCTTCAACCCAGACAGGGCCATTACTAAAACGCCCGTCATAATAAGGCGGAGAAAGCGGTGTTTTTGCATCTTTTAGCTTATAAAGATTACCATTATCAGATAGGCTATCGCCAAATACATATAAAGCATCAATTTGAGCATGTGCTGTTAACGAGCACATTAGAACCAACATCAATGCAACATATTTTAACCAAGATGTTCTTACTGCCACCCATATCTCCTCTTATAAAAAACTTTCATCAATTGCGCCGTGCCCATATAAGCCAATAAGATCACCACTAAGAAAGGATAGTATATTAACGGCAAAGCTTGCATCTTAAAATCATGTGCGAAGGGCCCCATCACTAAAAAAATACCCAAGGCAATGATCGAGGTCGTTGCCGCAACTAATACCCATGAAGGACGACTCTGGATAAAGGGAATTTTTTTAGTACGAATCATATGTACAATTAAGGTTTGAGAAATTAATCCTTCCACAAACCACCCCGATTGAAATAAGGTTTGATACGCAGGCACGTTTGCACCAAAGTAATACCACATCAAGGCAAATGTGGCCACATCAAAAATAGAACTCACAGGGCCGAAAAACGCCATGAATCGGCCAATGTCTGCAGAATTCCAACGCTGTGGTTTCTGTAATAATTCAGAATCAACATTATCAAAAGGAATCGCAATTTGTGAAATATCATACAGTAAATTTTGAACTAAAATCTGCAAAGGTAACATCGGTAAGAAAGGCAAAAACACGCTGGCAATCAAGACTGAAAATACATTTCCAAAATTAGAACTTGCAGCCATTTTAATATATTTGAGCATATTCGAAAATGTTTTCCGCCCTTCAATCACGCCGCGCTCCAACACCATCAAACTTTTTTCAAGCAAAATAATATCAGCTGCTTCCTTGGCAATATCTACGGCTGAATCTACAGAAATCCCAATATCCGCTGCACGCAGTGCTGGAGCATCATTAATGCCATCACCCATAAAACCCACCACATGCCCATTGGCACGCAGCGCATGCACAATCCGTTCCTTGTGCGAAGGAGTGAGTTTTGCAAACACATTGACGGTCTCAACCGCTTCAGATAAGGTCACATCATCCATCGCTTCAATGTCTGATCCTAATAAAAGAGCGCTGATTTTAATACCCACTTCGCGGCAAATTTTACCCGTCACCAATTCATTATCACCCGTTAAAATTTTAACCTCCACACCGTGGTGGTGCAGCGCTTCAAGCGCCGGTGCTGTTGATTCTTTCGGCGGATCAAGAAAGGCAATATATCCAAGGAGTGATAATTCACACTCATCTGCAATACTAAAATTCTCTTTATCTGCTGGAAATTCACGCATTGCCACAGCCACTACGCGCAACCCTTCTGCATTTAACGTCGCGGTTACTTCGCGAATTTTATCGAGAATTTCAGAATTAACTTCCAACAGTGCATTGCGATGTCGAATCATCGTACATGCACTTAATACTTCTTCAACAGCACCCTTACAAATCAAAGTATGGCGATTATTTTTTTCGGAAACAATCACCGACATCCGCCTACGTTGAAAATCAAAGGGAATTTCATCAATTTTTTGGTAATTCTCGCTGATCTTCGTTTCCTGCGCCACGCCCACATGCTCAAGCACTGTTCTGTCCAATAGGTTTTTCAACCCTGTTTGATAGAAGCTATTTAAATAAGCATAATCCAAAACTTCTTCGGATTCCTCGCCATACACATCGGTATAACGTTCCAGAAAAATTTTATCCTGGGTTAATGTACCCGTCTTATCCGTACACAACACATTCATTGCACCAAAGTTTTGAATCGCATCGAGTCGCTTGACGATCACTTTCTTGCCAGACAATGCGATAGCACCCTTTGCAAGGGTTGATGTCACGATCATAGGAAGCATTTCGGGCGTTAAGCCTACAGCAATCGATAATGAGAACAAAAATGCCTCAGTCCAATTTGACTTGGTCCACCCATTAAGCACAAATACAATCGGTGTCATGGCCAACATGAAGCGAATCAGCAACCAACTGATTTTATTCACACCCATTTGAAAGGCCGTGGGAGCACGATCAACCTGCGTGACACGTTCAGCCAGAGCTCCAAAATACGTTTGACTGCCGGTACCCAAAACAATTGCCGTTGCTGATCCACTCACAATATTCGTCCCCATGAACAAGATATTATCAAGATCAAACAAATTGGCCTGTGAGGGATCATGCTGTATGGGAAATTTTTCAACCGGCAAAGCTTCACCGGTCATACTCACTTGGCTGATGAACAGATCTTTTGCCGATAAAATACGCAGATCCGCGGGAATCATATCGCCCGCCGACAAAATCAAGACATCCCCGGGCACCAATTCGTTGATCGGTAATTCTTCACGATGCAAGTATTGGTTATTTGTATGAGGATGTTCCATTTCACCCTGCGTTTCAGGGATCCGCCGCAAGACCGTCGCCGTATTGATCACCAAGGCTTTGAGTTTTTCTGCCGCTTGGTTCGAACGCCTTTCTTGCCAAAAGCGAATCAGCGTTGATAACACCACCATACAAGAAATCACAACCGTGCCTTGCTTATCGCCCGTATACGCCGAAAGACAGGCCAGCGCTGTCAGTAATAAATTGAAGGGATTTTTATAGCATAACCAAAGATGTGCCCACCAAGAAAGGGGTTTTTCATACTCAAATTCATTGGGCCCAAAAATGTCGTGGAGAGCTTCAGCTTCCTCGGCCGTCAACCCATTGGCGTGTGAACCCAGCTTTTTTATGAGTTCCTCAGAATCAATCAGCGCAGCACTGAACAGGGCTTCAGTAAGCTTAGGCGGTAGATCCTTGGGTTTTGGCGCTCGTTTGAGCAAATCGAACAAGCCATAGCGGCGAAAATAGCGGCTGACATGCCGCGTCCGCAGAAAGCTTGCGAAAAAGTTTTTAAATAGACTCATGGGAGGATCCACCCTGCTGTGTACAGTCAGAGTTTATACAATCTACCGGTTTTTTGCGAGGGTTTCCGCCCTACACCCGATACGCCGTATGTAAGGCAACAATGCCGCCGGATAAATTGTGGTATTTACAGGTGTCGAAACCTGCATCGAGGACCATAGTTTTTAGGGTTTCTTGATCGGGGTGCATGCGGATAGATTCCGCCAAGTAGCGGTAGCTTGCGGCGTCTTTGAGGAGAAGTTTTCCGAGCAAGGGAAGCACGCTGAAAGAATAGGCGTCATAAACAGGCTGAAGTAGCGGAAGTGTGGGTTTTGAAAATTCTAAGATGAGTAATTGTCCACCTGGTTTTAACACGCGGAACATAGATGTAAGCGCTTTAGATTTGTCGGTCACATTACGCAATCCAAATGCAATGCTGACGACATCAAAATGTGAATCGGCAAAGGGAAGATATTCTGCATTCGCTTGAACATATTCGATCGGCTCTAATAAACCTTGATCAATTAATCGATCTCGGCCTACATTTAACATATTGGCATTGATATCAGCCAAGATCACTTGGCCTTCTGGACCGACACGTTTTGCAAATTCGCGGGTTAAATCGCCTGTTCCCCCGGCGATGTCTAATACTTTTTGTCCGAGCCGTACATGGCTTTGCCCGAGTGTGAATCGTTTCCATAAACGATGCACGCCCAGGGACATTAAATCATTCATGAGATCATATTTTCCAGCAACCGAATCAAATACTTCTTTGACCCGTGTTTCTTTTTGGTCTTCTGGAATTTGTTCATAACCAAAATCAGTGGTTTTATTTGTCATTATGATCCCGTCGGTTAAGATAATCTTGCCAGTATTTTTCTTGATGGATGGCTAGATCGTAGAGGGTTTCCCAGCTGTAAATTCCCGTTGAATGACCATCATCAAAAATGAATTTCACCGCATAGTGGCCAACAGGATCAACGCCAATAATATTCACGTCTTTTTTATCAGAGTGTATTTTAGGCTTTCCTTGTTCACGCGCTTCGGCTGACGGTGAAAAAATTCGCAAATATTCGCAGGGCAAGCGATAAACATCGCCTGAATCGAAGGTGATTTCGAGTACTTTTTGCTTTTGGAGGAGCTTTAGGTCTCGAGGAGGGGGTTGTGTGGTAGTCAACGGTTTCTCCTCACAAAATAAACTGACTCAAATCCTGATTCGTCTTCAAATCCTTAAACCGCTGCGCCACATAGGCCGCATTAATCACGACTTTTTCATTGGCACGATCAGGCGCAGTAAAAGACAATTCTTCCAATAACCGCTCCATCACCGTTTGCAAACGACGTGCGCCAATATTTTCATTACGCTCATTGACTTCAAAGGCAATTTTAGCCAATTGTTTAATCGCGTCTTTTTTAAATTCAATTTTGAAATTTTCTGTTGCTAATAAGGCGACAGATTGTTCTGTTAAAGAAGCATGAGGTTCGGTGAGGATCCGCACAAAATCATCTTCAGTCAATGAATTTAACTCAACACGAATCGGTAAACGACCTTGCAATTCAGGAATCAGATCCGAAGGTTTACTCAAATGGAATGCACCCGATGCAATAAATAAAATATGATCAGTTTTGATCATGCCATATCGTGTTGACACGGTGCACCCTTCAATCAAGGGTAATAGATCACGTTGTACACCCTCACGCGACACACCGCCTGATTTATGATCTTCTTGCGTGATCTTGTCAATTTCATCGATGAATACAATGCCATTTTGTTCAACCGCGATCACCGCCTGTGCTTTAACTTTATCATCATCGATCAGCTTTGCTGCTTCTTCTTCACGCACTTGTTTGAGCGCTTCTTTCACTTTTAATTTGCGCGTCTTTTTGCGATCACTGGCCATGCTCTGAAACAACGAAGATAATTGATTGGTCATTTCTTCCATGCCAGGATGTGCAAGAATCTCCATCCCAAAACTGGGGCCACCCATATCAATTTCAACTTCACGATCATCTAATTCGCCATTGCGTAATTTTTTCAAAAACACTTGGCGGACCGCCAAAGCTTCTTTATCGTGCTCAAGTTCGCTTTCTGAAAGATGTGTGCTCGGGCGTCCTGGTGGAAGCAAGGCATCCAACAAACGCTCTTCAGCGGCTTCTTCAGCCTTCGCTTTGACTTTACCAACCTCTTCTTCACGCAACATTTTAACAGCCATGTCGACAAGATCGCGGATGATGGATTCAACATCGCGGCCCACATAACCTACTTCAGTAAATTTTGTGGCTTCTACTTTGATAAAAGGCGCTCCGGCTAATGCTGCTAAACGGCGTGCAATTTCAGTCTTACCCACGCCTGTTGGGCCAATCATCAAAATATTTTTGGGTGTCACTTCATCACGCAGTTCAGCAGGCAATTGCATGCGACGCCAACGATTACGCAGTGCAATAGCAACCGCACGCTTCGCATCTGCTTGGCCAATAATATGTTTATCTAATTCAGACACAATCTCACGCGGTGTCAAATCTTTGATTCGTGTTTCTTTAATTGCATTTGCCATAATTTATTCGCCCTTTTCAGGTTTAGCATTTATGTCTAATTCTTCGATGACATGATTTTGATTTGTAAAGACACAAATATCACCCGCGATGGTCAAGCCTTCTTTTACAATGCTTTTTGCGTCTAATTTAGTATGTTTGAGCAAGGCACGTGCTGCAGAAAGTGCATAAGGCCCACCCGAACCAATGGCAACCACATCATCTTCAGGTTCAATGACATCACCTGTTCCTGCAATCACGAGAGTTGCCGTATGATCGGCCACGATGATCATCGCTTCCAAACGTCGCAACATGCGATCCATCCGCCAATCTTTTGCAAGTTCAACGGCAGCACGTGTTAAATGCCCGTGGTACATTTCAAGTTTACCTTCAAAGCGTTCAAAAAGCGTGAACGCATCCGCTGTTCCACCTGCAAACCCAGCAATGACTTGATTTTTGTAGATGCGCCTGACTTTACGCGCATTTGATTTCATGACCATGGATTGGCCCATGGTGACTTGTCCGTCCCCACCGATGACGACTTTACCTTGTCGACGCACGGAAAGGATGGTTGTGCCTCTGAATTGTTCCATAAGTAACCTTTTTTTGATCTAGAGATATAAAATGGGGTCGCGATCAGAAGATTTCAAGGCACATTTGAATCTGAAATATCATTGGCTACAAATACTGTCGAAATCCCTTTCGCATTCAATTGCTGGCGGGCAGTCTGAACTGCTTTGAGGGTTGTAAAAGGTCCTACATAGACACGATGCCAAGCCACACCCTTGATCATGACCGTTTCAATTTCCGCTGGAAAACCTAACTTGCTTAAATGGATTTGAACGCGTCTGGCATCAGCCCCTTCTTGAAACGAAGCGGCCTGCAACAAATAAGTGATATGGGTAGGTGTTCCAACCGATGAAGTACTTTTTAGGGTAGTCAATGGTTCAGGCAATTGCACCGTGGATAATTCCGAGGGTTCTTTATCAGTGGGCTGAACAGGTGTAGGTGCAGAATTGGCTACTGGCTTGGGCGTTATTTTTGCAGGGGCTTGCGCTGTGGGTGTATTTTTGGGTTGGCTCGCATCATCAGGCACATCTACTTCCATTTGCGGCAACATCGTATAAAACTCAAATTGAGGTTCTTGTGGCACTGTTGGTGCACTCACTGTCGTTGCGGCTGCTTTTTTCGCAACTGTGTGTACCTTAAGCGAATGCCGATTCACAATCCAATTTTCCGCTTTCGGATTTTTAAGTAAAAACCAAGCTGCAAATACAGCAAGTAATAAAAATGCAGAAAAAAAACCAACAAGAGTTAATTTAAAGAGTGATGTTTTTTTTTGTGAGCGCTTATTTCTCTTAACCATGGTGTTACATACTCTCCGGCGCACTAACACCCAACAAGGCTAACCCATTAGATAAAACTTGTCGCGTGGCTTGAACAAGACACAGTCTTGCGCAACGCAGAAGATCATCTTCAACCAAGAACGCATGGGCATTATAATAAGTATGCAATTCATTGGCTAAATCACGCAAATAATGGGCGATATGATGCGGTTCATCATGTCGTGCTGCCATTTCAATGATTTCAGAATAACGCCCCAATTGTGTGATCAAGGTTAATTCATGGGGTTCCACTAAACGTGAAAGATGGGCCAAGCCTATATCTTGATCAAAAGAAAGTTTACGTTCAACAAGTTGACGCATCACACTGCAAATTCGTGCATGCGCATATTGAATGTAATACACTGGATTATCTTGCGATTGGGATTTCGCTAAATCTAAATCAAAATCCATGTGTTGTTCTGATTTACGCATCACATAGAAAAAACGCGCTGCATCATTGCCTACTTCTTCTCTTAATTCACGTAAGGTAACAAATGAACCACTGCGCGTTGACATTTGCACACGCTCGTCGCCACGATACAAGGTTGCAAATTGCACCAATGGTGCTTTTAAGCGATCAGGATCAATACCAAGCGCCTGCAATAAAGCCTTAATTCGCGGTACATAACCATGATGATCAGCACCTAAAATATCAATGACTTGATCAAAACCGCGATTAAATTTATTTAAATGATAGGCAATATCAGAAGCAAAATACGTAGGCTGCCCATTTTCACGCACAATCACGCGATCCTTTTCATCATCTAAATCCGTGGAACGAAACCACAATGCACCATTTTGTTCGTAACAATAGCCCGTTTTTTTAAGCCGTTCGATACCTTCAGCGAGCTCTGTTCCATCATGCAAACTACGTTCAGAAAACCATTCATCGAAAGTCACTCTAAATTCAGCCAGATCATCGCGAATATCGGATAAAATCGCATCCAGCCCAGCAGCATGTACAATTCGATAATCTGCTTCACCAAGAAGATTTTTAGCGCGCTCGATCAAGGCATCAATGTAGATTTCTTTATCACCGGTTCCATCTTCTTGTGCATCTAGAGGCAGATCGCTAAAAACATCAGCTATTTTTTTAACAAACCGTGAGCCGGACTCTTTTAATAAATTGCGCGCGATATCGATTACATAAACGCCTTGATAGCCATTGCTCGGAAATGTCAGCTCACCCTGAGCTAACTCTAAGTAACGCAGCCACACACTGGTTGCAAGAATATCCATCTGCCGACCTGCATCGTTCACATAATATTCGCGATGCACGACAAAACCCGCCAAGGTTAATAAATTAGCCAAACTTGCTCCATAGGCGGCTCCACGCCCATGACCTACATGTAGGGGACCTGTTGGATTTGCAGACACATATTCCATGTGGACACGCTGACCTTGGCCCACATTGCAAGCACCAAAGCGATCGCCTTCTTTAAAAATATCCGCAATCACGCGATACGCCGCATCTGATTTGAGGTAGAAATTAATAAATCCAGGTCCCGCAATTTCGACCTTTTGAACTTGATCCGACGATGGTAAATACGCAATCAATTGCGCAGCCAATTCTCGCGGCGCACAGGCAGCTTGTTTGCTGCCTAATAGCGCAAGATTGCTTGCAAAATCACCATGCTGTTTGTCCTTGGTTCGCTCAACTAAAATAGTTGGCAATGGACTTGCGGGGAATTTTCCCTGTTTAACCAGCGCAGAAAGTGCTGTGGCTAATAATTGTTCAAGGTGTCTTTTCATGCTCTCATCGTACTTGAGGAGGGGCCTATAGGTCAAGGTAGACTTACTCTTCTTCTGGCTCCGATTTTTTCCTTAACCGCGCATGTGCGTCGAGAAAGAGATTGGCTTCTTTGTAGAATGTATCGAGGAAGCTTTTAAGAGGCGTCACTTTAACTACATTCCGTGCTAAACCTTCTAACTCTGCCGTTGCAGTTTGAAGGCGTGGGACACCGCAATGCGAAAGACCGCCTTTAATTTTGTGGAGTTCTGCGCGGAGCCGTTCAATGTTATTGTGTTCAACAGCATCTTGAATAAGCAACATATCTTTCGGTAATTCTGCCGCTAACATATTCAGCAACTCTCGAGCTAATCCATCACGATGGCCAATCAATTCTTCACCCAATTCGAGATCAATGATCTCATTGTCATCTTCTGAAGGCAGTATATTTTTAGCCGGTGTCTTCTTATAGACATGCAGATCAATAAGAGATTTAATCCGAGCAGGTGCCAACGGTTTAGTCAACATGATAATAAACCCCGCCATTTCAGTTTCTTCTTTTTTACTGCGATCACTGTGAGCGGTCAAGGCAAAAAAAGGCGTGTTATAATTTAATTCTGCGGGATCAGCTTTAACCAAACGAACTATATCGCAACCATCACCATCCGGTAAGCCCAAATCTGAAATAACCAAATCAAACCGTTTTTCACGCAGTAATTTCATCGCGTTTGTAAAACTCTCAGCCGTCGTCGGTTTCGAAGATATGCCAGCATCCTTGAGTGCAATGAGTGTGGCAATCATCGTCATTTTGTGATCTTCAATAACGAGAATGTCGAGCTCACCAGGTTCTGCAACAGCAGGTCCATCGAGAATCATCTGTGAATCAAGGGGTTCAACTTCTGTGACACCGTATTGAGAAATGATCATTTTATCACGGATTTTTTGATTCAAGGCTTTTTGAAGCGGTATCGTGACATAGAAAGTTGTGCCTTTATTTAATTCACTTTCAACTTCAATTTCACCCTTCAAATCTTGAACATAATGTTTAACGATATTTAACCCCAACCCTGAACCCGTGTAATAACCTTGATTTGCTGGATTTAAACGCGAAAATTGTTCGTAGATCAAATCTTTTTTATCTTCCGCGATCCCAATTCCCGTATCACTCACTTGAAATTCAAGCATCATTTTTTGCGAATGACTTAAATCAATTGGCTGAACCTCGAGTTTTACGCTACCTTTTTCGGTAAATTTGATCGCATTGCCGATTAAATTAATGAGTAACCGGCTTAAGCGCTTAGGATCAGAAATCACAGCTTCGGGGATGTTGGGGTCGATGGAATAAGTTAGTTCCAGGCCGCGCATTTTAGCCGCAGGTTGGTTGAGTTCAATGACTTCTTGAATTAAATGAGACAGACTAAATTTTTTTGAAATCACTGGATTTTTATGTTTGGCAATTTGATCAAAATCGATAATTTCATTGCAGATATTATAAATTCGTTTTGCGGCTTTATAGAGCATCACTAATTGTTGTTTTTTCTCTGGATCCGTTTCTCGTGCTGCTAAATGTTCCAGCATGACCATGGAACCCGATGTTGGCGTGCGTAAATCATGTTGCATGTTTTGAATAAATTGATTCTTTAATTCATTGGCAATCCTGAGTTGTTCCTCGAGTGCTTTTTTATCTGTTATATCGAGTGAGACACCGAGAATACCGATGACTTGGCCTTGTTCATTAAAAAGGGGTTTTTTCTCTGAAAAATAAACGCCCCCTTCAGGATGTTCACGCGTAATAGATGGTTCCTCTGCTCTTAATGTTGTTCTACTAGCGATCACTTCATTATTTAATTGATTTAATTTTTCAGCTTCTGCCGACCATGGCATATCAAAATTTGTTTTTCCTATAATCTCTTCTGGAGAAGATAAATGTGCATTTTGTGCTTGGACTTCGTTACAGCCTAAAAATACATTATCCGTACTCTGCCAATAAACATGTCCAGGCATTTGATAAAGGAGATTCAAGAGAAAATCAAAACTCTTATCGAGCAAGAGGAGTAAAGACTCATTGCCTTGAGGCTGTTTCCCAGTAATCTTTTGATAACGCTGTAAGATGGCCTCACGTAGGTCTTCTGTTTCTTTAGGAGAGTGTACCCATTTGCCTAGCATCTCTAAAACTCCTTTTCACAACTTCTCTTAGAATTTAAGCACAATGCAGTAGGAAGAACAAGAAAAAAACAAAAAGGAGATTAAATGGATGTATTTCTACTTTCTACCTTAAAAAACAAACTGATTGGTTAGCTCTGAAAAATCTTTTTTATCGCCCGTTTTCTCTGGAAAGTCCAATAATAAACTCAATTCATTTGTATTTTTTATAAGCATTTTTACATCTTCTTTGAAATTTGGATCAAGTTGCTCTGGGGGAGTGTCCTTAATTTTTTGCTTCACTCGTTCTATCAATATGCTCATTGTATTGAGATCTTGTGCTGTTGAAGAAGGTGGGGAATTTGGTGGTGATGGAAAATTTGATGGTAAAGAATATACGAATCTGTTTAAATTTTGACCAACAAAGGCTAGCTGAGTAGCAGGTGATATGTTATTATTATTTGCTCTAGAGCACCCAAGGTTAATGTTCTGAATCTCACTTTTCCTAACTGCAACTGCCGCCTCCAATTCCTGATGATTCCAAGAAACCCCCATATTCGACTTTATTGGGAAAAAGTTCTTTTTGTTTGCAATATCTTTAATATTTAGTCTTGATAACTTTATTTCGGAACAATTTACTTCACACTCTTGCGGTCGTTTTTCAAGCTCATACATTCCTTTCACTATTGGTAAAGCTTGCGGATAAAGAATATCAATAGTCACTGATTTTTCTCGAGTTAACGCTAAAAGCCCGCCATATTCTTCACTAAGGTATTGTCTAACCAACTCATTGTCACGTTTGTTTTTAGTAGAGTCATCTTTTTCTGATAGTTTTATAATTGCTTCTTTTCTTGCCTCAAAAGGTACTGCAACTTCGGATCTTCCCTCATCAAGAAACCTCAAGAAATCTTCTTTTCCTTGTTTAAAACCGTCCAAGGCCATAATATCTTTCCAGGATAAAAAAACTAGTTCGACCTGTTCTAAATCTACGCCCCTATTTTTAAATATTTCTTTAATCAATGGAATATATTGTTCATCCCAATTATTTTCAAGATTATCTAATAATGCAAGCACTTCAGGATCATTAACATCTTTTTCTAGAGCCGCAGCAAGATTCCAACGTTGAAGTTGACTTGTTTTAATAAAGACTATTTTTTTTATTTTTTTTGATAGATCTAATTCTTCAGAGTCTTCTGACTGTTGAGAAATAATAAGCGAAGCAAAAAGATCGGCAGTTGCGCGAATAAAGTTTTTATGTGAATGTGTTTTGCCACTTCCAACAGGCGGCGAGCCAAAGTCGTTTTGATATTTTGGTGTGAAATTCTCCATGCATTCGCGCCATTCAAAACTAATAAGCGCGTGCAGTTCAGATGGACAATTGTGACGTTTTAAATTTGGGTGATTTTCTTTAGAAAACTCAGTAATCGTTGCAATAGTAACTTGTTGTTCTTGAATTGTAGTCAACTGCTCTTTCATTTTATTATGCCCTTTAAATTAAATAATTACGTTTTCACCTCCCTGTACTGGACACTGAAAAGATTGCCCAAAACTTTATGTCTAATAAGACCAATTATGCAGAATACAGTGATTATAATGACCATCACTATAATACGCAACAAAAATCTATAATTATCCGCTATCCAATTGTTTTCAAACAATCCTTTGATATTTTAATAACTCCGCACAGCTTCTCTAAAAAACCTTTTATTGCCAAAACAAAACCCACTAACTTGTTGTTTTCCTACTCTTGTTTGATTCAACCCTCATCAAAAAAATAGCTTGCAAAAAAAAGGGCAATTGGTTAATGTATGCTCGGCAATACGATTGGTAACAGCGCATTATTCTAACAAGAGGTCGTTATGATAGGAATCAAGAATAGTTTAGTCTCGGCTGTCCAACGCGTTTGCGGCTACCCTCCTGAGAGGGAAAACCAGGATCATCCTCTAGCTGTCGCGCAACAAAACTCCAATTTTTTCTCAAAACTCATCTCTCTCTTTCTAAACTTCCTCCACATCTTTTGGACCATTTTCCGACAGGGCTCAATCGTCAGCCTCATGTACACTTTCAGTTTTATGCTGGTATCGATTGGTATTTTAATCAACCGAGATAGTACAGATGAAGCAGAAACTGCTGCCGTAGCCCCAATTACAACCATGCTAAGTCTCTTTTTTGGGCTTTTTCTCTCCCCACTTTTTGCAGTCTCCATATTGGTCAGTGGCTATCTGGGAGAAATTCAGGAACTTAAGAATTCTGAAGCTATAGAACTACATCAAATAGCGGCATCTGAAGAAACAGAGAGCATCCAACCTGTAAAACTTTCTCAAAAAGAGGAATTTCAATTAAGGGTAGGAAACATGTTTAGAAAGAGCCTAGGCTTAAGTGCTGCACTGACTCCCTTCGTGATGCTGCCTCTACTACTTGCCAAGCCCTTGTTAGTTTTTCTTGGGCAAAGTATTGCCGTTGCAACATATGTTGCGCAGTTTACAATGATTTTTGCATTAGCCGCCCTTGCAATGTTCATTCGTGTGACTTCGGAACAAATAGCAATAGCCAATGATCGCGCGACACCTATGATGGGCATTGCGCTCTTTGATTTAGCATGGGGAACAGCGCTCGCGATTATCTTAGGCCGCATCATGGGGATCCCCGGCATTGCCATCGCCTGTACTGCCCAAATCTTTGCTGACGCTTTCTTCGATATATTGTATCTCTACAATAGCAAGGCATTCAAAGATTTTAAACTATTCAATTTTCGCCAAAAAATGAGCAATTCTTCTCAAGCATGGGGTAAAATAGGCTGGTTTGGAGGAGGTATCGCCGTCAC
Source organism: Pseudomonadota bacterium (assembly GCA_021808365.1). Lineage (GTDB taxonomy): Bacteria > Pseudomonadota > Gammaproteobacteria > JAKBBU01 > JAKBBU01 > JAKBBU01. Next base: position 72,096 of record JAKBBU010000002.1, read on the forward strand.
TACGTTTAGCCAAACGCTGACAACATTTGTAACAAGCTTGGAGGCCGGCCTTTTGCCCGCCCCAGCTCAATCAATTTGGGGAGTTATATTAACTGTTCTGTTTTTTTTCTCTATTCCAACCTATGCATTTGGTGCAATCTGTGCTAAAGAAGTCAGCCACGATAGGAAAGCGAAGAATTATCAACATGCCAATCAAAAGGCAAAATATGGCTTATTAACCGTATTACTTTGCATTCTCATCCCTTGTATTGCCCTTGGGTTATATCCACAAATTTTGACTGTTCTGCTTAGCCTTGATGAAACAATAAGTGCTAGCGTGAAGCAAATATTACCGATCATGCTACCCGCAATCACTGCTGATGCACTACGCTATAATTTATTTCAACAGTTAAGGGCTCTAGATTACGAAAAATTCCCAACGATTGTTTCTTTCCTAGGTATGTTGTTAAGTGTTGTAACTACAGGAGTAGGGTTTAAAACAGATGAGCTTAGTAATGTCGCATGGGGTTACCTAGTAGCCAGTCTCGCTCAATTATTTGTCTTACTCTTACGCTGGTTGCCTGAAATTCAACCTAGTCGAATACAGGAAGTTAGAGAGAATAAGAATCCACCAGGCTATTTATCTGCTTTATCAAGCTGTGTAGCTACTTTATACCCATGTCGAAAAGGCCCGGAAGTTACTCCAGAGAACGCTTCGTCCAATACTCCATCAAACCACGTGGCACCTTAAAGTGCATTTATCTATACTTTCAGGTTTTAGGGAGGGGTTCTGGTCAAGATTCAAAATCTAGGACTATATTCCAAACTAATGTGATCTTCGCCTCTACCAATTGCAATAGGATCTATCGTATCTTGAGATTGAGCATGCGGTTTAGCTTGGTAACAAAATGCTAAAAAATAATGGGCAGTTAACATAAATGCCATAAAACCCATCATCCAATTATAGGGTGAATCAAACCAACTATCTTCTGTCGTTTGAAACTCTTGAGCGGTACTTTTAAATAAAGTAGCCATCACAACAAAGAGAGGAAAGAAAAAAGAAATGATCTCCCCAAACGCAGCGCTCCATGATATTGATGTATTCCGTGATGGCTTTTCATAATATGAAGGTGGTGACCATAGGGATAAAGCCACTAATTCCTTCTGCACTAATTCTTCTTCTGGATCAGGAGGAGCAATCAGCTTTTTTTTCGCTTTTCCTTGATAAACTTTGAAATTGAGCACAGTGTAAACCACGAGAAAGGGCATGGTGAACACACTGATGAGTCCAGTAAGCAAAGGATACCCTGACTCTAATAATGAGGTAAGAGGCGAAATTATATTTTTGCCATAGAGCACAAGGTTGGTTAATGTATAGAGACCAACAGCAAGATTGACTGTTTTTTTACCGACTTCATACCCAAAGAGTTTAAATGCACCTCCTTTTTTAGGATCACGATTTGAAAGAAAAGCATAGGTCGCAATCAGAACACCAAAAAGAGCAACTATAGCAAAGTTCAATGCAATGACACTCGAAACAACTAATGTGCCTTTTGAGGCAGTTTCATCGTTGACAAAATCATCAATATCAATGTACTCAAAAAAAGCGTTTAAGCTTTTTTCTATAACTTGCTGTGTAAAATCATAGAGCGATAAAACTTGGATCCCCGATTTGTAAAATGATCCCAAAGTTGAAACAATATTATAAACAAAAGTATCCATGAGCCATTTTAAAAGAGGAGAAATTTTTCCTTTATAAAATATTTCTAAATCTTTTTGATAGGACCATGCTGTTGATGGAATAAACAAAAAAATAAGCAAAAATAAATTAGTAATGAAAAAAACCTTTTGAAACCATTCAGGAGAAGTAAAATTCAATAATTCCTGCAAATTATCGGCGGCATTCTCTGCAGCGCTGTCAATACTGTCGAAATAAAGTCCGGCTTGAAAAATACCTAATAGCATACTCGTGACAAAATTGACAGGCGTTGAAACCAGCGGGGAAAGTACATGGGTGACTGATTTCTTGATTGTTTTTACCGAAGGTACAAAACCAAAAAAACCTGACATAAAAAATTCTTCTTTATTTTTGGGATCGCGTCTTACATCAAGATGCGTTATAGTTCGATTTATGATTGGCACATCTTAGAGCAACACCTATTCAATGTCAAGATCACTGAACATTATTTTTGCCGGAACACCGGCCATTGCGCTACCTACGCTGGAAGTACTCCTTGCTTCACAGCATACAGTAACAGCAGTTTATACCCAGCCAGACCGACCAGCTGGACGCGGGCGTGACCTTGCGGCAAGTCCTGTTAAACAATTTGCTTTACAACATCATTGGCCTGTTTTTCAGCCTCAAACCCTGCGTGATCCAGCCACGCAAGATCAGTTAGTTGCTCTAAAACCTGATGTTTTGGTAGTTCTCGCCTATGGATTGATCCTGCCCACCCGCGTACTACAAATCCCCCGCTACGGCTGCTTAAATATTCATGTCTCACTCTTGCCACGTTGGCGAGGTGCTGCACCCATTCAACGGGCCATTTTAGCAGGCGATAAAAAAACGGGCGTTAGCATCATCCAAATGGATGAGGGTTTGGACACAGGTCCTGTCTTTTTACAACGCGAATGTCCTATTTCCATAACGGACACTTCTCAAACCCTCCATGATCGATTAGCCAAATTAGGCGCAGAAGCACTTCTGGAGGTTCTCGATCAATTGGATGATCCAAATTTCAAACCCCATCCTCAGGATGAAACACACGTGTGTTATGCTTCAAAATTAACCAAGTCCGAAGGAAAAATGAACTTTACATCCAGCGCTGACTCTCTTGCTCGTCAAGTCCGTGCCTTTAATCCCTGGCCGATGGCATACTTTGAACATGACACGCCCATTCGTGTTTGGGAAGCCCTTGCCCTTGAGCATCGTGATGCTTCCCCAGGAACAATTGTTGGTATCTCAAAAACAGGACTTGATGTGGCAACAGGACACGGTGTGTTAAGAATGCTCAAAATTCAATTGTCGGGCGGGCGACCCTTGCCAATTGGGGACATCATCAATGGCAAACCCGATTTATTCAAAGTGGGATCAATTTTAACATGAGCCAATCACGCAGCACGGCTGTTAAAATTCTCATTCAAGTCTTCGACGAAAACCGATCGCTTGCCGAATTATTTGAAACTGAGTTGCAAAAGCATCAACCTGTACGCGATCACGGCTTCATTAAAGAAGTTTGTTTTGGGGTTTTACGGTTTTACAGCCGTCTTGATGCGCTTGTTGCACCTTATTTGAAAAAACCACTCAAACATAAAGATCAGGATCTTCATCTTCTCTTAGCTGTCGGTGCTTATCAACTTTTATATCTTGCGGTACCTGAGCATGCGGCTATTTTCAGCACCGTTGAAGCCACGAATCATTTAAAGAAAAGCTGGGCAAAGGCTTTAGTTAATGGGGTATTACGTCAAATTCAGCGGGAAAAAATTGATCTTCAACAAAAATCATTTGAAACAGAAGAAGCTCAATTTTCACATCCAACTTGGTTGGTTGAGCGAATTAAAAAAGCTTGGCCCGATGATTGGAGATCCATTTTAATTGCAAATAATCAAAAACCACCGCTGTCATTACGCGTTCGCCAGCGCGAACGTTATCTCGAACAATTACAAGAACAAGGCTTGCACGCAACACCGATTGAAGGAATTTCTGATGGGATCATTTTAGAAACGCCGATTTCAATTCTCGATCTGCCTGGTTTTAAAACCGGTGATGTCTTTGTACAAGATGGTGCAGCTCAATACGCCGCTTATTGCATGGATTTAAAACCAGGGCAACGCGTGCTCGATGCTTGCGCAGCACCGGGTAGCAAGACCGTTCATTTATTCGAAGTTGAGTCTCAACTTAAGGAAGTGGTTGCGCTCGACACACACACCGCACGCATTAAAAAATTAGAAGATAATTTAAAGCGCGCAGGTCATCATGCTACGGTTAAAATTGCTGATGCGCGGAACACTTCAACGTGGTGGGATGGTGAACTCTTTGATCGCATTTTACTCGATGCGCCCTGTTCAGCCTCGGGTGTTATTCGTCGACACCCTGATATAAAATGGTTACGGCAAGAAGATGACCTCACGGACTTGGTCAAACTTCAATCTGAATTACTTGAGAACCTCTGGCCCTTGTTGAAAAAATCAGGGAAACTTGTTTATGCCACGTGTTCGATTTTCCCGGATGAAAATCACCTTCAAATGAAGCATTTTTTAAGTCGACATGCTGATGCTTCATTAAAACCAAACCTCACATTTGGACGAAATATGGAATATACTCAAAGCGATTCATGTTTAGGCGAGGCACCAAGGCTCGCGCAAAGGGCCATAAATGGTCTAAAATTTATTACTATAAATGAGGATTGGGAGATGCTGCAGGCAACAAAGCATAAACATGAAGCGCGAAGAGTATATGGTTTTCAATTACTCCCAGGAAGACAGAACATGGATGGTTTTTTTTATGCGGTATTAGAGAAAATGGAAGTGCCTCAAAGAGGGTGATTGTTTTTCAGAATTTGATTTTACAAACCAATCGCCAGCAGGGAAGCTGGCGTTGAGCCTACAGGATGTATTCACGGCGTGTTTGTAAAATCAAATTCTGAAAAACAATCACCCTCTTTGAGGCACAACCGAAAAAATATAGGGCTACTTTATGACTCAAACGATCCAAAATATGGAAGGTATTGAAAAAAAACCGTTGAAAGAATTCACGGAACAATCCTACCTCAGTTACTCCATGTACGTTATTCTCGATCGGGCCCTACCTCAATTAGCAGATGGCCTTAAACCCGTACAACGTCGCATCGTCTATGCAATGTCTGAATTAGGCTTAAAAGCACTCGCCAAACACAAAAAATCAGCACGAACCGTCGGTGACGTACTCGGTAAATACCATCCTCATGGCGACACTGCTTGCTATGATGCCATGGTGCTCATGGCACAAGATTTTTCTTATCGCTATCCACTCATCGATGGTCAAGGTAATTTTGGATCACCCGATGATCCAAAATCCTTCGCAGCCATGCGATATACTGAATCACGCCTGTCACGCTATGCAGAAGTCTTATTGCAAGAAATGGATCAAGGGACAGTCGATTGGACACCCAATTTCGATGGCACCTTGGATGAACCGAAACTATTACCTGCACGCTTACCGAATATTTTACTCAATGGCGGTGCGGGCATTGCTGTGGGCATGGCGACAGATATTCCACCTCATAATTTGCGTGAAGTCGTTTCAGCCTGTATTCGCATTCTTGATGAACCCAAGTGCACGCTTGAAAACCTCTTAGAACATGTGAAAGGCCCTGATTTCCCGACGAATGCAGAGATCATCACACCGCCTGAAGAAATTAAGGCGATTTACAAAACAGGTAACGGTTCTGTTCGCCAGCGCGCGCTCTACCATGTTGAAGAAGGTGATGTCATCATCACGGCTTTACCGCATCAAGTGTCGGGCGCTAAAGTCCTAGAACAAATTGCACAACAGATGCAAAATAAAAAATTACCGATGATTGCTGATTTACGTGATGAATCGGATCATGAAAATCCCACGCGTTTAGTGATTGTTCCGCGTTCAAATCGAATTGATTTGGAAAGTGTGATGGCCCATTTGTTTGCAACCACTGATCTTGAACGCAGTTATCGCATTAATTTAAATATGATCGGCATTGATGGTCGCCCTCAAGTCAAAAACTTATTAACTATTTTACAAGAATGGTTGGTGTACCGCGAAGAAACCGTTCGCCGTCGTTTGCAATATCGCCTAGATAAAGTCCTCAGCCGTTTACATATTCTAGAAGGCTTATTGATTGCGTTTTTAAATATTGATGAAGTCATTCATATCATTCGACAAGAAGAAAATCCGAAAGAAAAATTAATGCTTCGTTTCAGTTTGAGCAATGAACAAGCTGAAGCTATATTAGAATTGAAATTACGACACTTGGCCAAGCTTGAAGAGATGCAAATCAAGGGTGAGCAACATGATTTAGAAAAAGAACGTAAACATCTAGAAAGCACCCTAGGATCAAAGAAAAAATTAAAAGACCTCTTGCGAAAAGAATTATTAGAAGATGCGGAAAAATATGGCGATGCGCGTCGTTCGCCCATCGTAGTTCGTGCACAAGCGCAAGCGCTCAAAGAAGAAGAAATGATTTCCACAGAACCTGTGACGATTGTGTTATCCAGCATGGGTTGGATCCGTGCCGCTAAAGGCCACGACATCGATGGCACGAGTTTGAGTTATAAATCAGGCGATTCATTTTTAACGCAAGTCAGCGGTAAAAGTAATCAATGGGTCACCGTCCTCGATAGCACGGGCCGTACCTATTCATTGGCGGCGCACACCTTACCGTCGGCACGTGGTCAGGGTGAACCGCTTACGTCACGTGTGAAATCAGAAGGTGGTGCGCAATTCATCGACGCACTCATGGGCGATGAAACCTCGCTTTACTTACTCGCCTCTGATGCAGGTTATGGATTTATCGTCACTTTAGAAGATTTATTTGCTAAAAATCGCGCAGGCAAAGCGGTATTAAAATTGCCCGATCAGGCCCATGTTTTAAAACCCAAATTGATTCGTGATCTGAAAACCGATCAATTAGTCGTGGCCACATCTGAAGGTCGTTTATTGGTTTTTCCTGTTCATGATCTCCCTCAACTCCCTAAGGGAAAGGGCAATAAAATTGTGAATATTCCCGCTGCACGTGCCGCAGCTCGAGAAGAATACATTGTGGATTTGGCCATCGTCGCGCAAGGTGGCTCGTTGACCTTGCATGCCGGGAAGCGTAAGCTCGTTCTTAAACCTGATGATTTAAAACACTTTGCGGGTGAACGCGGGCGGCGCGGCAATTTATTACCCCGCGGGTTACAAGCAATAGAGAGACTCAGCGGTTCCCGCTGAACAAAGCAATGGGGGATTCTTAAGGGGGAGATGTGCAACTCTCCCCCTTAAGTGCAAGTAAAAGCTTTGCTTTTGCGCAGCATATAAACAGGGTAAAGAGGCTCGAACCATGAAACAACAATCCATTATCGGCGGTATTTTGCTCATCGTAGGAATGTCCGTGGGTTCAGGTATGTTGGCCTTGCCAGCAACCATGGCCCAACATGGATTTTTAGGTGCTGTCGGTTTATTAGTCTTGGGTTGGGTTGTTGTAACCTTTACTGCTTTTCTTATTTTAGAAGCTAATCTGTGGTGCCCTCCTCGCAGTAATTTGATCTCAATGGCTAAATCAACCTTGGGCCTAGGCGGACAAGCGATTGCCTGGATCGCTTATTTAATGCTGCTCTACGCATTGACTTCAGCCATGATCGCGGGTGGTGCAGATGTTTTCACCGGTATTTTACACGCGATTCATATTCCCATTCCTCTGTGGCTCAGCGCTATTTTATTTTCAGCTATTCTTGGTTTTGTCGTCTTTAAAGGAATTAAAGTGGTTGATCACATTAATCGCGGATTAATGTCGGTTAAATTCGTGGCTTTTGCCGTGGTTTTACTAAGTATTGTACCTTTTGTTCATCTTTCACAATTAGGCCATTTTTATTCATCCAGTGTCTCAGTCGCACTAACCGTGGTTGTGACAGCCTACGGCTTTTCAATTGTTATCCCCAGTTTGCGAGATTATTACCACAGCGATGTGATTCAGTTAAGAAAAGTGATTTTTTTTGGTAGTTTGATTCCCTTACTTTGTTATTTAATCTGGGTCGGTGTCGTATTGGGAACGCTGCCCTTACAAGGTTCGTATGGATTAATCACCATTTTAAAAAGCCAAAACCCAAATACGGCATTGACCTTGGCATTGCAACATTATTCAAACAGTGCTTGGATCACTAATTGCACACGCCTATTCACCTCCATCTGCCTTGCAACCACTTTTTTAGGGGTTTCATTAAGTTTATCTGATTTTCTTGCTGATGGATTTAAAATGACGAAGCAAGGCTTAGAAGGATTATTAATCTATAGCTTGACGTTTATCCCACCTCTATTAATTGTGATCCTCTACCCAGCAGCGTTTATTAAAGCCCTCAGTTATGCTGGTATTTGCTGCACAATTTTATTAGTTCTTCTTCCTGCGGCGATGGTTTGGTCAGGGCGCTATCGTCAAAATGTGAAAGCGCCTTATCGCCTCATGGGTGGAAAACCCATGCTGATTTTTACAATTTTAATGGGGCTCATCGTGGCTGTATCACCCTTTTTTTAAGGAATCGCTTTGGCTAGAAAAATCACAAACCGCCAAACGCAGCGCATTGCAAAACATCAAGCCGCTCGGGTTGAGCAACAGGCTCAAGACGATAACTTAGACACTCAATCATTGCAACAAGAAAAAGGGCTTGTCGTTACGCATTATGGCGATCGTGCCGAAATCCAAAGTGAATCTGGAAAAATTTACCTCTGCCAACTTCGCCAACACCTCGGCCATTTAGTCACGGGCGATCAAGTGATTTGGGCGCCCATTACAAATGATCCCACTCAAAATCAAGGGATCGTATTGGCTCTAATTCCTCGACGTTCTGAACTTGTTCGCCTCGGGGAACACGGTAAAAAGAAACCCGTTGCCGCGAATATTGATCAAATTTTTGTGGTGGCCGCGATTGAACCTTCCCATTCATTAGATCAAGTCGATTCTTATTTAATTGCCGGTGAACTTTTAAAAATTCCTACGCGTTTAATTTTAAATAAAATTGATCTTGCTTTGCAAGATTTAAAACGAATCGAACATTGGACTTCGCTTTATCGGGGATTAGGCTATTCCATTTTTGAAATCAGCACAAAAACAGGCGAAGGTTTACCTGAATTGACAAATGTTTTGAAAGATTGTGTTTCTATTTTTGTCGGGCAATCAGGTGTTGGAAAATCATCGTTGATTCAGGCTTTATTACCCCATGAAACCACAATTCGTATTGCTGCTGAAGGCGGCCAGCATGGAAAACATACAACATCATCCGCCCGTCTTTATCATCTTTCATGCTCTGGATATTTAATTGACTCACCGGGCGTACGCGATTTTCATCTCGGTGTATTGGATCGCGATACTTTATTTCGCAGTTTTATTGAATTTGAACCTTATCGCGGACAATGCAAATTTCGAAATTGCAGCCATGAACATGAACCAGGCTGCGCACTGATCGCAGCCGTTGAAGCAGGCAATATCGACCCGCATCGACTGGCCGCGTTTTTGGAGTTGGTGGGGAAGTGAAGCATTCCGCGGAGGCGGAAATCTAAGGTTTCGTCATCCCGGAATTTAGTGGCTCTTCATAGGCTAGTTCTTAAGAGGAGAGAAAATAGGCGTCAAGCCAGACTGCAAGCGGCCTCGGCAGCGATCTCGTTTGGGGTGAGATCGCTTTGCATTGTTCATTAAGAAGTTAATCAGCTCTTCAAT
>JAKBBU010000003.1 GCA_021808365.1 Pseudomonadota bacterium
GTGCACCGGCGGTGAGTGCGGGCTTGAGCGTGAGTGATCTGAGTGGGGCGAGCATCACGAGTGCAACCGTACAGATCACGAACACGCAGGCCGGGGATCTGTTGTCCATCGATCCGAACCTGTTGACGGCCAATGGGTTGACGGCGGCTTACAGCACGGTGGGCGGGCAAGAGACGTTGACCTTGAGTGGGCCGGCGAGTGCCGCGGTGTATCAAACCGTGTTGGAGCATGTGGAATATTACAGCACGGATGCGGCGGGGACGAATGTAGGGTCAACGCGCGATGTCACGTACACGGTGACGGACAGCAACAATTTAACGAGTAACCCGGTGACGGGGTTGGTGAACCCGGTGAGTGGGCCCGTGTTAGCCAACTCGGGGACGGTGACATACTTGCAAGGGGAGAGCCTGACCAGCACACCGAGTGCCCCGGATGTGAGTGCGGCGTTGAGCGTGAGTGATCTGAGCACAACAACATTAACGAGTGCTACCATCAGCATTAATAATGCAAGTTTCCAAGTCGGTGATACGTTATCGGTTCCTACAGCAGATTTACAAGGCGGGATCACACAATCCTACGATCCATCCACAGGGATTTTAACCTTAAGTGGTGCTACTTCCTTAGCCAATTATTCACTAGCACTTGACAATGTAATTTATAGCAGTACGAATCCAGATTTATCGACAACAGTACGTAGTGTGACATACACCGTGACGGATAATAATGGTTTAACAAGTAATGCGGTAACGGGCCAAGTTGATATTTTAGATAACATTAGTGTCAGTAATGCAAATAATTTGAATTATATCCAAAGTGAAGGTGCGACTGCTATTAGTCCCGGGCTTATTGTTGTTGAACCTGCTAGCCTACCTCTTTTACCTGTGACACTCACCAGTGCGAGTGTGCAAATCACCGGAAATTATCAATCGGGCGAAGATGTCTTATCATTTAGCGGAACATTACCAGGTGGAGTTACAGATAGCTTTAATGCAGCAACAGGAACATTCACATTTACAGGTAATGCACCTTTAATAAGTTACACTAATCTTTTGCAAGGTGTGAGCTATCAAGATACTGCGGCGACACCAGATGCTGTCGTTCGAACTGTTACGTATACAGCTAACAATGGCAGTTTAAGTGATAGTACCACCGGAACAATTAATATTACGGATGCTCCTGTAATCACGGGTCTTGCAAATTTAAATTATACACAAGGTGAATCTCCAATTGCACTTAGTCCTAATGTTTTAGTGACAGAGGCTAGCAGTTTAGCGCCTGTGTTGACGAGTGCCAGTGTTCAAATCACTGGAAATTATCAATCGGGCGAAGATGTCTTATCATTTACTGGAACGTTACTAGGTGGGGTTTCAGGTAGTTTTGATGCAAGCACAGGGACCTTTACTTTCACAGGAACTGCATCTGTAGGTACGTATACACAATTACTTGCACAGGTCGATTACAATGATACAGCATCGATTCCAGATGCGGTGACGCGGACAGTGACTTACACTGTGAATGATGGTTCATTGAATGCTAGTAGTACAGAGTTATTGAGCGTGACTGATGCACCACCGACATTATCAGGTGGTGGAATACTGAATTATGATCAAGGGCAAGCTGCCAGTGTTATTAGTACAAATTTAATAATAAGTGAAGTCAGTAGTGGTACCCCGATGCTGACGAATGCCGCAGTACAAATTACTGGGAATTTTCAATCCGGTGATCAATTATCGGTATTGAATTTACCCAGCGATATTCAATCAAGTTATAATTCAGCAACTGGGATTTTAACGCTGAGTGGAACAGCACCTGTTACGGATTATCAAACGGCCTTGGACAGTGTTGCATATAATAGCACGGCCACTACTCCTTCTATTTTGCCACGGACTGTAACCTATACAGCAGGGGATGGAGGGACGCTGGGTAGTACGACAGGAACTATTAATGTTACGGATGATCCAACAGTTTCGAATGCATCCACATTAGATTATACCCAAGGTACAAGCCCACAAGCGATCAGCCCCGGAATTATTGTGGGTGATCCTAGCAGTACCCAACTTACAAATGCGAGTGTTCAAATTACAAATTTCCAATCCGGTGATCAATTAACAGTATTGAATTTACCCAGCGACATTATGGCAAGCTATAACGCCACGAATGGACTTTTGACCTTAACTGGAACTGCATTTCTTTCAGATTATCAAACGGCTTTAGGAAGTGTTGCATACAGCACAAGCTCTTCTTCTTTATTACCACGAGGGATCACTTATACTGTGACGGATAACACATTAAGTGGATCAACGCAGGGTATAGTTGATGTACTGACCCCGACGGCTCCGGTTTTAACAGGCGCAGCTACCGCGATCTATGTTGAAAATGGATCATTTGTTCAAAATGGACCATCTCAAGCGGTTAATCCAACTTTAGCGATCACAGATGCTGATAGTTCAACCATTACACATGCATTTGTTTCAATTGCTAGTAATTATACTGATGGACAAGATGTCTTAGGTGTGAATAGCTCATTTTTACCAGGAGGTGTTACCGACAGCTTTAATGCAAGCACAGGAATATTAACCATCACGGGTAATGCTACACTCGCACAATATCAAACTATCTTAGAAAATGTGACTTATACAGGTGATGCTTTTGCAACACCGGATACACAAGTTAGAACCATAGATTATGTTGTCCAAGATGCTTTAAGCACGAACAGTAATATTTTAGGAACTGCATTGACACTTGAATATCCTCCTGTGTTAGCTATTACATCGTTATTTTCAGATTGGAATAAAAATACATTTTACACTGGAAATACAAGTCAAAATTCTTCTCCCCATGATCCGAAACTTGTCTTTATGAATATATTAACTGATCTGGATCCCAATAATCTTGCGGGAGGAAATATTAACATTACCTATGTTTCAGGGAGTGTCAGCACTGATCAATTGTCAATTTTGCCAGTAGGAAATGTCACATTAAGTGGAAATCAAGTGTATGACAGTGGCATTTTAGTAGGGACTGTCAGTGGAGGCAGTAATGGCTCATCATTTAGCATTTCACTAGCCAGTGGGGCAACACCAGGTACAGTCACAGATGTGATTAATAGTATTGCTTATCAAACAAGTACAACAACACCAACACCTGGCTTAGAAAAAGTTTTGAACATGGTAGTTACCGATGTGAATGGTTTAACGGCCACAGAAAATGTGACAGTTAAGTTAGATTATACACCACAAATTAGCGGTGTTAATAATTTAAATTACTCGGATGATGCAAGCCCAGTACAAGTGGCTCCTAGTGTGACGCTCGCTGATCCCGGTGATACAACGTTTGTTTCAGCAATGGTTCAATTGGGAACGAATGGAACAACGTATGTTCAAGGCCAAGATCTGTTGACGTTTACGCCAATCGGAGGCAATCCTATAACAGGTTCTTTTAATGCATCCACTGGGATTTTAACATTAAGTGGAACAGCGACGATTGCACAATATCAAGCAGCATTGGCTTCAGTGTATTACAGTAATACATCGACTAGCACATCGAATGTATCGCTGAGTTTTGATGTCAGTGTGAGCAATGGTGTTAATGCAGCAGCTGAACAAGCAACCATCACTGAAATTCCTCAATCACCTGCATTAGCAACGACCAATACGCTGAATTATATCCAAAATGAAGTCTCTCTTGCAGCAATTGATCCTGGCATTACTGTCAGCGATCCAAGTGCTATAACATTAACAAATGCGAGTGTTGCAATCACATCCAATTTCCAAGTTGGGGATACGTTGAATGCATCGAATTTATTAGGTGGCATTACTGAAAGTTATAATCCATCAACGGGAGTTTTAACATTGAGTGGAACAGCGTCACTCTCTAATTATCAAGCTGCATTGGAAAGTGTAGACTATAACAGTACTGCAGTGACTCCGAGTGTTTCTGCCCGTGCAGTGACTTATACCGTTTTTGACAATACATTGAGTGCTTCTTCGGTTTCAACGATCAATCTGACTGATTCGCCTGTAGTGAATCCAGGTTCCAATTCAACCTTAAGTTATTTTGCTGGGCAACCTGCAACGGTGGTGGATAGTGGATTGGCGGTAACGGAAAGTGCCACAAATAGTGGATTGCAAGTGTTGACCTCAGCGACTGTATCCATTGGTAATTTCCAATTAGGTGATGTGTTATCGATTACCGCGCCTTCAGGGATGAATGAAACTTATAACTTAAGTACAGGTGTTCTCACATTAACGAGTACAACGCCGCTCGCAGTATCGAGTTATCAAACGGTTTTAGACAGTTTAGAATATAACAGCAACTTGTCTAATCCTTCAGTGATACCACGTACATTGACCTATACCGTAACCGATGTGGTGCCTGGTTCAGGAACTTTGACAGGAACAGGGCAAACGACAGTGGATCTAACGGCTGGGCTGGCAGTTAACAATGCGGGAAACATAAATTATAACAAGGGTAACCCAGCTGTAGATATGAGCCCCAGTTTGTCAGTCACAGAGTCGGCGAGCACACCGGCATTAGATATATTAACAAGCGCAAGTGTTGCAATTACAGGAAATTATGCTGGATCACAAGATGTTTTAGCCGTTTCAAACAGTGTATTAACGGCGAACGGATTGACATCGAGTGATGTTACATTCAGTAATGGAGTATTGACAATTACAGGGGCGGCAACGGTTGCTCAATATCAAAATGTTTTGCGTGCAGTGACCTATCAAGATACTTCATCGACGCCTACTGTGGATACACGCACGATGACGTATACCGTCAACGATGGTCCTTTAACCGCGAGTACAACAGGTTCTGTAAATGTTGGAAATCCACCGGTTGTGACTCTGGTGACGGCTAATCTTTCTTATGCCGCGGTCCAAGGTGCTGTGGCTGAAAGCCCATCGGTCACTATCACCGATCCCGCAACGTCAACATTAACCGGTGCGACCGTGCAAATCACGACAAATTATGCAGGTTCGCAAGATGTGTTAGCCGTTCCAAATAGTGTATTAACGGCGAATGGATTAACACCGAGTGATGTCACGATTAATGGTGGATTATTAACAATTACCGGTAATGCTACGGTTGCTCAATATCAAAATGTTTTGCGTGCCGTGACTTTTAGTGATGGTAGTGCACACCCTTCAACAACAACCCAAACCATTGTGTATAGCGTCACAGATTCTCTGAACCAATCGGCTAGCGATTCAGGAGGGATTGTGGTTCAGCAACCAGGCATTTCATTTTCGGGAAATGTTATGGGTGGCGGTGGTTATACGCAAACGAACTCACCCTATTCTGTCGGTGTTCAGAGCATAGGCATCGTTGATACTTATACTTCAACGCTTCAAACCATTACTTTTTCAATTTCGTCAGGGTTTACGGTTGGAGATGTTTTATCTATTCCTTCTACAGACTTACCCTTGGGAACTACAGAAAGTTATAATGCGGCTACGGGCGTGTTAACCCTTACAGGCCCTACGCCGGACAGCAGTTATTTTTACAACGGTCCGAGTAATGTCTTAGGCGATCTTCAATTTAGCACAGGTATAGAATCGGACACCACGACTTCTCGCAACATTAGTTTGCAAGCCTCGGACGGTACCTTTACAAGCACCAATCTTCTCTTTTGGTCAAATCTTGCAGTTTTTCCTATCAGTGATCAGCCCACATTAGCCAACTCAGATACCCTTAATTATAACGGAAATGATTTCATCAACAACCAAGCTGTTCCAGTGACACCTGGATTGACGTTGGCAGAAAATTATAGCAGTACGGTTAATATGACGAGTGCGACGGTGACTATAAATGGTTATCAAAGTGGTCAAGATGTGTTGAGTGTTTCTTCTAGCTTGCTTACAAACAATGGTGGGCTTACGGCAAGTTTTAATACGTCAACGGGCGTCCTCACGATTTCAGGCTCTGCGACTGCTGCGCAATATCAGAATGTGTTAGAGGGTGTCTCTTATACAAATACAGATTCAGCCAATACAGCAAACACGACGACGCGGAGTGTGAGTTACGTGGTGACGGCTTCAGGTGCACATACACCAACAAGTAACACCCTGACCAGTACGTTAGAATTTATAGGGCCTGTTTTGAGTGGATTAAATACCACAACCGGCTATACCGTGCCGGCTGGGCTTTCTACAGTAGTTGCGGGAACAGGGGCAGTGACTGAGCTTAATACGACGGGTTCTTTTTTTAATATAGGCGGTAATATTACAGTTGCCTATGGTTCAGGTGCAACGCAATATGATCAATTAACGATTACTGCGGGAGGTCAAGTGACTGTCTCTGGCAGTACGGTGTCTGTTAATAATCAGGCTGTAGGTACGATTTCAGGGGGCAGTAATGGGACACCTTTAGTTTTCACGATTACTCAATCCATCACTCCAACCTTTGAAGTACAAGATATTTTAGATCGGGTTTCGTATTCCAATAACGCACCTGTCACACCGAATGCGCAACGAGTGTTAGATGTTACGTTGAATGACGGCAGTGGTAATACAAGCAATATGGAAACCGTCACCGTCAATACAAAATATAATTATTACGTGCAGATCAACGGATTATCTGATCCTGTGGGAACTGCTAATACCATGGGCACTTCAACAGGTGGAAATTTCAATATGAATGGCAACGGTTTTGGGGATCTTGTGATCGGGGCACCTACGTCAACAACCACATCAGGGGGAACCCATACAAATGCAGGTGCAATTTTCGTGTATCTGGGTTCAGCGACAGAAGGGACACCCACAACTGCAATTTCATTACCGAGCACGAACCAAGGTGTTGAATTTTACCTACCCACCACAGGGGCTTTACTAGGCACCTCTGTTGCAGGAGTGTCTAACTTCGATAACAGTGGTTATGGTTCTATTCTAGCCAGTGCTCCTGGTATTAACACGACCTATTTGATCTATGGTAATTTCTCAACGGGTAATCCAAGCACACCTTACAATTTAAGTACTTATGCAGCCGACACGAAGATCACCGATAGTATTAGCACGAATTTAGGTATTGCTGTGGGTAGCGTTGATAATTTTAATGGCAATGGGCTCAGCGATCTTCTTATTTCAGATAATACCAATACGTATGTCATCTTTGGTACTGGTGCTACGTTGGGAGCCACGTTTGCGGTTTCTTCATTAAATGGCGCGAATGGTTTTGAAGTATTGAATGCGACCAATGGAGCAGCGGGTTCTATGCAATTAAATTCTGTCGGTGATTTCGTAGGAAATGGGTTCAGTGACTTTATTATCGGTAGTCCAGGTGCCGTGACGGATGGGCGTGCCACAGTGATCTTTGGTAGTTCCAGTGCTTTTGCTGCTACGATTGATGCAAATACATTAACGGGTAGCAATGGGTTTACCTTCAATGGTACAGCAGCTGTCAATGATGTGGGTAGTTCTGTTACAGGGATTGGTGATTTCACAGGGGCAGGGCATAATGATATTGCGATTGCTTCAGGCACAAATGGACTGGCCTATGTCATCACGGGCCAAACAACGATTCAAGGTAGTTATTCACCCACGGATATCGGTGGTGCATTGCAAGGTTTCACCATTCAAGCGCCTGCAGGGGATACGATTTTCTCAGTGGCTAGTGCCGGTGATTTCACCGGTGATGGGTATAGTGATTTATTAGTGGGCGTGCAAAATGGTACGACACTGACTGCCTATTTAATTTATGGGACCAATACGATTGCCAATGGTTCAACAC
Organism: Pseudomonadota bacterium; assembly: GCA_021808365.1. Classification (GTDB taxonomy): domain Bacteria; phylum Pseudomonadota; class Gammaproteobacteria; order JAKBBU01; family JAKBBU01; genus JAKBBU01. The sequence continues at coordinate 7,732 of JAKBBU010000003.1, forward strand.
TTTCATTAAGTTCATTTAATAGCTCTGAAGGATTAATGTTTACAACAGTTGCGAACAATGCGAGCAGTATACCCGGCAATGCGATATTACAAGGCGTAGGTGATGTGACAGGAAATGGATTTAGTGACTTTGTATTCGGTGTTCCGAATCCATCGACAGGTAGCTCGGGTGTTCAGTTATTTTATGGTTATAACCCTAATTTAACGCTTCAAGGTACTAGTGGTACACTGACAGGAACAAATAATGTCAATAATGTGATTGAGCTGACGGGTAATGGCACCATTATTGGCGGCGGTGGAACAGCAACGAATACTTTGATTGCTGGTCATGGTAACGCTACGATCACAGCGGGCCCGAATAATGATACTATCATCGCAGGTAATGGGACGGATATTATTAATTTGGGTGCTGGTAATGATAAGGCATGGGTAGATGGAAATGCAACATTCAACTATGCTTTAGGCGATGGCAATGATCAAATTCATGGTGCGACTGGGCAAGGGTGGACAGATGTGATTAACCTCAGTGGCGTAGCAAGTTCCCCTTCAGCAACTCTCGGAGGCGTAGGTAGTTGGGTATTAACGGTTGAGGGGCATGTCGTTAATAATTTGCCCGCTACCGCAACCAGTGATACCCTTTCGGGGCCCTTGTCGGGTACTGTGACCCTTCATTCAACATCAGGCGTTGAAACGATCCAATTTGACCATATCGAAAAATTGCAATGGTAAGCTAATGGAACAAGCATGAGCGAGTTCGTGAACAATACAAAAAAATGGTGGGTTCTCGTTGGTGTAAGCATTGCGAGTTTTCTCGGGTGTATTGATTTTACCATCGTCAATACAGCATTGCCCGCCATTCAATTGGGCTTGCACGCAACCGTCACGCAATTACAATGGATCATCAATGTCTTTATCTTAGCCTTATCAACGTTCATGGTAATCATGGGGCGTTTGGCTGATCTCTATGGTCGGCGTCTTGTGCTCTACATCGGCATGATCGTTTTTTGTCTTTCTTCATTAGGTGCCGGATTATCCAATACAATGCACCTTTTAATCCTCTTTCGTTTTATACAAGGGATTTCTTGCGCTATTTTATACACCGCTTCGGGCTCGATCGTTTTTCATGCTTTTCCATCGGAAGAACGAAATCAAGCGATGGGATTTTTCTTTGGGGCGAGTACGCTCGGCCTAGCAATGGGCCCTGTTGTGGGAGGGCTACTTGTTGGAGCCTTGAGTTGGCGCTGGGTTTTTTTTGTGAATGTTCCGACCATTATTCTTGGATTTATGATTTGTCTGGCCAGTGTTCAAGAGTCATATAATCGAGCGCATGGATCCAAAATTGATTGGTTTGGCATGATTTTTCTAATGCTTGGTTTAACGGGATTAATTTTAGCAATAACACAAGGTGGACAATGGGGATGGCAGTCATGGAAGACAAACAGTTTATTTTTGACGGCATTTTTAGCGTTCAGTTCGTTCTATTTCATTGAAAACCGAGTGGAATCGCCCATTATTCAATTTCACTTATTTACGAATCGTATTTTCATTTCAAGTGCGATCGCGACATTTTCATTAGCATTTTTTTATTGTTTGGCCTTTTTCTTGTTGCCGCTTTATCTTCAAAATATGCGCAATGAAACGGAATATATCGTTGGGTTTATGCTGCTGCCTGCAACAGCCATGGTTGCACTCTGTTCACCGGTAGCAGGTAAATTGGCCGATCGTGTTGGTGTTAAAATACCGCTTTTATTAGGGTTTTCTTTCTTAGTGATATCCGCTTTATTGCAAACGCAATTGGCGCCGAGCAGTTCTTTATCATATGTTATGATATCGTTTATTCTTTTTGGGATGGGTTGGGCTTGCATTTTAGGGCCATCAACCGTCGCTGCACTTTCTTCTGTTCCAGAAGACATCAGTTCAGTGGCTATAGGATCGTCATGGACGATGCATAATGTGGGAGGAGCGGTCGGTCTTGCTATTGGCGTAGTTGTTTATCATGCAGGTGCACAAGCGGCATTATTAGGTGATTTGGCGGCTCGTCAAGTTACACCAGGTGCTTGGGCGGGTGATATATTGAGTGATCCCAGCAAGGCTGTGAATCTACTTGGCCAATATTCTAATTTAGGGAGTTCAGAAATAACCTCCATTTTTCAAAGCTTTTTTATGTCGGGATTTCATTGTGCGATGTGGTTACTTGTTGGTGTTTCATTAGCGGCGCTTGCAGGAATTGCGTGGGGACTTCGAAAAACACCTTAAAAATTATTTTTCCATTCCCGCATCGCTGCAAAAACATCAATTTCATTCGTCAATTTTTTCCCAACCTTCATTTCAACAGCATGAATTACCGTTTCTTCACGACAACGCAAGAAAGGATTAGTTAAAAGTTCCTCGCGCAATGTTACAGGTAGGGTAGGTTCGTGGCGTTCCATTTTTTTCTGTACTTCCTCAAATCGATCTAAAGTAGGTTGATGATCAGGATCAACGGCCAAGGCAAAGCGTAAATTAGCCAAGGTATATTCATGCCCGCAATACATTAACGTTTCAGGTGATAAAGTGGCTAATTGTTGCAAACTGGCATACATTTGCGTGGGTGTTCCCTCAAAAATTCGCCCACATCCTGCGCCAAATAAAGTATCTCCACAAAATAAACGCATCCCATCATAATAGGCAACGTGTTCTAAAGTATGTCCTGGAATAGCCAAGACATGACACTCTAAGCCAAACTCAGGGAATAAAATGACTTGACCTCCAATGACGGTATCGGTGACATGAGCAGTTACAGCGCCCACAGGTGCATAGACGCGAACATGATGAGATTTTAATTGAGCAATTCCGGCACAATGATCCCCATGTTTATGTGTGATTAAAATAGCAGAGAGCGTTAAGCCCTGATCATTTAAAAAATGCTCCACTGGCGTTGCTTCACCTGGATCAACAACGATCGCTAATTTTGCTATAGGGTTGACGATCGTCCAAATGTAATTATCCTTGAGTGCGCGCAATGGGTGAATGGTGAGCTGTAGATTCGTTTTATTCATGATAAGAATTTCCTATCTTTTTTTCTCATAGAAATGGCAAGGATGAGCCCAATAACACTGATGAAAAATAATAGCCACATGCCATGCTGATAACCTGTTACAAAATTACTTTCGGAGTTAACCACAACGACAGTAATGGCCAATCCAAGACCTCCACCTGTTTCTTGAATTGTGATGAAGGAGCCTGATGCAATACCGGCATCTTCAGGCGCAAGTGTACAGATAGCATCTGTGGTGGTGGGTCCCCAAGAAAGGCCCCAACCGATACCCAAAAGGAGGGCGCCTAATTCAATGACCAGCGTGGGTGTATGCGCATTGAAATTGATTTGAATCAGAGTTGATGCAATAAAAAATAGAAAGCCCAAGATGATCAGAGGTCGTCCTCCATGCTGATTGTATAATTTACCTCCTATGAGTGAAAAGATAGACAATGGAATGGTGAAGAACAGCATGATTAAACCTGTTTGAAGAACAGAGTAATGACGTGCATTCTGTAAATACAAGGGCATTAAGAAGAAAATAGCCCATATGAAGAAAATGATACAAAAATTAGCGGCTGATGCAGTTAAAAATAAACGATTTTTAAAAAGATCTGATCGAATAATTGGATGTTTAGCTTTTCGTTCAACAGCCCATAATGCGAAGAAGCTCGCAAGGCTAGTGGCATAAATACTTGCCACGATGCCATATGGCCATGATGACGTTTGTGTGATACCTAATACAAAAAAACCAACAGTTAAAGCGAGAAAAAAGCTGCCCAGCCAATCGATGGATTCCGTATCGTTTGCTTTCCGTGATTCTGATACATAGAGCACTGTAAAAATGGCGCTAAAAATAGAAACTGGAATATTGATTAAAAAAACCCAACGCCAACTGAGTGCTGTAATTACAAAACCACTTAATAAAGGGCCTATTGCCAAGGCAACACCCGAAATGCCCGCCCATAAACCAATCGCTTTCCCGCGATCTTCCTTGGGTACTGCATTACAAAGTAAAACTTGTGAAACGGGTAATATGATTGCGGCTGAAAGCCCAAATAATATTTGACCGATGAAAATCCAAATTATATTTGAAGCGAATCCTGAGCATAACATTGAAACCATCATGCCGAAAATGCCTAGCAAGTAAAGACGCTTTCTTCCATACATATCTGCAATGCGGCCAGCAATTACAAGAGAACTACAAATACTGATGCCAAAGATATTCATGATCCATTGCAATTCGGTAATCGATGCTCCAAGATCATGGCCAATGGAGGCAAGCGCCGTGCTAATAGTCGAATAGGCAATGCCACCTATTGATAAACCTAAGCTTACCCCGATCAGGGCTAGAATGCGCTTAGTTTTGGGGTTGTTCATTCTGAGCATGATTGAATGTCTGATTGAGATGAAAAAGCTGAGCTTATTATGATACCAGTTCAAAAGTTTGTCAATTTTGCAAAAAATGTAGGTTGGATTAGCGCAATTGCGCGTAACCCAATAACACAATTTTTTATGAATTCTAAAGAAAGTGAGTGATCAAAGAAAATGAAGATACAAAACATTTACGATAACGCTGATTTTTCCATTCATAAAATTCGACCGCCCTTATTGGTGATATCCGCAATGAAGAGTTAAGGTTGAAAAAATCTTGTGATTGCTATAAGGGTTAGATAATTCCTTGATAGGTATCTGACAGCGCGAGGGTAGCATTTTTTAGAATGTCAGCATACTTCTCAACAAATTACATAACGCTTATATCAATGACGATATTTTTATTAGCACGCAGGCATATTTCTCCAAACAGCCTCACCAAACCTGCCGATCGGAATTTTTATCATATTTTTGTTGCGATTATAAAAAAATAACGATAAAATTCATAGCCTCAGAAAATAACAAATGGGAGAATAATATGGAACTTAACGAAGAGCAAAAAGCACAATTTAGAAAAATTAAAAATGACTCTTTTTATTTATTAGCTAATATTCTTGAACAATCCAATCGCCATAAAAATGAAAAAAATTTTCTGGATGATCTGACAAAACAAGTGACGGTAATACGCGACTCGGCGATGGAGAAAATAAGTTTATTTAAAGAAAACATTATAAACGAAATTGAGTTGTATGAAGCTTTCGAATATTTTAGCAAAGGACTGTCTATTCTTAAAAAAATGCTAGACTCAGGTTTTGAAGCGGACGATATGGAGGTTGTCGTTCCTAACGATAGAATAAAATTGTCAGAATATCCTCCTGTTCACATTGTAAGAAAGTTGGATTTTGATAATATCCCTGATTTAGAACCTGTTGGGGATGGACTTCCATTTTTTCCGAGTGAAGATGAAAATGAGTTCACTCTGGCTAAAAATCAATTGATTGCTAATTTAGCAATGATTTTAAATCAAATAGGTGATAAAAGTTTTGCTTTTCCATTGCTGAATAATCTTTTAGAATCAATCATGAAAGTAGAGAATCCAGAAGATCTTGCAAAAATAGATATGCAAAAGATGGTTAGTGAGATGATTAATCAAAATATGTTTTTGCCTGATCCTGTTCAAGCTTACAAAAAGAACGCTATTAATGATTTGAAACAATTCTTAGAAGAGCGTCTTGAGCCCCATGATGTGAAGGAACTTTATGATACTTACTCCTCACAGATCAACGCCGCTACTACAGAGGATGAAATTAAGCAATGTGGGGAAAAAGTTAGCGCAGAAACGAGAAAAAGAATTTCGCTTCCAGCTTCACCGACTTACAAAGAACAAGTCATTAATGAGTTGAAAAAATTATCAGAACAGAACCTTGAGTCTGATGATGTGAATGAGCTTTATGAGGTTTACTCCATAAAGATCAGCATGGCCGAAACATTGGGTATGGTTAATAAATGCAGGGAAGAAGCTTGGAGCGATATTAATGAAAGAGTTGATTTAGCATCTGCGTTAGCAATGTCACTCCAATATTAGCAAGAGCATAGTTTAGCAAGTTGAATGCTTAATTTGGTTCCCACGCGCCTTGATCCACATAAGCAACTTCATCTGCGCCAGGCCAAGGCGGCATCGTCACACAAATAAAAACGAGATCATCATGATCACTGCGATACTGAAAATCCGTGCCTAATGGAATATCAATAGTAACGCCTGCTTCAAGAGGCGTGATCGATTCATATTCGTCATCTCTGCGCCAAATTGCGCCCTTACCCGAAAGAACATGCCAAAATTCACTGACTGTTTTATGCCGAACAACTTTCGATATTTTTTGATCTTCAAGCGTGCAATGCGCAATGCCGCCATGTTGATTATTCATTAATACTCTGACTTGCGCACCTGCAGGTGAAGTGTGTTGATATTTCTTTGGAATAGAAACTGTTTTCATATTAATCCTTCAATGATGTCCGCCACAGCAACCTTCAGCAGAGTGTATGTGTTCATCACCTAAATAACTGCAGAACGTCCAACTATAGCCATCCAAATCTAATAAACAACATGCGCGATCACCCCAAAACATATCACTGGGTTCAAAGACAACTTGAGCACCTTGTGCAACAGCATGTTTAAAAAACGCATCCACGTCATTGACATAAACACAGAGACAGATAGGGCTAGAAACACCCGTTGTTTGAGGAGAACACATGGGCATATCATGCTGTCCCTCTAAGCCGATCATAATGAGCGCATCATGATGACGCAGCTCGGCGTGCATCAACTGACCATCTTCACCTTCGACACACTCAGTTAATTTAAAGTCGAACGCTTTTTGATAAAAATCAATGCTACGTTGCACATTGGGAGACATCAAGTAAGGGTTTAACCAGGCTGCGCCCGGCGCTCTTGGATCATGTTTAGTCATTATTTTTTCTCCGGTTCATTAAGAACAATGAAGGGGGTAGGTCGTGTTGGACCAATTATAAGTCTTTTCACCTGCGTGATGTCAATTATTTGCCGAGTGAAAAATTGTTTCAGAGGTATGATTTTGGCTTTTTTAAACATAATTTATGTGAAGCACCATGCCCAAGTGAGGGAATGATTGCTTAAAACTGGTCTAACAGGGAGATCATTAAGATTAAACGTTTGATAGGGTCTTTGTGATAGGCCTACTAAAAAATCTTACTTATTGCGAAACCTTCTTTTGTTTTTTAATTGTTTGATTTTAAACGAAAAAATGGTGGCCAGAGGCAGAATCGAACTGCCGACACGAGGATTTTCAGTCCTCTGCTCTACCGACTGAGCTATCTGGCCATTTGGTTTGTTTTAAAGCAAGAGGCTTGAACGCCAACTTTAAAAAAAGACCGCGGATGCGCATTAAACCCACTCTGCAGCACGAAGTCAAGGTCTTTTCAGAGAGGATACTATAAAGCGCAGTTTTAAAACCAACGGTCCAACGGTTTGGTGTAACTAAGATGTTTTAAAAAATATGATATCTCTTACATGGATAGTGTTCCGTTCCCCCGTAAAGTTATGGTAAGCTCACAAACTGAGTCCTATATGACGGTCTTTTTTGTCTTCTAATTTCTGGCAAGGGGCTTTTTAAGGTTTCGATTTTTCAGGGAGAGCGGGGCGATGGTAAAAATTTGGCGAGTCTGTCTAGTGTTCCTTTTATTGGGTTGCGCGTCCTCATATGCGTCCACAAGTAGTTCTACCCCATGGTGGAAGGTGACTGACGGGGATCAATTCACAGGGCCTTATGTGGGTGCTGAATTGGGTGCTAATGTTACAAGTATTCATGATACGAATGAAATTGTTACATCGCTGATCCACGGTGCTAGTGGTTCTGCAACCTATACGGAGAATGCTACCGGTGTTGAAGGTGGTTTGTTCGTTGGTTATGGAAAACGGTTGCCCTATCATCTATACCTTGGTAGTGAAGTATATGCCATGCTAAATAGTGCATCGGCGACAGCTACGAATAATCCAAACACTGACAATCCAATTGAAAATCCTGATGCGTCGGTTAAGTATAGAATGTTGGGAACATTTGGGGTCAATTTTGATCCAGGTGTTTTTCTTACACCCAATACGCTGTTTTATGGCACTGCTGGCCCAACATTTGCACTTTTTAATTCAGTGCCACAAACTCAAGATACCGCGCTTGTAGGTTCTAACAATTCATTTACTCGCGTGTTGCCCGGTGCTCGCTTTGGACTAGGTATTGAAACAGCAATTTATCGTAACCTCAATATTCGAGGTGAGTATGATTTTAGTGTATTTCCAGAGTTTAATGATTCTTACTATTCTAGGAGCTCTTTGGGGGAAAATAATGCACGTTATTATGCGCTTAGTAATGAGGCATTATTGAGTGTTGTCTATCATATTTAAGCTTCTTAAGTATTCTTAGTTAAGGGCGGGAGAAAAGGAATGCAAATGAGTCAAATGGTCAAAAAGTTATTTTTTGTATTACCCCTTGTTTTAGTTTCAGTAGCCGTTGGCGCATTTACCTGGAATGATCCTTATGATCCGTATACTGGTCCCTATATTGGCGCCGATATTGGCGCTAGTGCAGTTGGTATTAACCAGACCACGGTTTCGCAAAGCGGGGTTTTTCCTTCGGTTGCAGTAGGTGCTTCGGGATCTTATAATTTGAGTGCTCTGGGTGTCGAAGGGGGGCTTTTTGCAGGGTATGGTCATCGTTGGGCTCACCATCTCTATACAGGTGCTGAAGTTTATGGCATGTTTAATAGCGCAAATGCAACAGCAAATAATCAGACCAGCGCGCCTAACCTTCTTACAGTTTCTGAGAGGGTAAAAGGTACTTTTGGCGCTAGTTTTGACCCTGGTTTTTTTATCACACCAGATACCTTGGCCTATCTTGCAGTGGGTCCCACGTTTGCTGTTTTTAATTCAAAATCTACTACGGGCGATGGTGGTTTAAACGGTTCGTCTAATACATTCACAAAAACATTGGTCGGTGGTCGTTTTGGTGGTGGTTTTGAAACAACAGTTTATAAGAATTTAAATGTTAGAGCTGAATATGATTACAGCTACTTTCCTAGCTTTAATGAGAGTTCTCAGTCCCTAACTGATGGAACAGTCAATACAACCTATAAACCTTATTCCAATGAGGTGCTGTTTAGCTTGATCTATCATCTTTAGTTTTTTTGTTCTCTTTGGAGAGGTGTCCGAGTGGTTGAAGGAGCACGCCTGGAAAGTGTGTATACGTTAATCCCGTATCGAGGGTTCGAATCCCTCCCTCTCCGCCAAATAAAAATGCCCTTACATATACTTGTGTAAGAGCATTTTTATTTGTACATTGTTGAAAGGTTGAGAATCCTCGATTTAAAAAAAGGATTTGACAATTTATGATAAAAATAAGAAAGTTAACATTGCTTTGTGCTCTTTTATCCTATGCAGAATTTCTTTAGGTTGAGCTCAGCTATGCAGTGTATTAGAATTAAACATTCTCAATTTAATTGAATTCCCCGCGGCTTGCCGCAGGCGCAAAGCCATGGGGTTTCATACCCCGTTGAGCGAAATTCAAATTGATTACTTTGAGAGAAAACTTGGAAAAACAAACCATTAGAGAAATATAAATGAAAGGCAATAAAAATAATTATGGAGTCGCCCTTAACTGGAAAATAGTCTTCAATGGCCTACAAACACAACTATTTAAAAATTTACAAGCTATCGATCAAGAGCTGAATGTTTCTTACTTTAAAGAGAACAGGAAGACCCTGGCTGGAAAAGCTATCGACGAACTTTCAGACGCTATTTTCCAGAAGCAAGGTAACGGATTAAAAACGGCCGAGAAATGGGTTAATAAATTTTACTCAGCTTTGAATGTCTTATCCAATAGCGAAAAAGAGATGAAAGAAAGTGCGGCTTATGAGGCTGCGATTCAACATCTTGAGGGCTTTATTAACGCTGTTAATCAATTAAAAACGAAAAACCTAGCAAATAATAACACTGCATCTTTTTTTAAAGCAAGATCTATTAAAAATGATTGTAGTGATGGAAAGATAGATTGTGTTAAGGCCCTCAAAGAATTTCGTAACATCATAAACGATGCAACGTTGTCCCATGGATTTTGTAACAAAACGGCTATTAAAAAAATAAAAGATTGGGCTAGCGAAAAAGAAAATGAGGGGTATGAAACAGGAGAAATTCAGTTCGTGCTTCAATCATTTTTCACTGGATGTTTTTCCGAAAACTCCCAGTTTTTAAACGCACTACAAGAAGATGGATTTGAACTATTTCAAGAAATTAGGAAGATTTTACCTCCGCCAATTGCTTCAAATAAGCAAGAAACATTGCCTACGGAGATCGACTGCTCGAAACTATCAATATTGAATAATAATCTAGGGAAGGGTTCTTTTTCGGTTGTAGCTCAAGGCCAATATAATAATGGGAGCGTGGCGATAAAATTTTTTAATTATAGTAATGTTTCAGAGTATTCAACGAACTTCGAGAGCTTCAAGAAAGAAGTTATATTCATGAACCAATTAAACTCACCTTACATAGTTAAGCTCATCGCTTTTTGCAGCGACAATTTGCATCTCGCCTTGGTCATGGAATATGTGCCTCATGGCACATTGAACCAATTATTGCGTTATGAACCTAATTGTCCATTTCAAACCTTCTACCGCATTGCCATCGATGTTGCACATGGATTAGCGACAATCCATCAAGCTAATATCATTCACGCAGATTTGAAAATTGATAATATATTAATTAATAGAGAATATCGCGCTAAAATTTGCGATTTTGGGTTGTCTAGTTATGAGAACGAGTCTTTAGGCAGCCGAGGCACCCCAACTTACTTCCCGCCCGAATTTTTCTTTGGCCAAGGAAATAAGAAGGCTGACCAAGTCTTTAATTCAAAATGCTCAGACGTTTACGCTTATGGAATGATTTTACTGGCTTTGATCATCCAGGAAGAACCCTTTGGGGACGTTTGGAGCTACTCACTTTTAGATATGGTTAGTGTACTTTCCACGCGACTACGCCGAAACTATAACTCAAGTTTTTACAGCGGAGCAATTGAGTTTTATGAAAACGAAATTACGTCTAAACTCAAACAACAATCTTTCATCCCCTCACCGCAGGAAGACTCCGCCTTTTATCAAGCCATGCTGTATTGTTGCCACTTCTCTCCTAAAGATCGCCCTCAAATTGAAGATGTGCGTTCAAGGCTTCTAGTTGAATATCATGCACTCAACTCGTCTCCTTGATTTTGGTATAAGTTTTATCACGCGATCCTTCTCATTTTCGCTGGATTATGCTATTATTCTTTATCATTCGTGAGACTTTGCATGAGTTTCCATAACGCACTGTTTTTCCAGCACAAAATTTCAATCCCCACGAGGTTCAAGCATGAGTGAAAAAAGCAAACAGCTTGTTAGTCTTCCTTTAGCCCTAGGTCCCTTGGGTAGCTTAGATGCCTACATCCAGCGTGTGAATGCTATTCCCCTGTTAACGCATGAACAAGAACTTGAATACGCCAAGCGCTGGCATGAAGAACAAGACGTTGAAGCCGCGCGCCAGTTGGTTTTGCCCCATTTACGTTTCGTGGTCAAAGTTGCTCAAGGTTACGGCGGGTATGGCTTAGGGATTGCTGACTTGATTCAAGAAGGCAACATTGGTCTGATGAAAGCAGTTAAACGGTTTGATCCTTCTGTCGGAGTTCGCTTAGTTTCTTTTGCAATTCATTGGATCAAAGCAGAAATTCACGAATTTATTTTGCGCAATTGGCGGATTGTCAAAGTTGCAACCACGAAAGCGCAGCGTAAATTATTTTTTAATTTACGTAAATCTCAACGTCGCTGTGATGATGAAACCTCAGCCATTGCTCAAGATCTGGATGTCAGTTCCCGCGATGTTGTTGAAATGAACATGCGCATGAATGCCCATGATCTAGCTTTTGATGGATTTACGGATGAAGATGATGGCAATTTTGCACCGTCTGAATATCTGGAAGATAAAAAAGCCAATCCCGAATATCTATTGGAGCAGGATGATTCCTCTTCTCAAGGTCGTGATCGACTCTACCAGGCGCTCCAATCGTTGGATGAGCGCAGCCAAGATATTTTACAACAGCGGTGGTTGCTTGAGAAAAAAGCAACGCTTCAAGATCTTGCTAATAAATATGGTATTTCACTCGAACGTGTTCGACAACTTGAGCAGAATGCAATGAAAAGATTGCGTCTTGCGCTTAAAGAGGATTGATTTATTTAGATACTGCGCAAAAGCAAAGCTTTTGCTTGTACTTAAGGGGGAGAATCGCGTCTCCCCCTTAAGAATCTCCCATCGCGTAATGTTCAGCGGGTGCCGCTGAAGAGGATTATTAATGCTTCCCTTCCTTCATCTTGCGGTGAAAGCCGCGCGTCGTGCTGGTGATATTATTCTTCGTGGTGTAGATACCCTTGAAACCGTCCAAGTTTTTACAAAAGGTCGTAATGATTTTGTAACAGAAATTGATCGCCGAGCGGAAACTGAGATCATCGCGATTATTCGCGAATTTTATCCCGAGCATACGATCTTGGGAGAAGAGGGTGGTCGCCAGGAGGGGCATGAAAATAATGAGTGTGTTTGGATCATCGATCCTCTTGATGGCACGAATAATTTTATCCATGGATTACCTCATTTTGCAGTGTCGATCGCGGTTGAAGTCAAAGGTCGTTTGGAAGCAGGTGTTATTTATGATCCTGTTCGCCAAGAATTATTTACAGCTTTACGAGGTTCTGGTTCGAAACTCAATGATCGTCGGCTTCGGGTCAGCACAAAAACAAAATTGAGTGAGGCTTTTTTAGCAACAGGTTTTCCTTATCGACAAGATCAATCATTAGAAGCCTATATGGAAGGGTTTGCGCGCATTTTACCGTTGACGACGGGCGTACGCCGTGCGGGTTCAGCGGCTCTCGATTTAGCATATACAGCCGCTGGTCGTTTTGATGGTTTTTGGGAAATGGGTTTGAAATCCTGGGACATGGCCGCTGGCATCTTGTTAATCCAAGAAGCAGGCGGATTAGTCGGCGATTTTCAAGGCGGACATGATTACTATAAGACGGGCAATATTGTCGGTGGAAATCCTAAGATTTTTAAAGCGTTAGTTCAGACCTTGCATCAATCTGCAGTGTCTCAATTAAGCTAGAAGAATTGTTTAATTTTAGGGTAGGTATGTTCCTTATCAGCTCTAATATTGGTTGCTCTTGTTCTTTCTCAAGCTTTTTTGTTATGCTTGCTAATCCTCTTTCAAGAGCAGCTATTAGTTTTTCCTTATCTAGTTTTTCGTTGAGTTCAGCTGAAAAAACGGCATTCGTAATTGTAGGCGAACGAAAAAAAGGTAAGTACATTGGGCCGCATTGGAGTAAAGAAAAGCGGACAAAATTTTGGGAATTCTCATCTAAATCTATGAAAGGTGTGGTTATTAGTGTTGAGAGTTCTTCTAAATTACTTGGAATTTCTCTAAGTCCAAGAAAATTTACTGTGATCATGTCAGGATCCTCTAATTTTCAAAACCATAGTTTTACCGATCTGTTGATAGGAAAGCAAGAAGAATCACTTTTTTTTCGTACGTCGAGCGGTTGCTAAGAAACAACCTTCCAATGTAAAACCTCTCCCGCACGAAACGGAATAATGGTTTCATCGCCAAAGGGCAATATTTCAGGCACTTTCCAATCTTCACGCACTAGGGTGATTTTTTCATCACGACGTGGCAAACCATAAAAATCTGTCATATTAAAACTGGCAAAGGCTTCTAATTGATCCAGCGCATTTGCAGCCTCAAAAATTTCAGCATAAGAAGGCAGCGCGACAGGCGCGCTAAATATTCCAGCACAACCACAGGCCGACTCTTTTTTTGAACGTGCATGAGGTGCGCTATCAGTACCTAAGAAAAATTTAGGATGGCCGCTGGTTGCTACTTTGATCAACGCTTCTTGATGGCGATGACTTTTTAAAATAGGTAAACAATATAAATGCGGGCGGATCCCGCCAACCAATAAGGCATTGCGATCATACATTAAGTGGTGGATGGTGATTGTTGCTGCAATTGAAGGGTCACTATCCTGAATGAATTGAACGGCATCTTGTGTCGTAATGTGCTCAAGCACAATGCGTAAATTTGGAATGCGTTGAGTCAGAGGTATTAAATACTGTTCAATGAAACGGCGTTCACGATCAAAAATATCAACAGCAGGATCAGTCACTTCACCGTGAATAAGAAGAGGTAATGCGTATTCTGCCATTGTTTCAAAAACAGGCATTAAATGATCAAAATGTTTTACACCGGCCGCAGAATGTGTTGTTGCACCCGCAGGATAAAGTTTATAACCAATAATATGTTCAGTTTTTTTTGCAGCAATGACTTCATCGATCGTTGTTTCATCGGTTAAATACAAGGCCATTAAGGGATAAAAATGTGAGGATGGAAGTATGTGATTTAAAATGTGTTGGCGGTAGTTCAGTGCTTCTTGTGCTGTGCGTACAGGAGGGACTAAATTCGGCATGATGATCGCAAAACCAAAATCAGTACTGGCCGCAACCGTGTGCTTGAGAAAAGGTTCTGCGCGTAGGTGTAGGTGAGCATCGTGTGGGCGGGCGATTGTGATCATGGCGTGATCCTTAATAAAAAAGTGTAGTTTGGGTTAGAACAGCCGTAGGCTGGACGTAACCCAACATTCCACATCAAGAAAAATTTTTAAAATCCCCTAATATTTGCCCCATCTGAACCGCGTCACCTGATTTAAAATCCTGCCAGCTAAGTTTTGGTGTATTGGATAAAACAACAACCGTTGACCCGAGTGCAAAGCGACCGAGTTCAGCACCTTGCGTGATTGTAATATTCTCGCCACGATAATCAAGGGATGTAATTGTTCTAGGGCGTTTAGGGGCAACGAGACCCGCCCAAACTGTTTCAATGCTAGCAACAAGCATGGCGCCGATGAGGACGACGGCGAGTAATCCATGAGTGGTTTCAAACAAACACACCACGCGTTCATTGCGAGCAAATAAATTGGGAATATGTTCTGCTGTATGCGTATTGACTGAAAAAAGTTGCCCGGGAACGTAGATCATCTCGATAAGTTTGCCTGTACAAGGCATATGTACACGATGATAATTTTTAGGCGCGAGATAGATGGTGGTAAAAGAACCGGATTCAAACGCCTTGGCATGGTTCTTATTTCCACCAAGGAGAGTTTGAGCATTGAAGTAAAATCCCTTCGCTTGCATGAGAGTGCCTTGTTCAATGGTACCGCATTGGCTCACGCTGCCATCAGCAGGGCTGACAAACGTGTGATCATCTAGCTTAATTGGGCGACATTCAGGCCGCAGCGCGCGAGTGAAAAAGCCGTTAAAATGGGGGTAGGCGAGAGGGTTGGTTTCAACGGCTTCGCTCAGATCAACCTCATATCGTTGGATGAACCAGGCGATGAGACGTTTTTTAAGCCAAGGCCAGCGGCAATTGGCCACCAGGCCAGCAGTGCGAGAAAGCAAGTGTTGGGGAGCAAGGTATTGGCGGATAATTTCAAAGGAGTAATTTTTCATGAGTGCGGGGATTATAAAGGCAAGAGAATGGTTGGAGCAAGAAAAAGAGCAGGGATATGGTGATCCGGAGCGCGCCGTCTTGGCGACGGCGACGTCGCAGGGCGTGCCACACAGCAGGATCGTTGCGATTCGGGAAATTTCTGATGAGGGTTTTTTATTTTTCACGCAACGTGGGACGAGGAAATATGCCGAGCTTTCTAACCCCAGAGCCTCGATGACATTTTGGTTTGCACGGGAGCAACGTGAAATTATCATCGATGGTGTTGTTCGAGCATTGTCACAAGAAGAAAATCAGCATTATTGGGACACTCTGTCGCGGGAGCGACAACTTCGGTTTTCAGTTCATACTTCGGGTCAGCCCATCGATTCATTACAAGATCTTGAGCATCGTTATCAGCAATTATCAAAACAATATGTGAATCAAACTATTCCGATGAGCGACTTTTATTGTGGGTTTGTATTGGTGCCGGAAACGTTTTGTTTTTATACTTTGGGAACCCAGACATTTTCTGAAGTGATTCGCTATCAAAAAGTGGGAGAACACTGGGAAAAAAACTTGGTTTCGCCGTAGGGGTCCTCCGCGCTGCGGAGGTGAGTGAGTGTTGACAGATTTTGTTTTTTTGTGTACACTTAAAAATGTACATATTCTGGAGGGAAGCATGCGTATTTCCATTCGTGATTTGAGGATCCATACCAAATCGCTACTAGATGCCGTTGGGCGAGGCGAGGAAGTATTGATTACTAGCCGTGGTCAAATTCAGGCAAGAGTTGTGCCTTTTACAAAAAATGTCACTAAAGAGTCGTCCGTATTTGGTCTTTGGCGAGACAATCCCAAAGTGCAGGACGTGGATAGCTTTGTTAGGGGGCTAAGGAAATCGCGTCATGACCTTAGTTGATACTGATGTGATGATCTGGTATTTACGCGGCAATGCTAAGGCTGGTGAGGCATTGGATGCTTTATCGATGTGGGGGATAAGTGATGTTGTTTACATGGAATTGTTGCAAGGCATGCGTGATAAGCGTGAGTTAAATACATTCAAAAGTTTTATTAAGCAAAGGGGAGTTGAGTGTTTGCCTATTACGCCTGAAATTACTAATAGAGCCATTTATTTTTTGGAACTGTTCACCTTGAGTCATGGATTAAAAATGGCTGACGCGCTGGTTGCTGCAAGTAGTGATATCTACGGTCTACCTCTATTTACCGCAAATGATAATCATTATCGGATGATCTCTACATTACAGCTGATTGTTTTTAGGCCATAGTTACCATCACTATTGCAACAACGACAAATCCACACTCTCTAGAAACAGCTCATCCAAAGCCTTCAACAAGCGCAAACGATTGTTACGGACTTTTTCATCCTCATCCATCACACGAACCGTATCAAAAAAGCAATCAATAGGATCGCGTAATTGAGAGAGTTCATTGAGAATTTTTTTACAATTTTCTGTATAGTTTTTTCTATAATTGGTGTCATTGGAAATTGTTTTTGAATTCTTCTCTGCTATCGAAGCTTTTGTTTTTTCTAATACAGTCCAAAGATCTTTTTCTTCTCGCATCGAAAACAAAGTAGCTTGAGGTAGTCCAGATAAATTTATATTTTCTTTCTTCAAAATATTACGCGCACGTTTACTGCCTGTTTTAAGGGCATTGAAAGCTTCTGGGTTAGTTTTTTCAAACTCATCAAGCGCGTTAAGCCAACAATCAATATGTAAAGGCTCTTTCAAATTTTTGGCTAAAATAACAGTGATCTGATCAGGTCTAAAATTTTCACTATAATACGCCCGCAAACGCTCCAAGATGTAATTAAAACTATCATCGACAGTATTAGAATTTTTAAGCGAAATATTTTGGTCTTTATAAAAACCAGCCGCTAATTCGAGAAGTTGATATAAATTAAGAGGCAGATCTTTTTCAATCAAAATTCGCAAAATCCCAAGCGAAGCACGTCGCAAACCAAACGGATCTTTGTCGCCTGTTGGTATTTGACCTGTGCTAATGATCCCAATGATTGTATCAAGGCGATCGGCGAGGGCGAGGGCTTGGGCACTAGGCGAGGTTGGTAAAAGGTCATTTGCAAAACGTGGCCAATAATGTTGTTCGATAAATTCGCCTGAAGCAGGTTTAGCTTTATCAGAGATGGAATTATCTTGATTATAATAATGAGTTCCCATTATTCCTTGTAGCTCAGGAAATTCTCCAACCATTTGTGTCATCAAGTCAGACTTACATAGTTGACCAATTTCATAGATACGCTCGGCAGCAGGATCAGAAGTTCCTTCTTGAGAGTGTCTCATTTTATGTAAAATTGTACGCGCGAAACGGGCGATTCTTTCACTCTTATCCCAAAGCGTTCCTAATCCAGTTTGAAATGATACTGTTTTTAATCCTTTACGATGTTGTTCTAACGTTTTTTTCAAATCTTCGTGATAAAAAAATTCAGCATCTGACAATCGAGCACGCATGACACGTTCATTTCCTGATTTAATATTAGGATGATCACCTAAATTACTTACAGCAATAAAACAAGAGTCTAAATCATAAACTAAGTCACCTATTAGTTCATATTCCTCATTTTCATAGGGTGTTTCTTTGAAATGTATATCTTTTTTTAATGCTTGAGGTCGTCCTCGAACGATAAGACTTACTGGAAAACATTTCTGATGTTCCCACATTGAGGCAGAAAGCGCTTCTTTCGGAACTTGAAGAAAACGTGGTTCAAAACTACAAACAACAACAGTAGGCCATTCCACTAATCCTGTAACTTCTTGTAATAGGACTCCTTCATTCTTACCATCAAGCACAATAACATTGCCATTTTTATCTTTGTCTAAGGTAAAAACTTTTTTTTGTAATATCTCTTCTTTAATCTTATCCCGCCGCTTTTCAAAACTCGCAACAACCTTCGCCCCTTCCAACACCTCTTCATAATCCGCCGCATGTTTTAAAATCACAGCTTCTGGATGCAAAAACCGATGCCCATATGTTTTACGATCCGCCTCCAATCCAAACAAACGCGCAGGAACAACATCTTCACCCAATAACAAAACAACCCACTTCACCGGACGAATAAACTCAAATTCACTCTGACCCCAACGCATTTTTTTTGCGACAGGAATTTGACTCAAGGCTTTCTCAACGATCGCAGGTAACAAATCCGCAGCTTTTTTCGGAGTTTCTTTAATGCGAGCGACAAGCCACACACCTTTACCTGTGTCTTTACGTTCAAGCTGATCCACAGAAACACCATTTGCGCGCACAAAACTTAAAATCGCTTGTGTGGGTTGACCATTAGCATCAAATGCAGCTTGAAGGGCAGGGCCGCGTTTTTCAATTTCACGTGCAGGTGTTTGTGTGTCAAGATCATGAACCAAGAGTGCTAAACGGCGCGGTGTTGCAAATTCTTCAATTTTTCCGTAAGTTAAAGAAGCTTCATTTAACCCATTTTCCATTGCCTTTTTAAAGAACTCAATAAAACCCAGCAAAGGTTTGGCAGGTAATTCTTCGGTGCCAATTTCAACTAAAAAATCTGCTTTCATTCACTCACCTTAAATAATATTGAATTCTTGTGTAGGTTGGGTTAGCACAGCCGCTAGGCTGAGCGTAACCCAACAAAAGCACTTTGCAAAAAGGAGAATGTTGGGTTACGCTCGCCCTTCGGTCGTGCTAACCCAACCTACACTGTTTTCATGCCGATACCTTTTTATTTTCTAATAAAGGAAAACCCAATTCTTCACGCACAGCATAATAACGTTCCGCAATCGCACGCGCTAAACTGCGTACGCGCAGCAAATAACGTTGACGTTCAGTGACGGAAATGGCATGGCGGGCATCGAGCAAATTAAACGTATGCGAGGCTTTTAACACCATTTCATAAGCAGGCAGGGGTAATTTTAATTCCAGCAAACGTTGGCATTCTTTTTCATAATCTTCAAAATGTTGAAATAACATTGCCGTATCAGCATGCTCAAAATTATAAGCCGAACATTCGCGTTCATTTTGTGAGAATATCTGGCCGTAGGTCACTTCATTTCCATCAGGACCATACGTCCATACTAAATCACGAAAATGATCTTTTCCCTGTAAATACATGGCTAAACGTTCCAGTCCATAGGTGATTTCACCCGCTACAGGCTGACAGACAAGTCCTCCGACTTGTTGAAAATATGTAAATTGAGTGATTTCCATGCCATTTTGCCAGACTTCCCAGCCCAATCCCCAAGCACCAAGCGTGGGTGATTCCCAATTATCTTCCACAAAACGAATATCATTTTGCAGTGGATCTAGACCAATGGCGCGTAATGAATTGAGATATAAATCCACAATATTGTCAGGAGAAGGTTTTAAGATCACTTGAAATTGATAATAATGCTGTAAACGGTTAGGGTTTTCACCATAACGCCCATCCGTCGGGCGACGGCAAGGTTGCGCAAAGGCGGTATTCCACGGCTCTGGCCCAATCGCTCGCAAAAAAGTGGCTGGATGAAAAGTCCCCGCACCCACTTCGAGATCCAGGGGTTGCATGATCACGCAGCCTTGATCCGACCAGTATTTTTGGAGGGTAAAAATCAATTCTTGAAAAGTAAGCGGTTGCTTGTTTGTACTCAAGGGGGAGAATCGCGATTCTCCCCCTTGAGAATCCCCCATCGCGTAAGGTTCAGCGGGAACCGCTGGTGGTTTTTTATTTGACACAGAGGCCTCTTTAAGTTCTACATATTCGCTT
Source organism: Pseudomonadota bacterium (assembly GCA_021808365.1). GTDB lineage: Bacteria > Pseudomonadota > Gammaproteobacteria > JAKBBU01 > JAKBBU01 > JAKBBU01. The sequence goes on from JAKBBU010000003.1 coordinate 27,943, forward strand.
TGCGAAATTTCTCTACTTTTTTCAGAATGCGCTGTTGTTTCAATCGGGATAAATAATCAATGTACAATTTGCCATCCAGGTGATCGATCTCATGTTGAAAGACAGAAGCTGCACGAAGATCATCCGTTTCGATAAATTGCTCTTTAAAATCTTGGTCGAAATAACGAACCTTAACCCAGGCAGCACGTTTGACTTCATCGTAGTGCCCTGGGACGGATAGGCAACCTTCCTGGGCAAGCTGCTCGCCGCCGCGTTCCAGGATTTCAGGGTTGATGAGGCAAAAAGGCTCGGGGCGTACATGCGCATCGTCGATTACCACGATCCTTAGTTGAATGTTGATCTGTGTCGCAGCCAAACCAGCGCCATGGGAAGCCTCCATGGTTTCAAACATATCAGTGATGATTTGGCGAACCTGATCATCAAGCGCCGGAACAGATTTTGCGATCTTTCGCAGGCGTGGGTCGGGAACAATGAGTACTTCGTGTATGGCCATGGGAACCTTCTAATTAAGTTTTTTACCAGCTTATCCCATTTCTCACATTAATCAGTTACAGTGAAGGCTGCAGCAATGCCACAAGGCACATTGGTATAGTCTTCACTGTAACTGATTAATGTGAGAAATGAGATAAATCTTACTATAAGGCAGACAGGGAGGCAAGTAACTGTTAATTTTTTGCTCATTTTATATGAAATGGGTTTGTGTCGTCTCATTTCTAAAATCATTACTTTCCTTTTTATCATCTTTTTCCAAGTTGCTTTTATTGGGTTTATAAGAAGAGGCTGATAAAATAATATTTATATGAGGTATGGGTTGATCTTCACGAGTAACATCTTGATTATTGTTATTATTTGCTTCTCTCATTCTAACAAAGCGATTGTTATTTTGACCATTAAAAGCCTGATTAAAACAAGATAGGTAAGTTTTAGCTGATTGTAAGATGTCTAAAATATGACCTCTTGAAATGTCCTCAACAAGGGTATCCAGCTCACCATCTTTCGTGAGGAATGTTGGGGTTTGTTCAGATGCCGCTGCATCATGAGCCAAGAAATCTGTTAATACATTGAAAGTTGTTTGTTGTACTTTGTTTTTTCTAAGTAAATTGCTAAATTTACTATATTTTTCATCATTATTTAAATTCTTTAATCCATCACGGATTAAAAGCATCATCATTTTGATGCAGGCTGGAATGTAATGATCTTCTTCTAGCAAAATGTCTTTCTTTTCAGGGTTGTTATAAATATACGTGTGAATAGAAACAAGCATATTAAGTGCATAATTTACATTTTCTTTGGCGATGCTATTAATGTCGGGTTGGATAATATTTTCAAATTGGAAATCTAATGGTTGACAATCGAGCAATTCTTCAAAGTTGAGTGTGATTTTGTCGCTGTTATTTAAAGGGATATTTTTCAATTTTTTCGTGATTTTAAAATGATTTTCAAAAGCGATCAATCCTCGAAGCGACTCAATGAGCGCTTTTATTTTTTCAGGATTATTAAAAAAATTGGTAGAGAACCCATGTTCAGCAGGATGTCTTAACAAGTTTCGGATCTTATTGGCCTGTCTTAAATAAGAGTCATTTTTAAAAATATTTAAATGATCTGTCGAAAGTTTTTTATCTTGGTGCTGTTTAATTAGCACGTCGAAAGCATGAAAAAACTTAAAATTTTGATAGACAATTGCAGCGGGCAAACAACCCATTGGTGTAGAAATTTTTTTTGGATCAATGACCAAAAAGGCGTGTAGCCGTTCAATATATTGATTTACTAAAGCTTCTTGTTCATGCAAGATGGGTTTGCCAGATTTTTGCTCGATAGGCGTTATACGATTTTTTTTCTTATAATGTCTTTTTTCTGTAGAAATTTTAATATTATTAAAATTTTCTGAAAGACGATCTTGTTTTGGAGGAAGCACATGCCAGTATTCTGGATTTTCATATTTAACTTCATTGAATTTTTCTTCAAGTTTTTCTTCCTCAAATTTTATTTCATCCGGTTTTTTTTGATCATTAACTATTTCTTGTTTTTTTTCTTGATTTAAAGCTGGAGTGGAGATCTTTGGAACTTCTACTTTGATTTTTTCATTATTAGGCTCTAAACCATCATCTTCTTCAGGATGATCAGCTTGAATGATAGCTTCAGCAGTTTCTAATTCGCAAGAAATAAATTGTACTTCAAGTTTAAGTTGTTTGACCTGTTCATCTAGATCGGTTGAAACAGCTTGACAAGTTTTAATGAATTTATTTAATTGATTTGTTTTTTCTTCTAAGATTTTTAACGTGTCAAGATGTTTTTGTGCGTTTAAAAGGGTATTAATGCGTTCTTCTGATATATGACTGTGCAATGGAGATAAGATTTTCTGAATGGCTTCAATTTCAATATGTAAATTGTTAATATATTCATCATATTCTAATTTTCCCATTAATTCATTGTTTTTATTTTTTATTGTTTGAATGGTTTCTTCTAATTTTGTTAGTTTTTCAAGATTTTCTTTTTTTATTTTATATTTCTCTGTGGGTAAAAAGATAATATTTGAATTTTTAGTGAGCTTTTTAAGCTTATTTGACTGAGTGTCAAGATATTTTTTTGTTTCTTTTTGTTTGTTTTTCATGAGTTCAATTTGTTTGGATGAAAAATTAGTATTAGTTTGAATGAACTCAAATTTTGATTTAATGATGGGCCCTTTTTTAAGCAAGTTATTTCCAGTATCTAGTAATTTTTTATGTAAAGTATCGATCGATTTTTTTCTAATAAAAGAGTTTTTTTTCAAAGTTACAGTGAGATTATTTTTATCATAAGAGGAGATGGCGGTTAAGAAAAAGTCAAGGATCATGTGAAACAAAGATGTTCGGATGAAAAAAATATTGTTTTTTTCAAAATGAACTCCACAGCCCTTGATGTTAATTTTAAATAATTTATCAATCAAATTCAGGTTGATGAATTTTTCTAGAGGTTTAAGTGTTTCTTTAGTGATAGATGTGAATTCTGATTTTTTGTGACTCTTCAATAACTTATTTATTTCTGTTTTGAAAGACGCTTCTCTTTTGCTAATTGATTGGTTTGGAAAAAAGAGGTTGTCAAGTCGTATTGAATGTTCTTGGGCTTTTAAATGAGCTATTTCTTCAATAAATTTTGTAATATTTGAATCACAAAAAACATTTTTTTGATCAAGCTGCATTTCTAAGGCGGTTTTTGCAGAAAGATAAAAATCTTTATCTGAGGCATCAAGCATTTTACTCTGCTTGTAGAGCAAAGTAAACAAACCACCACACCAGAATATAAAAAAAATACTAATCCATGTATGAGAATTTGACCAATAAATCGGTTTGTTTTCTGAAAGATATTGAGTGATTACGTTTTTAAATTTATTTTCAAGATTGGAGTTTTCTGTAAGAAAATTTTCTATCTCTAGAAGGTATTGAGCATTTTTGAGTTCTTTGCGCGATAAAAATTTACGAAACTGACGAACACTATTTCCTTTCATTTCGGATAGAATTAATTGGCTGAAGAGCGTTCTTGAAAATGTTGTTATTGCTAAAGTTTTATTTGGTCCACCGTACGTAAAATCAATGGATATTTTTTGGCCATTAAATAAACTGTTTAAAAAAACATTTTCTAAAAAATCCATATAGGTCAATTTTAAATTTAAAACGCGATTGTGAAAAGCGATATTGTTTTTTATCTTATCAAATGTTGGGATCACTGTCTGATAATTGATGTTTTGGGGAGGGTTCATTTCGAAAAAAGCGACGGTGTTAATTAAAAAATCAAAAAATAAAAAGTGGCATTCTAATGAGAAATCGGTTAATAATATGTGTATTGTTTGGATGTCAATTAATTCAATGTTAATTGCTTTTTTGTAAGCCAATGATTTGTAAAATGAATTTAAAGATTTTTCAGCGTTTACAGAGTATTCTCGCAAGCTAGAAAATGATGCAATATATTTTTTGGTGGTTTCGTTAGATTCTAAATTTTTAGTTTTTTCTATTTCTAAATCAATGATTGTACGATGTTGGTCAAAAGTAATGGCTGAAAAGTTCAAAGTATTATTTTCAAATAATAAATTATTATGCTTTAAAAAATCCAGGCTGTTCGATGAGTTTTTTTGACTTGGACTTTCAGAGGCTCTGAAGATAGAAGGGAGTGCTTGGAAGATGATGGGTAGTATCATAAACAATAAGACAGTGGCAAAAATTAGCGTAAGGATTAAGAGTAAACCCAGTAAAAAATCTTTAGGTTTAATTGAACTCTTCGTAGTTTGTCGTGGGCGCAAAATAAAAGGGTTTTCAGAGGGGTGAGAGTGCCGCTCGGATCCATGGTCGCTCTGAGGGGGTTCACGCCCCGTTGAGCAGAGTACAAATTGATTTTCTACGGATTGTTTAGAGCTCTTTTCTTGATGGTTCGATTGTCTATTCATAGGGTTCATTTTTACTTTTCTATTGTACTAATGGTTAGTATTTTATGTTTCTGAGCCGAGTGTATCAAAGTTGAACAAACTATTGAAGAGGTAAATTTGCGACTGTACTTTTGCTTGTCTCAAGCCTCCTATCCTGATATGATGCGCGATTCTCCTTGCCTCACTGGGCTTGATGGTCAAGCTTGGGAGGCTGGAATCCACGGGGAGTTATATGAGACATTACGAAATTCTTTTTATGGTCCACCCGGATCAAAGTGAGCAAGTGCCACAGATGATCGAGCGCTATACGGCGATTGTTACTGGGCGCGAAGGTCAGGGTAAGGTCCACCGCCTGGAAGATTGGGGCCGCCGTCAACTGGCCTATCCTATCAATAAGCTTCACAAAGCCCACTACGTTCTCATGAATGTAGAATGCGGCCAAGCGGCCATGGACGAATTGGCTAACTTGTTCCGTTACAATGATGCCATCATTCGCAACATGGTTATAGCAACCAAAAAAGCGATTACTGAACCTTCGCCAATGGCACGACGTGAAAAAGATGATCGTGATCGCGGTGGTGATCGGGATCGGGCTCAGGATTCACAAGAGAGGGCAGAATAAATGTCAGCACCTACTAATTTTCGTCGTCGCAAGTATTGCCGGTTTACCGCAGAAGATGCGACTGAAATTGATTACAAAGATGTTGCCTTATTAAAAGGCTTCATCACAGAAACCGGTAAAATTGTTCCTTGTCGGATCACCGGTACAAAGGCGTACTATCAACGCATGTTGACGACTGCGATCAAACGTGCGCGCATGATGGCCTTATTGCCCTTTTGCGATGGGCATGGTTGAGCGTGCAGCGTGCATAGACTTGGTGAGTTCATCCTGCGGGGGCGTTGGCATGCTGTTTTAATTGCCTTTGCTCTGACTTTTATTCCTCTGTTGAGTTGGCTTGGGGCCGTCATCATGGGATTAGTGACTCTCCGCAAAGGTCCAAAAGAAGGAGGGATGGTAGCGCTTGCTATTTCATTGCCCGCGATCGTTTGGGCTTTTCTTGGGCATCCGCAAGTCTTGCTTGGGAATGTGCTCTACGGTTCACTGCTTGTTTACATTGCGGCATTGTGTTTACGGATCTTGCCTTCTTGGCGCATTGTGCTCCAAGTGACGGTGTTGATGGGGATCGCAGGCGTCTTGGTGACGCACTTGGTTATTCACGATGTTGTCGTAGCTTGGATACATTATTACCAACAGCTTGCAAAAACAGCGGGTCAATTGCTCGGTTCTGCTGGACTTGAGCAAGGGCGTGAAAATTGGAGAATGTTGAAGGCAGCTTTGGAGCAACCTTACGTTGTTCAAACTATGGCCAAGATGTCAACGGGTATTTTTATTGCCTTCAACATCTTGGGAAGTTTGCTAAATTTAGTGATTGCCCGACTTTGGCAGGCGGCTCTTTATAATCCAGGTGGATTGCGTCGGGAATTATTAATCATTCGCCTGCATTCCGCATGGATTGGCGTGTGGTTAATTGATCTGCTTGGGATCTGGGGGCATGTTAATCTCGCCTGGGATATTTTGCCCTTACTGTTCTTGCTTTTTTTACCTGCGGGCTTAAGTGTGGTTCACGCCAGCCTTGCAAAACGATCCAAGCCGTGGTTTTGGATCATCAGCTTTTATGCTGTATTAATTCTGCTGTCACCTTATTCGGTGATTGCATTGATTTTGGTGGCTGTATTAGATAGCGTTGTTGATCTTCGGCAGCGCTTCTCCTATTGAAAGAGGTGCATGATGGAAGTAATTTTGCTTGAAAAAGTACATAATCTTGGGAACTTAGGTAAGCAAGTGACCGTGAAGCCTGGTTATGCGCGCAATTATTTATTGCCCAAGGGCAAGGCTGTGACGGCAACGCCCGAGAACAAACGCAAATTTGAGTTGCGTCGCGCTGAGCTTGAAAAAGCTGCTCAAGAAATTTTCTCAAAAGCGCAAGAACGTGCAAAAACATTTGAAAATATTTTGTTAGAAGTAGCAGCCAGAGCCAGTGATGAAGGTAAATTATTCGGTTCAGTGGGCCCACGTGAATTGGTTGAAGCGTTTGAAAAATTAGGTCTTGAAGTGGATAAGGCTGAAATCTTGCTACCTGAAGGGCCTTTCCGTCAAACGGGAGAACATGAAGTAAGCTTGCAATTGCACAGTGATATTCGTGTAGCTGTGAAGTTGATGATCATCGCGGAGGCTTGAGATTATTCAGCAACCATTCAAAACACCCCCTCATTCGCTTGAGGCAGAACAATCTGTTCTGGGCGGTTTGATGCTGGATCCCGAAGCCTGGGATAAAATCAGCGATAAAATTAGCACGGATGATTTCTACCGACTCGAGCATCGCACGTTGTTCAACGCAATGCTTGAGCTCGCCCGCAGAGATGTGCCCTTTGATGTGGTGACACTTTCCGATGCTTTAAAAGCCCGACAGCAATTGGATGCTGTCGGTGGCGAAGTTTATCTGTTCGAATTATCCCGCAATACGCCAAGTGCTGCAAACATTGCGGCCTATGCCGCGATTGTGCGTGAGCGCTCTGTCTTACGTCAATTGATTCAAATTGGTACGCAGATCACCGAATCAGGTTTCAAACCTGAAGGCCGTGAAGTTGCAGAAATTCTCGATGATGTGGAACAACGTATTTTTGCAGTGGCTGAGCAAGGTGCTCGTCCGGGTGGCCCTGTTAGCATCGGTGATTTATTTGGTCAGACCATCGATCGCATTCATGAATTAACGGAAAGCGGCGGTGAGCTGATTGGTTTAAGCACAGGCTTTAAAGATCTCGATCGTAAAACTTTGGGCTTACAACCATCAGATTTGATCATTGTGGCCGGTCGGCCCTCCATGGGTAAAACAATGTTTGCCATGAATATTGCTGAATCTGCAGCGATTGAAGGTGATAAGCCAGTTTTAATTTTCAGTATGGAAATGCCAGGTGTGGCATTGGCGACACGGATGCTTTCATCCTTGGGTCGTATTGATCAACAACGCATACGAACAGGGAAATTAGACGACTCAGATTGGGTTAAGATCAGTTCTACATTAAGTATTCTTGCCGATAAAAAATTATTCATCGATGATACTCCTGGTTTAAGTCCTTCAGAAGTGCGCGCACGCGCGCGACGCTTGATGCGATCACAGGGGCAGCTTGGGTTGATCGTGATCGATTATTTGCAATTGATGCAAGTGCCTGGATCGAAAGAAAATCGTACGGCTGAAATTTCTGAAATTTCACGATCGCTTAAATCATTAGCCAAAGAATTAAATGTGCCCGTCGTTGCATTATCACAATTAAATCGTAGCTTGGAGCAGCGCCATGATCGCCGCCCCGTGATGTCAGATTTACGTGAATCAGGTGCCATCGAGCAAGATGCAGATCTCATCATGTTTATTTACCGTGATGAGGTATACAATCCTGAAACGGCGGAAAAAAACAAAGCAGAAATTATTATTGGTAAACAACGGAATGGCCCAATCGGGACCATACTACTTACGTGTTTGGGACAGTATACTCGTTTTGATAATTATATTAGTGAAAATGCTTATTCATCTTATGATCCACAAGTCAGTCAGCGTTCCAACTTACCCTCTACTCGAGAGTATGTATGAGTCGTGGCACTTGGGCTGAAATTGATGCCTCTGCCCTGCGGCATAATGTCAAAACCATTCAACACATAGCCCCTCATCAATTAATCATCGCCATGATTAAAGCAAATGCCTATGGGCATGGCATTAATCCCATCGCCGCTATTTTATCTGAAACTGATATTGAAGGTTTAGGCGTGGCTGTTTTAGAGGAAGCACTTGTGTTGCGGCAAGCGGGTATTTCCAAACGTATTATCTTAATGGAAGGTGTTTTTAATGCTGCGGAGTTAATTCATGCCGCGAGTGAAAACATGGATGTGGTTGTTCATCATCTTGGGCAATTAGAATTACTTGAACAAGTGATATTGCCTCATCCGATTCGCGTGTGGTTGAAAATCGATACAGGTATGCATCGCCTTGGGTTTTCGCCAGAAGATGTCAAAATAGTTTGGCAGCGATTACACGCCCTGTCGCAGGTTGAATCTATTATTCTGATGTCGCATTTTGCCTGTGCTGATCAGCACCATGATCCGAAAACAGAAGATCAATTTAAGGTCTTTGAGCAGATTACAGCGGGAATACCAGGGTTAAAAAGTCTCGCTAATTCAGCGATTATTTTACATCACTCTGAGAAGCATGCCGATTTATTAAGACCTGGAATTATGTTGTATGGTATTTCGCCTTTTTCAGATGAGTTGGGTGAAGACTACAATTTAAAGCCGGTGATGACCTTGCATGCACGAATTATTGCCGTAAAAACATTAAAGGCAGGTGAGTCTGTCGGTTATGGTGCAATCTGGAATTGCCCTTCGGATCGAAACATCGGTGTGGTGAGTGTCGGTTATGGGGATGGTTATCCGCGCCATGCGATCAATGGCACGCCTGTGCTGGTGAATGGCAGGCGGGCCTCATTAATTGGCCGCGTTTCAATGGATATGATTACGGTAGATCTTTATGATCAACCCGATGCAAAAGTGGGTGATCCGGTTATTTTATGGGGACGTGGCTTACCCATTGAAACCATCGCGCAATGTGCAAATACGATTGCCTATCAATTAACAACGCAGGTGACAGCCAGGGTGCCGAGGGTTATTGTTTAAGGAAAAATAAATGCTCCGTTTTTCAATGCTTTTTGATTATTCATCAATACTCTGATGGCTTTTTCAAACTAAAATGTGATAAAAAACTATTTTTTGCATTAAATACCTGAATTCATATAAATTCCAGTATTATAATACCGGAATTTGTATGAATTCAGGTATTATGCTATCCTTCTTGTATCGTTTAGATTTTAAATGATCAATCAAGGTGGCTTCCCCGATGTATATTCCCCAATATTGGCTCAATACCCTCCAAGATCATCCCCTCGTGAACAAAGTGGTCGTTATTCTGGGTCCCAGGCGTGTGGGTAAGACAACGCTACTAAATCATCTTCTACTTCATGAAAAAAACTATCTTTTTGTGAGTGGCGAAGACATTGATGTGAAATCTTACCTAGAAAGTCAATCAGTTACAAAATTAAAATCGTTTGTAGGGCAACATTCACTTTTAGTGATTGATGAAGCTCAAAAGATCAACCAAATTGGCTTGAATTTAAAATTAATGATCGATCATATTCCGGACTTACGGATCATTGTTACAGGTTCTTCTGCTTTTGATTTGGCCCAGCACGTCGGGGAGCCACTAACAGGTAGAAAAGTAACGTTCCCCATGTTTCCTCTTTCTCAAATGGAATTAAACAATTTAGAAAACCCAGCTCAAACACGAGCGAACCTTGAGTTGCGATTGATTTATGGCAGCTATCCCGAAGTAATCTTAATGTCAGATCTGCAATCAAAACAGCAGTATTTGAATGAGCTTGTTTCCTCTTATCTTTATAAGGATATTTTAGAACTAGAAGGAATACGTAAATCTTCCCATATTATGCAGTTGTTACAGCTGTTAGCCCTACAGTTAGGGCGAGAAGTTTCGCATGAAGAATTAGGTAGACAGTTAGGTATGAATCGGCGTACCGTTGAACGTTATTTAGATTTATTAGAAAAAGCGTTTGTGATTACGAACGTGCGTGGATTCAGCAGAAATCTTCGAATAGAAGTCACTAAAAATTCACGTTATTATTTTTATGATTTAGGTGTGCGAAATGCCATTATTAACCAATTCAATCCACTTGCATTGCGTAGTGATATTGGGGAGTTATGGGAGAATTACATCGTCATTGAACGATTAAAAAAACAAGCGTATCATCGAATTATCAGTCATAATTATTTTTGGCGTACTTATCAACAACAAGAGATTGATTGGATTGAAGATCGAGGTGGTGTTTTACATGCGTATGAAATTAAATGGAGATCACCATCAAGACTGAAACCACCTACGGCATGGGACAATGCATATCCTGGTTCAACATTTACTGTGATTCATCAAGAGGATTATTTGGATTTTATTAGCTGATCTATAGCTGAGGCTTGAAATTCCTATTCTCTTTTTCTTAATATTTACTTAATGTTCATTAAATATAATACCAAGAAGGGCTGTGCTACAAAAATGTAGTTTTTGTAGTTCTAATAATAAAAAAGTAGAAGAAACCATGAAAGAATTGAATTCCCCCATTTCATCAGAATATATTCCTGAGTCAACCTTGATGTTTCGACAAAATCAGCTAATAAATGATGGCATTATTAGAAAAAAAGATGGTATTTGCTTTGGAGTATCAGCAAGTTGGATACATCTATTGTATAAAACACCTAGGCAGCGTCATAATCTTTTTGAACTTAAAGGGGATGGGTTTAAAAATTTTGTTTCAAGAGCTGTTGAAATTCAAGAGAGGTATGAATCTTTGGGGGATATTGATGAAGCTTTATTCTCAGAGTTTAATGTGCCTAAAGTTGGAGTTAAACTGGTTAAAAATATCGCTGATTTACTCGAGGTTGTTAGAAATAAAATAAAAAATGAAAACATATTTTTTATTTGTTTAAACATGAAGGTTACTACAGAGAGTGGGGAGCTGGTCAATGAGACGCATGCAATAAATATTTTTCGTTATGGGAGCAGTATATTTTTTTCCGAATCTAATTACGGGGTGGTAAAGTTTTCTTCTTATGAAAGCTTTGAAGGTTGGCTTGCAGAAAAAATGTCGGATGGAGAAGAGTTTGAATTTTATAAAAAAAATTCAAAAAAGTCAATCAGAGGAAATGAAGGGCAGATAATACAGTGTGATTTAATTGTTGATAGTTTTATGGTTTATCATTTTAATTTAGAAGAATCCTCGCTGGAGGAAATAAAAGAAATGAAAAATCAATTTAACTTTTCAAAAAAATTCGATAATAAAATAAACGATCGGATCAGGCTGTTCAGTGGATCACAAGAAAGAACAAACAATCAAATTCATTTTTCGAGGTCTGTGCAAGAAGAAGCAGACTATCGAATTCTTTCGAAGTTATAAATTTTTTTCGTGACGAGGCATTGCGAAACAGTTGCCACATCACTATTCATAACGTCTCTGTAATTTCAGTAAAACAGAATTCACATCAATTTCACATTGTTTCAACAAAACCAAGAGGTGAAACAATAAATCAGCAACCTCGCTGATTGTTTCTTCTCTTTGGCCCAAGGCACTGGCTAGGGCAACTTCAACACCTTCTTCACCAACTTTTTGGGCAATTCGCGCAATACCTGAATTAAATAACTCAGTGGTATAGCTGTTTTGTGGTCGTTCTTGAAAACGCTGCTCGATTCGTTGTTCTAATTTAGCGAGCAGACCTAAACCTAGATGCTGTTCTGTATTAAAACAGCTCGGTGTATTTAAATGACAACAAGAGCCTTGTGGGTTGGCTAAAATTAATAAACTATCTTGGTCACAATCGGCAAAAATATCGACCAATTCTAAAAAATGTCCAGAAGTTTCACCTTTGACCCATAAACGTTGCTTACTTCGACTGTAAAATGTCACCTTCTTTGTGGAAAGCGTTTGATCCAGTGCCTCTTGATTCATATAACCTAGCATTAAAATTTGCAAGGTTTTAGAATCTTGAATCATAGTGGGGATCAAACCATTCATTTTTTCAAAATTTAAGTGTTCAAATTTTTTCATAAACGTACCTTAATCATATTTGATTTTAAAAAAGACTTGAGCCAAGTAATATTCACCATCCTACTATGAAAAACACTCGCAGCTAAAGCACCCTCAACTGCAGTATCCAGAAATAAATCTTTAAAATCTTCTAACGACCCAGCACCACCCGATGCAATGAGAGGAATGTTGATTAATGATTTAACAAGATTCAATTGAGTGAGGTCATAACCTTGACGCATACCATCTTGGTTCATGCAATTAAGCACAATTTCACCTGCTCCTCGGTCTTGAACTTCCTTGACCCAATCCACAGTTCTTTTCAAAGTAGCCCGTGTTTTTTTAGGATCACCGGTGTATTGATAGACATAATAATCATTATTTTCGCCATAACTATCAATACCTACAACGATACATTGCACACCAAATTCATTTGCAAGTTCGGTAATGAACGAGGGATTAGCCAAGGCCGGTGAGTTAATCGAAATTTTATCAGCCCCGGCGTTTAATATGTTTCGAGCTTGATCGAGCGAAGAAATGCCGCCGGCGACACAGAATGGAATATCTAAAATGTGCGCTATTTTCGTGATCCAACCGATATCGACAAGGCGTCCATCACTGCTTGCTGTGATATCATAAAAAACTAATTCATCAGCACCGGTATCACGATAATATTCAGAAAACTCTTCAATATCACCGATAATTTCATGGTTTTTAAATTGGATCCCTTTCACAATTTGGCCTTCTTTAACATCCAGACAAGGAATAATGCGTTTAGCTAACATGTTAAAGCCTCTTCTAAAGTTATTTTCTTTTCATAAAAAGCGCGTCCCATAATCGTCCCTGCAACGCCCAGTGCTTTGAGTTGTTGCAGATCTGAACGGCAACTGACACCCCCAGAGGCTTGTAATTGCAATGAAGGAAAACGCGCAAGTAAGGTTTGATACAAATGAACATCAGGTCCCTTCAATGTGCCATCGTTTGAAATGTTGGTACAAAGAAAGTGTCGTAAACCCATCGCTTGATAAAATTCTAAGAGATCAAAGATTGAAGTTTTGCTTACCTGCTGCCAGCCATTTGTCGCAACGAAGGGTATTGAACCTTGTTCATAGATTACATCTAGAGCTAAAACAAGTTGTTCAGGATTAAAAATCTTAAACCACGTTTTAACTAAATCAGGATTTTGCACCGCTAAGCTTCCAATGATCACACGTGCGGCACCTTGATCCAGTAAAGTTGTGATTTGTGCTTGGGTACGAATACCGCCACCGGTTTGGATGTTAAGCTTGCTTTGTTTGATTAATTCGATAATCAGAGGCATTTGATTTTTGTTTGGATCTTGAGCACCCTCTAGATCAATCAGATGAATCCAATTTACACCTTCCTTAGAAAAAGTATCTAATAGTGAAAAAGGTTCATTATGATAAATCGTTTCTTTTTGATAATTACCTTGATAAAGGCGCACACATTTGCCGCGATAGAGATCGATAGCAGGATAAATCACCATTTATAACTCCAAAAAATTTTTTAAAATTTGTGATCCGATTTTACTGGAACGCTCAGGGTGAAACTGAGTGCCATAAAAGTTATCGCGCTGCACGACGGCTGAAAAAGTATCACCATACAGACTGGTTGCACACGTATATTCATTGATGGGTGCTGCATAACTATGAATAAAATAAACATAGGTATTTTCAGAGATATCCTGCAATAAAGGGATTTTTTTTAGCCGATTGAGCGTGTTCCAGCCCATGTGCGGAATGCTCAAATTGGGCTTTTTACTGAGTTTTTGAACCTTTCCTGGAATAAGACCGAGGCACTCAATATCATCTTCTTGCGAATAATCAAACAATAATTGTAAACCTAGGCAAATTCCTAGGACAGGTTGTGTGAGGGATTTTAGAGTGACATCTAAGTCTTTTTGTTTTAAACATGCCATGCTCATACCTGCTGTACCGACACCGGGTAAAATGATATGACTGGATTGTTTAATGCGTTCAGGATCATCACTCAATTGAGCACTTTTTCCTAAGCGGTGTATAGCAGCTTGGATAGAAAAAATATTGGCACCACCGTTATCGACAATTGTAATCATAGAACACCTTTTGTACTTGGAAGTTCATAGCCTTGCTGAGTACTTGCTTGACGTAGAGCTCGACCCACACCTTTAAAAATACTTTCTATCATATGGTGTTCATTTTCACCTATAACTTTAATATGAAGCGTTGCGCCTAGGCTTTGAGCAAACGATCTAAAAAAGTGAGGGACTAATTCAGTCGGTAATTCACCAATTTTTTCACGTTTGAATTGACCTTCAAAAACAAAAAAAGGGCGGCCACTTAAATCAATCGCGATCTGTGCTAATGCTTCATCCATCGGTAAAAGGAACCCATAACGACGGATCCCTAATTTAGAGCCTAGCGCCAGACGTAGCGCTTCTCCGAGTGCGAGTCCCGTATCTTCAACGGTGTGATGCTCGTCGATGTGCAAATCACCCTCGCAGCGCAGTTGTAAATTCCACCCGGCATGTTTCGCTAATTGTTCGAGCATGTGGTCAAAAAATCCGAGTTTTGTTTTGATTTGACTACATTCGCGGCCGTCGAGCTTAAGATGAACATTAATGCTTGTTTCATGTGTGTTTCTCTCAACAAGTCCACAACGAGGCTGACTGATCAATAGCTCTGAAATGGCTTTCCAGCCTTGTTCACGCGAATAAAGTAAGCTTTTGATCCCAATATTTTCAGCCAATTGGAGATCAGTTGTCCGATCACCAATCACCCAAGAATTAGATGGATCCATCACACCGTCACGTAAATAATTCGAAACTAGGCCCAGTTTAGGTTTTCTGCAATTGCAAAGATCTGATTGGAAATGTGGGCAGATCAGTACATCTTCGAACACAATACCCTGACTTTTTAAAAGAGAGAGCAATAAATTGTGCGGAGAATCAAAGCTAATTTGAGGGAAAGAAGAAGTTCCCAAACCATCTTGATTACTGATCATGACAAACACATAGCCTGCCTGCTTTAAAGCCAATAAAGCGGGAATCACATCAGGCTCTAATTGAAGTTTTTCAAGATGATCAATTTGTTGATCCAAGGGTTCTTGGATTAGCGTGCCATCTCGATCAATAAATAATACTTTTTTAAAGCGCATTTAATACCTCCAGGCAACGTTGATTTTCAAAAGGGGTTCCTATCGTCATTCGAATACAGTTTTCTAAACTGTAGTCTTTGTGACGATTACGTAGGACGATTCCATGTTGTATAAAAATTTTCATAACCTGTTGAGCATCTTCAACAGAAAACAAGATAAAATTTGTTTGACTATCCCATGCTTTTTTAATCTGAGGCTGATTTTTAAATGCGGACATTATTTTATTTTTTTCAAGTTTGATGAGGCTGATTTTTTCTTCAGTTTTCATTAAAGCTTCAGCACTCAGCTGTTGTTCAACAAGATTGATGACGGGTTGAGCAATCGGATAAGGTGGAATTACCTTTTTAAGAAGATTGATCAATGCTGGATTAGCCAAGGTTGATCCACAACGCAATCCAGCGAGCCCATAGGCCTTGGATAGTGTACGTAGGATGATCAAATTGGAATGAATTTTTAAATAAGATGTCAAGCTGGCGCTGTCTGAAAACTCAATGTAGGCTTCATCGACAATAATTAAAGCTCTATTTTCAAAGATTGTACAAAGTTCAAGAATATCGCTTGTAGATAACAAATTGCCTGTTGGATTATTAGGTGAGCATAAAAAAATGAGTTTGGTTGTAGGTTGCCAAGCTTTGAGAATTCCCCTAAGATTTAAAGAAAAATTCTGCTCTTTAATTAATGGAACCGTTAGTACGTGGGCATTTTGTATCGTTGCGGCCACTTG
Organism: Pseudomonadota bacterium; assembly: GCA_021808365.1. Classification (GTDB taxonomy): domain Bacteria; phylum Pseudomonadota; class Gammaproteobacteria; order JAKBBU01; family JAKBBU01; genus JAKBBU01. The sequence goes on from JAKBBU010000003.1 coordinate 43,911, forward strand.
ATACATACCATAGGTCGGTGGGCAAATTAAGATGCTATCTTGGCTTGCGTTGCAAAAAGCTCGAACTAATAGATCAATACCTTCATCACTGCCCCGTGTGACGAGTACTTGATCGGTGTTAACGCCGTATAAATTGGATAAAAGATTAATCAAGTTCTTAGGTTGAGGCTCTGGATAACGATTGTAGCGATACGGATCATCCCAGGGCGCTTCATTGGCATCGAGCCAAAAATCACCCTGCGAAAAATTACCCTGCCAAAAATTACCCTGCCAAAAATTACCCTGCCAAAAATTACCCTGAGTTTGTTCGCTTCGAGCTGAGCGATAAGCTTGCATATTCACAATTTCTGGACGCGCTAACGCTAATAATCTATTCACGATCATTCTCCGTAGATAAGCGAATATCAACCGCATTTTTATGTGCATCTAAACTTTCCAAGCGGGCTAATTCACAAATGGTGGGTGCTAATTGAGTGAGCCCTGTACGCGTTAATTCTTGAAAACTGATGGTTTTCATGAAATCACGCACAGACAAACCACTTAATGTTTTAGCAAAGCCATAAGTAGGTAATACGTGATTCGTACCGCTGGCATAATCACCAGCTGATTCGGGTGACCAAGGCCCTAGAAAAACAGAGCCTGCAGCATGGATCGCATCCATATAAACTCGAGGCTGGGTCACTTGTAAAATTAAATGTTCAGGGGCATAAGCATTGGCAATAGCAATGGCTTCCATTAACGTTTCAACGAGAATAGAACAGCTATTCTCAAGGGCGTTTAGTGCAATGGCAGCTCTAGGTAATAATTTAATTTGTTGGGATAATGCACACTGAACACGATCAATAATATTCTCATCTGTGCAGACTAAAAAGACTTGTGAGTCGGGACCATGTTCAGCTTGAGATAGAAGATCGGCCGCAATAAATTCAGGGTTGGCGTTTTCATCTGCAATGACCATTACTTCAGAAGGGCCAGCCGGTAAATCATAATCAGCGCCATTGGGATCTTGTGCAACCAATAACTTTGCCTGTGTCACCCAGGCATTGCCTGGGCCAAAAATCTTGTCAACCTTGGGTATTGTTTCGGTACCATATGCCATGGCAGCGATAGCTTGAGCTCCACCTAATTTATAAATGGTTGTGATATTGCAAAGTTTTGCAGCCATTAAAATGGCTGGATTGATATTGCCTTGTTGATCAGGGGGGGAACATAAGATGCGATTTTGGCAGCCTGCAATTTTAGAAGGCACACCTAACATTAATACACTTGAAATCAAGGGCGCAGTTCCTCCAGGAATATAAATCCCAATTTTATTCAAAGCACGCGGTTGATTTTCACAAAGAACACCAGGCGCTGTTTCAACGCTGAATGCATTTAGTATTTGTGGTCCATGGAAATGGGTTAAACAGTTTATGGCTTGATTTAAAGCGTCTAAGGTTTGAGGTGCAATTTGTTCTTGGGCTTGTTCAAATTCAGCCGGGCTGACTTGAAAAGAGGTAAGGTCAACACGATCATACTGTGAGGTAAATTGACGCAAAGCGATATCGCCCTTGTATTTGACTTCATCAATGATTGTTTGTACTTGAGTTTTAAAGGCGTGATCATTTTTTCTCAGAGGTCTTTGCAGCTTCTCAGCCTGTTCTTTTATAGATAAATTATTCCAAATAATAGGATTAAGCATAACAGGCCTCCTGGGTAGAAATTCGATCAAGAAATATTTGTAAAATCGCTCGTTTTTCTTTTGAGCAGAGTCGCTTTGCTTGAATGAGAGCGGCCTCGCTCTTAAAAACAACCTCAACTTCTCGTAAGTTATTAGATTTTAAGGTACGTCCTGTAGAAACAAGGTCACAAATAGCATCAGCGATGCCAAGGCGAGGTGCAATTTCTACAGAGCCTGAAAAAGGAACAATGTTGATGTTAAGGTTTTTTTGTTTCAAAAAATTTTCTAAAATATTGGGATAAGACGTTGCTATCTTGCAGTTTTTGAGTGTGTTTATCGATTGATAATTAAATTGTTCGGGAACGGCAAGTGAAAGGCGACACAAGGCAAACCCAAGATTAGAAACAATTTCTAAATTGTAGGTTGTACTTGGCACATTTTTTCCAAACGCTTGCTCTTGCAGCACATTACTGCCCACGATCCCAAAGTCACAAAAACCAGAGGCAATTAAATTCGGAATATCATCATCGCGGACGAATAAGACATCTAAAGGAAAGTTATCGCTGTGACAAAATAATTGTTCTTTATGGGTAGATACTTTAATGCCACAGTCAGTGATGAAATTTAAAGACGCTTCATTGAGTCGGCCTGACTTTTGAATGGCAATACGGATCCGATTTTGATTTGTCATAGAACTCTCCCCAAAAAATACGTGAAAAAAAACCCTGGGTTGCTTTTGCCGCCCAGGGCTTCAATGGAGAGTCCATGAAGGGGGAGGCAAAGCCTCCCCGCCAGAAGAGACTTATCTCAACCGGTGATGGATATGATGTAGTACAAATTGAATAGACATAATGTTGACCTTTTCGAGGTAAAACCTCACTTAACATTAGATTATTCTATTTTTTCTAATCAGGCAAGGTTTTCTATCAAAAAAAATCAAAAAAATTTATAATAGGCCTTATTCTCATATTAATCGAGTACAGAGAAGGATGCACCAATGCCACAACACGCATTGGTGCATCCTTCTCTGTACTCGATTAATATGAGAAAGGCAGCATCATAGGGATTTCGCATGCACTCATCCAAACGCTCACATTATGGCCTATTCGGCTGGTTTATTTTTAGCATGGGCGCTGTTTTTTATAGTTACGAATTTCTTCTGCGCATTTTACCCAGCGTGATGACATCTGATTTAATGCAAGCCCATCATCTGACGACAGCAGGGTTTGGTTATTTGGCCGCCACCTATTACGTGATCTATACTCTGATGCAATTACCGGTGGGTTTGTTGATTGATCGCTATGGGCCACGGCGATTGTTATTATTTGCCAGTGGTATTTGTGCAATGGGTTCTTTTTTATTTGCCTCTTCATCGTTAACGTTTGCGGTGATCGGTCGGATTCTCATTGGATTGGGTTCTGCGTTTGGATTTGTGGGTGTGTTGCGTTTGGCTTCCCTATGTTTACCTCTACAACGGTTTGCCTTAGCAACCGGATTAGTTACAACGCTGGGTATGATCGGTGGCGTCATTGGTGATCTTGGGTTGAGTCACTTAGTTGAGATCACAAATTGGCATATTGCAATCTTATCTTCAGCGTGGATGGGCGTGTTATTAATGATGATGTTTTATTGTATGCCTGAAATACGGCATCATTGGATTCATCAGCGTGAGCAACAGCCTCGTCATTTAAGCGAGCAAATCAAAACAATTTTGCGCATGCCTGTAATTTGGCTCAATGGGTTTGTAGGAAGCTTGCTCTATATTCCTTTATCGGTGTTTGGGGAATTATGGGGAATTTCGTATTTAGAAACCGTTCAAGAATTGACACGCCTCGAAGCGACGTTGGCAGTTTCGTGGTTGATGTGGGGGTGGGCCGTAGGTGCACCTCTGGCAGGTTGGTTGGCCGATAAAATGGGACGTCGATACCGTGTGTTATTGAGTGGTAGTTTTTTGTCTTGCCTATTAATTTTATTCGTACTGCAGACACATTTTTCAAGTCATATTACTTTATTTTTTGCGATGTTTTTATTCGGTGTTTTCTGTTCAGGGCAAGTATTGGCGATGGTGATTGTACGTGACATTTGCCCATCTCCTTTATTGGGCACGGGACTTGCGATTACGAATATGATTATTATGGCGAGCAGTTTTATCGCTCAGCCCTTAATTGGTATCTTAATGCGTTCTCATTCTTTCGCATTAACCCATCATTTTTATTATGCAAGCGTGTCTGTGGATTATCGCCATGCGATGTATGTTGTTCCTGCGAGTATTTTTTTAGGGATAGTGATTTTGGTTGTGCAGATAAGATGGGTTCGGGTTAGGTCGTAATGTAGATATCAAACCGATTTGTTTTTCCAATGAGCTGATGATTAGGTTTGCGATCACTGATGAGCGGATCAAGGCTGTGTCGTTTAACGACAACGCGTTGGCGCGCGGCATGATAAGCGGCGTTGAAAAGGGTTGTTGCATCGGGATCATCGCCGACAAGATCGCGCAAGATTCTCATCTCTTTTTTTACGAGGGCAGAGGAGTGTCGTTGGGGGAACATGGGGTCGAGGTAAATGACATCAAAGAGACCTAAGTGTTTTTCTTGTTGAAGATAAGTGGTGGCATCGGTGATGGTTAGTTCAAAGTGTCGATCTTGCCAGAGGGGATGAGTTTTGAGGCGTGTGAGTCCATCAGCGAGGAGGGCAGCAATCGGTAGGGCGCGCTCGAGACTTTGGACGGTACAGCCGAGTGAAGCCAACAAGAAGCTATCTCGTCCGAGACCGGCCGTGGCATCGAGGACATGAAGTTTGTTTTTAGGCTTGAGACCGATTGCGCGGGCGAGGGTTTCATTTTGAGTGGAGCTTCGTTGTTGCCGACGGACGAGGGGGCCGTTAAGGAAGTCAACATGGATCGGTTTGAAATTTTTTTCTTGTAGGTGCCGGAGTTGAAGGTAGTTGGGTGTGCATTCGAGTAGGAAGGTGGGTTGGACTTGTTCGTTGAGGATCGGGAGGCCTAATTGTTTGGCCCAGGCGAGGGTTGTGGCTTGTTGCTCGGGTGAGGTGTGGGTGATGGCGCAGATAGGTTTTTCAGTCATGCGGTGTAGTTTGTCTTGGATGGGGTTTGAGAGCAAGAGATTTAGGCGCGTGATTGCATAGTGACAGGAAAGGCTGCACCAATACGTGTTCTGGTATTGGTGCAGCCTTTCCTGTCACTATGCAATCATGCGCCTAAATCATGAAAAGTAGGTGCTGGCTAATCAACCAAAGCTTCATTCACACGCTCGCGCAATTCCTTTCCAGGTTTGAAATGGATTGCAAAGCTGGGTTCTGTCCGCCAGCTTTCACCCGTGACCGGGTTTCTAGCATATCGAGCGCCCCATTGATTGCGGCGAAAGCTCCCAAAGCCACGAACCTCAATGCGTCCGCCCTCATTGAGGGTGTCGGAGATTTGGTCAAGCAAGGTGTTTACAGCCTTGCTGATGGCTTCATCTTGTTCTGGCGTCCCATCGCGTTCAAGCTCAAGGCGAGCAACCAGGGAGTTGATCAGTTCTGATTTCGTCATATCGTTCTTCCTATTATTCTTAGTGTGGTCAACATTAAACCATATTTTTGAGTAAGAAGCAAGCGAAATCCTACGGATCTCCACTATTGTCACAATCTACGCTAGGATCCTATTTTAACCTCGAGGGATTCCCATGCACCATGCCGTTGAAAAACCAAGAGCTGCAGTCCACTTTACCCCCTACCAAAAAAAGATCCTCTTTTTTTCTTGTTTAATCCTCGTGATCGGCTTATCCGCGATTGATTTTATCAATCCCTCCTTGCCCTATATCATGAAAACCCTGAATGTTTCGCAAAGTACCACCAAGGGCCTCATGATTGCCTATATGATTACCCTAGGTGTGGCGCAATTATTTTACGGCGTTTTTTCCGATAACTATGGGCGAAAAAAAGCGATTCTAGTGTCATTTGTGATCGCCATTCTTGGGTTTATCGTCTCAGCTCTGAGTCAAAACATTGCAATGTTGTATGTCGGGCGCATTCTGACCGCCTTGGGTACAGCGGGTTGCCCCGTGATTGCCAGAGCGTTAATTTCCGATATTTGTACTGATTCTATTCATGTGAAAAAAGCATTTTCTTATTTCAGTATGTCATCGCAATGCTCACCGGCCTTTGCGCCGATCTTAGGCGGTGCCATACAACAATATGCCGATTGGCATTGGTCATTTGTCGCTTTGGCGGTAATCAATATAGTTGCGTTCTTGATATTGTTTATGATTTTGCCTGAAACGCATCGAATTCCTCAAGCAAAAAAAATCTTGAGTGAACAAGTGAAAGTTTATTGGGAATTATTGGGTCTACGACGATTCATGTTTTTTAATTTTTTCTCTTCATTAATGTTTGTTTTTACAATCGGCTTTTACAGTTTAACGCCCTTTGTATTTAAAGCGCTCGGTCTTGCACCGATCGAAAATGGTTTGTTCTATGGCATTTACGCAATCGGCCTTGTGGCAGGGTCTTTGGGGTTGGCAACTGTTTTTTCAAAGATGAATTCAGAGAAAACATTTTTCTGGGGATTGGTTTTATTTTTCATTTTATTCACGCTTGGATTAGCCGTATTTTCATTCACGAATAGTTTAATTCTCATTGGAATTTTTTCATTTATATTGGCATTTTTGTGTGGTCTAGTGGCCCCTCTGGTCATGTCATTATGTTTGGAAGGATTTAGCGTGAATAAGGGTGCGGCCAGTGCTGTTCAGAGTTTGATTAAATTGGGTTTTTCAGGTGTAGTTTTGTTTATGTTCAATTTTGTGGAGTTGTACTCTTTTATCGACATTTTAATGATTTTTGAAGTGATTGCGATTGTTTTATGGCTGGGATATGGGGTGGAAAAATGGTATCAAAAAATGTAGGTTGCGTAACCCAACAATGCAATCGCGAAACGTATAGTATTTTAATTTAAGAACAGCTAAAATGAACCAATCTTATTTGAAAGGGGTCTCCATGAGCCAATACACACTTGCTGTCACTGACGAATCGTTTGAAGTTGATGTTTTGAAGTCCGAAGCGCCTGTTCTTGTTGATTTTTGGGCGCAATGGTGCGGACCCTGCAAAATGATTGCGCCTACACTTGAAGATATTGCTAAAACTTATGAGGGCCGTCTTAAAGTGGTTAAGATTGACATCGATCAAAATAATGAAACGCCAGCGAAATATGGAGTGCGCGGGATCCCAACGCTCATCTTGTTTACCAAGGGCGCTATTCAGGCCACAAAGGTGGGCGCATTGACCCGTTCCCAATTAGTTGACTTTTTGGAAGAACACCTGTAAGCTTCTTGCAGTAGTTTCTTTTTTCTTGTGGACAGAATCAAAAACATCTGCTAACCTGAAATTGTACTCAAAGTGATTCATTTTTAGGCTAGAATGCCTAAGAATGAACCGAGAAGAGTATATCTTCCTTGGGTCTGTTTTCAGCCCCTTAATCTTAAAGAATTAATCTCAGTAATGCGGGGATCTCCCTTTCTAGGAAGATCTGCTGGTTTGCTAGAGATTAATCGATAAATTCTAAACACCCATCTGGATCCCACATCTATGGCAAATCATACAAGTAAAAAATCTTCTGTTGACCTTCTTGATCCCGCAAAATCGATGAATCTATCTGATTTAAAAAAGAGGACTCCTGCAGAACTCCTTGAACTATCAAAAGAATTAGGCTTGAGCGCCGAGCAATTCGGGCGTTTGGACCGGCAGAGTATGACGTTTAACATCCTTAGGGAAGTGGCCAACCGGGGTGAACATATTTTAGGTGGCGGCGTATTGGAAATCTTGTCAGAGGGCTATGGCTTTCTACGGACGCCTGAAGCAAATTACTTGCCGGGACCCGATGATATTTATGTGTCTCCTGCACAAATTCGACGCTTTGGTCTTCGTACTGGTGATACCGTTGAAGGGCATATTCGTCCTCCTAAGGAAAGCGAACGTTATTTTGCACTGCTCAAAGTTTCGACGATCAATTATGAATCGCCCGAAAGTGCCCGCAATAAGATTTTATTTGAAAACTTAACGCCCCTGCATCCCGATCGTCGCATTTGTTTGGAAATCGGCAATGGCAGTACGGAAGATATCACTGCACGTATCATTCATATGGTTTCACCCCTTGGTAAGGGGCAACGTGGTTTGATCGTTTCCCCACCCAAGGCGGGTAAAACGATGATCCTCCAAAATATTGCTCATTCAATCGCGGCTAATCATCCTGAATGCTATCTCATTGTCTTACTCATTGACGAACGTCCTGAAGAAGTGACGGAAATGACACGTTCTGTTAAGGGTGAGGTGGTTGCGAGTACCTTTGATGAACCTGCTTCCCGCCATGTGCAAGTGGCCGAAATGGTGATTGAAAAAGCAAAGCGCTTAGTCGAACATAAGCGAGATGTCGTGATCTTGATGGATTCAATGACACGGCTTGCTCGTGCATACAATACTGTTGTGCCTTCTTCAGGAAAAGTATTAACGGGTGGTGTGGACGCTAACGCGCTCCAACGGCCAAAGCGTTTCTTTGGTGCTGCACGGAATATTGAAGAGGGTGGCAGCTTAACGATCCTTGCAACTGCTTTAGTCGATACGGGATCAAAGATGGATGAAGTCATCTATGAAGAATTCAAAGGCACAGGTAATCTCGAATTACATTTAGATCGTCAGATCGCTGAGAAGCGGATATTCCCTGCAATTGATATTAATCGTTCGGGCACACGCCGCGAAGAATTACTTTTGAGTCCAGAAGAAAAGAAAAACATGGATATTCTGCGTAAATTATTGCACCCCATGCCACCGCCACCGGCTGCGGAATTTCTACTTGATCGTCTCAAGGCGACTAAAACCAATGCAGATTTTTTTGCATCTATGAGGCGTTAATTAAGACTTCTTTCTGAAACCAAGAATTTTGTGCAAGTTCAAGGCGCATGGCCTTCGAACAGCGGAGTTTATTGGGCATAAATGAGCAGCGGAGAAGGACATGCAACATAGAAATTGCGCAAAAGGCGATGGTTTCGAAAGAAGTCGGATGAAATATGCGGATCTGCGGGATTTTATTGACCTGCTTGAAAAACGCCAATTACTCAAGCAAATAGATATTCCCGTCGATCCCTATCTTCAAGTCACAGAAATTGCTCATCGAACGCTTCTTCAAGAAGGTCCGGCTTTACTTTTTACAAAGCCGAAGGGTTCATCTATTCCATTATTATGTAATTTATTTGGCACCACCGAACGTGTTGCGCTTGGCATGGGTGAAGAACAAGTTTGTGCACTACGCGATGTTGGAAAATTACTCGCCTTCCTCAAAGAACCTGAACCACCGCGCGGCATGCGTGATGCCTGGCAAAAATTACCTATTTTCAAACAAATTCTGGACATGGCACCCAAGGAAGTGCGTCATGGGCCTTGCCAAGAGATTGTTTGGGAAGGTGATGCTGTTGATCTTTACAAATTCCCGTTGCAAACCTGTTGGCCCGATGATGCAGGTCCTTTAATTACTTGGGGATTAGTGACCACGCGCGGGCCTGATAAACCTCGACAAAACTTAGGTATTTATCGTCAGCAAGTCGTCGCGCGCAATAAAGTCATTATGCGTTGGCTCGCGCATCGCGGGGGCGCGCTTGATTTTCGGGATTGGCAATTAGTGTATCCTGGGAAACCATTTCCAGTGTCCGTGGTTTTAGGTTGCGATCCTGCAACTATTTTAGCGGCTGTAACACCGATCCCTGATACATTGGCTGAATATGCCTTTGCAGGATTATTGCGAGGATGCCGAACGGAATTAGTACGTTGCCTTGGAAATGATCTCTTAGTGCCTGCGCGTGCTGAAATTATTTTAGAAGGATTTATTGAGCCTGGTGAATTTGCACCTGAAGGTCCGTTTGGCGATCACACTGGTTATTACAATGAAGTGGAACATTTTCCAGTCTTCACGATTGATCGGATCACGATGCGTAAAGATCCCATTTATCACAGCACGTATACAGGGCGTCCTCCAGATGAGCCGGCCATTTTAGGTGTTGCACTCAATGAAGTATTTATTCCCTTGCTGCAAAAACAATTCCCAGAAATTGTCGATTTTTATTTGCCGCCGGAGGGGTGTTCCTATCGGTTTGCGATTGTGACGATTCGTAAACAATATTTAGGTCATGCGAAGCGTGTGATGTTGGGCGTATGGTCGTTCTTGCGTCAATTCATGTACACGAAATTTGTAGTTGTCACAGATGAAGATATTAATCCGCGTTCTTGGCCTGATGTGATCTGGGCGATCACGACGCGTATGGATCCGGCTCGCGATACGGTGCTGATTGAAAATACGCCGATCGACAGTCTTGATTTTGCCTCACCGACAGCAGGATTGGGATCAAAAATTGGATTTGATGCGACCACGAAATGGCCTGGTGAAACGAATCGCGAGTGGGGCCGACCAATTACGATGTGCTCGGATGTTATTCGAGAAGTCGATGAGTTGTGGGATTCGCTGGGGATCTAAAACATGCAACCCATAAAACCTGGTAAGAGAATCATTGCTCTCGCCCTCCCTATGGCAGGCAGTCAATTTGTCAGTGTGGCGAGCGGCTTTTTATGTATGGCTATGCTAGCCGCATTAGGTCACGATGTCCTTGCCGCAAGCGCGCTTATTTTTTCGACACAATTGTCGATCATAGTGAGCGGCATGTCTATTTTATTTTCCCTGAGTGTTTTAGTCGGCCATGCTCATGGTGCAGAAGATCATCTGGCCGTTGGCAATTATTTACAACAAAGTTGGACATTATCACTCCTCATCAGTATTCCCATTATGTTTCTCTTTTGGCATATTGATGCCGTATTAATTTTCTTTGGTCAATCTAAAGAAATGGCGAGCATTGTACACGCCTATTTTCACGCTTATGTATGGACTGTGCTTCCCTGGTTTTTAACCACCTGCAATATGCAATTTGGTTACGGGATCCATAAAAAAGCGCTTATTGTCACAACAAGTGCGCTCAGTGTCATTGTACTGCTCATCGCAGCATATACCTTGATTTTTGGAAAATTCGGCATGCCCAAATTAGGCGTTGCTGGGCTTGGCTATGCAAGCTGTATTCAATCTAGCTTTTTCTTTATCGTGACCACGCTTTTTTTCTATCATGACAAAAGCTTTACACGATTTGAATTATTTCGTTATCGCGTCCATCAGAATTTGAGCTATTTTGCAAAAATGTTTAAATTAGGCTGGCCCATTTGCGTACAAATGAGCGGGGAAATGTTCTCGTTTTTTGTCAGCGGTATTATGATCGGGTGGATAGGAACGACCGCGTTGGCTGCCTTTCAGATCATCAATCAGTATTATATGTTAATCGTTATTCCTATCTTTTCGCTTTCACAAGCCAGCGGCATATTAGTAGGGCATGCCTGCGGCGCTGAGCAATTTTCTGACGTGAAAAAATTAGCCTATGCCAGCATTAAAATCGTTCTTGTAGCCAGTTCTATCGTTGCGCTTATATTTTTATTCTTTCCTAAAAGCTTAGCGGCATTTTATATGAGCGTGAATGATCCTGCCAATGCAGCAACACTGCACTTAACGATTTTACTCTTCATCATTATTGCGTTTTCTCAGATGTTTGATGCTGTGCGGAATGTGTTAATCGGGATATTACGGGGATTGTTTGATACCCATTTTGCGATGTATACGAGTTTGTTAACCATCTGGATCATTGGAATGCCCTTGAGCTATCTTTTGGCTTTCCCGCTTCATTTAGGCGCCGTGGGGTTTGTCATTGGCGGCATGTTGGGGATGCTGGGCGGTGTGACCATTTTGGCTTGTCGATGGATGGTGTTGAGTCGGAGGTATTGAGGATGAATATACCCGAAGCGAATGAGTTTTCGGGTATATCATCCTCGAGATTGTAACGACTACTAATTCGTTGACAGTTTTGATTAGCCCGAGATGGCTGCATCAACGAGATCCACCATAGTTTTGCCCATCAAAATGCCATCCCCCAGAAATTTTTAAACAACCAAGCGTAAGCACTTGACAGGCGGGAAGTATCCGAACTAGAATCGCGCCTCCCCTGTTTAAGAAGGGCTTGAGTGTTACTGCTCAGCTCCGATTGAAATTGGACGAAAGCTTATCGCGATGGGGGATTATTAAGGGGGAGAAACGCGAGTTCTCCCCCTTAATTGCGAGCCGAGGCTTTGCCTTGGCGAAGCATTTGAATAGTAACGCCGGAGTTATCAATGCCAACAATTAATCAGCTCGTCAAAAGCGGGCGACAAAGAGCGGTGGACAAGTCAAATGTCCCAGCGCTTCAGAGCTGTCCTCAAAAACGGGGCGTTTGTACGCGTGTGTATACCACAACGCCTAAGAAACCAAACTCAGCTTTGCGTAAGGTTGCGCGTATTCGCTTAACCAATGGCTACGAAGTCACCGGTTACATCCCTGGGGAAGGCCATAACCTTCAAGAACACTCGGTGGTAACGATTCGTGGCGGTCGTGTGAAGGATTTGCCTGGTGTGCGTTATCACATTATTCGCGGTAGTTTAGATACGGCGGGTGTAAACGGTAGACGCCGTGGTCGTTCGAAATACGGTACAAAGAGACCTAAAGAGTAGGCCGAAAGATAGGATAAAGTTATGTCTAGAAGAAAAGCAGCCCCGAAACGTGAAATCCTCCCTGATCCAAAGTACGGAGATCAAGTTTTGGCTAAATTCATGAATCACGTCATGAAGAGCGGTAAGAAATCGATTGCAGAACGTATCGTTTACGGTGCTTTGGAAATTGTTGAAGCTAAATTGAAGAGTGGTCATGCGCTTTCTGAAGGAGAGAGTCGTGAGGGCGAAAGCGGTGGTTCTCGTGCACTCGATGTCTTCGATAAAGCATTACAAAATGTTCGCCCGATGGTGGAAGTGAAATCTCGCCGCGTGGGCGGTGCAACGTATCAAGTTCCAATCGAAGTTCGGCCAGTACGTAGTTTGACCTTGGCGATGCGTTGGTTGGTCGACTCAGCAAAGACACGTGGCGAAAAGTCAATGCCCCAGCGTTTAGCGGGCGAGCTTCTTGAAGCGGCATCAAATCGTGGGAATGCTGTTAAAAAACGCGAAGATACGCATAGAATGGCCAAGGCTAACCAAGCCTTTGCGCATTATAGATGGTAAGAGTTTGAGGAATTTATGGCAACAGCAGAATCAACACGTTCGACACCGCTCCATCTCTATAGGAATTTTGGGATCGCTGCGCACATCGATGCGGGCAAGACCACAACAACAGAGCGAGTTCTTTTCTATACCGGTGTTTCTCACCGGATCGGTGAAGTGCATGAAGGCGCTGCAACGATGGATTGGATGGAACAAGAACAAGAGCGCGGCATCACGATCACATCTGCAGCCACAACCTGCTATTGGAAGGGGATGGCGGGTCAATACGAATCTCATCGTTTTAATATCATTGATACCCCTGGACACGTTGACTTTACCATTGAAGTGGAGCGTTCCTTACGCGTACTCGATGGCGCAATCACCGTTCTTTGTGCAGTAGGTGGTGTTGAGCCTCAAACAGAAACGGTTTGGCGGCAAGCAAATAAATACGGTGTACCTCGGATCATCTTTGTTAACAAAATGGATCGCTCAGGCGCTGATTTTCTACGGGTGGCTGAACAAGTTCATACGCGTCTTGCAGCAACGCCGGTTGTGATGCAATTGCCTATTGGTGCAGAAGAGCATTTCAAGGGTGTTATTGATCTCGTTCATATGAAAGCCATTTATTGGGATGATGCGACGCAAGGTATGACATTTAAAGAGCAAGATGTGCCTGAAGAGATGATGGCAGATTGCAAAAAATGGCGTGAAAAATTGGTAGAAGCTGCCGCAGAATCCACAGAAGAATTGATGGATAAATATTTAGGCGGCGAAGAATTATCGATTGAAGAAATTAAAACAGGTATTCGCTCACGAACACTTCAAAATGAAATTATTCCTGTGTTCTGCGGCTCTGCATTTAAAAATAAAGGCGTTCAAGCCGTTTTAGATGCTGTTATTGACTATCTTCCATCACCGATGGACGTTCCTCCTGTCGTTGGGCATCTCGATGATGCTGCAGCCACAGAAGCTTCGCGTGCACCTTCGGATGATGAGCCTTTCTCAGCGCTCGTTTTCAAAATTGCAACGGATCCTTTTGTAGGAACATTAGCATTTTTCCGTGTGTATTCAGGTGTTGTTAACACGGGTGATACGGTGTATAACCCCGTAAAAGAAAAACGTGAGCGAATTGGTCGCTTATTGCAAATGCATGCGAATAATCGCCAAGAAATTAAAGAAGTGCGCGCAGGGGATATTGGCGCAGCTGTGGGTTTGAAAAATGCGACGACGGGTGATACGCTGTGTGACCTTAACAAGATCATCACATTGGAGCGCATGGAATTCCCTGAGCCTGTGATTGCAGTTGCTGTTGAACCTAAAACAAAAGCCGATCAAGAAAAGATGGGACTGGCCTTGAATAAATTGGCTCAAGAAGATCCTTCCTTCCGTGTTCATACGGATGAAGAGTCTGGCCAGACGATCATCGAAGGAATGGGTGAATTACACCTTGAAATTATTGTTGATCGGATGAAACGTGAATTTAAAGTTGAAGCAAATGTCGGCAAACCTCGCGTAGCTTATCGTGAAACCATTCGCAAATCGGTTGAGCAAGAAGGCAAATTTATTCGTCAATCGGGTGGCCGTGGACAATACGGGCATGTATGGTTGAAGATTGAGCCTAAAGAAGCTGGAACGGGTTATGAGTTTGTAAATGCCATCGTCGGTGGCGCAATTCCGAAAGAATATATTCCTGCTGTTGATAAAGGTGTGCAAGAACAATTGCAGAATGGGGTGATTGCGGGTTATCCTGTCGTCGACGTAAAGGTCACCTTGTTCGATGGAACCTACCATGACGTAGATTCAAGCGAAATGGCCTTTAAAATTGCAGGCTCGATGTGTTTCAAGGAAGGTGCGAAGAAGGCAAACCCTGTTCTTCTCGAACCGATCATGAAAGTTGAGGTCACGACACCCGAGGATTACATGGGTGATGTCGTCGGTGATTTAAATCGACGCCGTGGTATGATTCAAGGCATGGAGGATCTGTACGGCAACCTGAAAATGGTCCGCTGTGAAGTTCCTTTGGCTGAGATGTTTGGTTATGCGACCGATTTGCGTTCTGCAACGCAAGGCCGTGCAACCTATTCAATGGAATTTTGTAAATACAATGAGGCACCGGCGAATGTCGCTGATGCTGTTATTAAACGCGACCAATAGCTAGAGGGGTACTTAAATGGCAAAGGAAAAATTTGACCGGTCTAAACCACACTGCAACATCGGAACGATTGGGCACGTGGATCACGGTAAAACAACATTGACAGCAGCAATTACGACTGTGTTGTCAAAGAAGGGCGGCGCAGTGGCAAAAGCCTATGGTGATATTGATGCAGCGCCTGAAGAAAGAGCACGTGGTATTACGATCAATACTGCACACGTGGAATATCAAACCGATGCTCGGCATTATGCGCACGTTGATTGCCCAGGACACGCGGATTATGTGAAGAACATGATCACCGGTGCGGCGCAAATGGACGGTGCAATCCTTGTGGTTTCAGCGGCTGATGGTCCTATGCCTCAAACGCGTGAACACATCCTCTTGGCCCGCCAAGTCGGTGTACCAGCTCTCGTGGTTTTCATGAATAAAGTTGACATGGTTCAAGACGAAGAGTTATTAGAACTTGTTGAAATGGAAATCAGAGAATTACTGAGTAAATATGAATTTCCTGGTGATGATATTCCAATCATTAAAGGATCTGCTTTAAAAGCATTGGAAGGAGATACAGGTCCATTAGGTGAGCCAGCCATCCTTGAATTGATGAAAGCCGTTGATGAATATATTCCTCAACCAGAACGTGAAACAGACAAACCTTTCTTGATGCCCGTGGAAGATGTGTTCTCCATCTCAGGTCGTGGTACGGTTGTGACCGGCCGGATCGAGCGCGGTATCATTAAAGTGGGTGAAGAAATTGAAATCGTTGGTTTGAAGCCTACGGTTAAAACAACTTGCACAGGCGTTGAAATGTTCCGCAAATTGTTGGATCAAGGTCAAGCTGGTGATAACGTCGGTATCTTGTTACGTGGAACGAAGCGTGAAGATGTTGAACGCGGTCAAGTGTTAGCAAAACCCGCTTCAATCACACCGCATACGAAATTCGAAGCAGAAGTATATGTGTTATCAAAAGAAGAAGGTGGCCGTCATACGCCATTCTTCAAAGGCTATCGTCCTCAGTTCTACTTCAGAACGACAGACGTAACCGGTGCAGTGGAATTACCTACGGGCGTTGAAATGGTAATGCCTGGAGATAATTTGAAGTTTGTTGTGACCTTGATTTCGCCCATCGCGATGGAAGAAGGGTTACGTTTTGCAATCCGCGAAGGTGGCCGTACAGTGGGTGCCGGCGTTGTGACGAAAGTAATAGAATAGTTAGAGTAAGTAACATTATGGCAGTAAGTAAGAACGGTCAGACCATACGCATTCGTATGAAGGCGTATGATCATCGCCAGATCGATCAGTCAACACAAGAAATTGTAGAGACCGCAAAGAGAACGGGAGCACAGGTTCGTGGACCGATCCCGTTACCCACGCGTAAGGAACGGTTTGTCGTCACGACATCACCGAATATCGATAAGGATTCACGGGATCAATTCGAGATTCGTGTTTATAAGCGTTTGGTTGATATTGTTCAACCTACGGATAAAACAGTGGATGCCTTGATGAAGCTTGATCTCGCTGCCGGTGTTGATATTCAGATCAGTGTTGAGAGCTAGCGATAAGAAGATGAAATATCGGATTTATTTTTTTCGTCATCCCGGGATTTAATGGTTCTTAGCGAGTACTCTCGCTTAGAACCACTAAATACCCGGGATCCAGAAAGTAAAAAAAGATTTTTTCATTAACAGAAGAAATCTTTTTTATAAGACTGGATTCCCGCCTCCGCGGGAATGACAGCAATGTGTGAGGTTTTTAAAATGGCAATTGGTTTAGTAGGCCAAAAAATAGGCATGACACGCGTATTCACACCAGAAGGAGTGTCATTACCCGTTTCTGTGATCCAGGTGACACCCAACCGCGTTACACAAGTTAAAACGCTTGAAAATGATGGTTATCGTGCACTCCAAGTGACCACAGGGACACGTCGTGCTTCAAGAGTCACGCGTCCTATGGCAGGGCACTTTGCAAAAGCAGGTGTTGAAGCGGGGCGTGGTGTTTGGGAATTCCGCTTGGCTGAAACTGAAACCACTGATGTTACCGTTGGACAAGAATTAAATGTCGATATCTTTGCAGAAGGTCAAGAAGTCGATGTCACCGGCACATCAAAAGGGAAGGGATTTGCAGGAACAGTTAAACGCCACAATTTCCGTACGCAAGATGCGACACATGGTAATTCGCGTTCTCACCGTGTTCCAGGGTCAATTGGCCAACGTCAAACGCCAGGTCGTGTTTTCAAAGGTAAGAAAATGGCCGGGCATATGGGATCGGAGCGTGTGACCATTCAAACACAAAAAATTGTCCGTGTTGATGCAGAGCGAGGATTGATCCTTGTGTGCGGCGGGATCCCTGGCGCACCCGGTGGCAATGTGATCGTCAGACCTGCAGTAAAAGCGAAAAGAGTTAAAGGTTAGAATTTAATTAGTTTATATAAGGTGAAGTTAAGAGAACGTTCAATGTTGAGTCAAGGTTGGACGAAAAATTGACGAAAAGGGGCGCAGTGTATAAGGACATACATGAGCACTTTGAGGCAATTTTTCGTTCAAGATTGACCAACAGTGGACGTTCCCCTAAAGAGGAACAATCACAGTGGAATTACAATTAAGACAGTCCGACGGAACACAAGGCGGCATGATCAGCCTGTTGGATGATGCATTTGCTCAACCCTTCAACGAAACTTTGGTGCACCAAATCATTACAGCTTATCGTGCGGCTGCACGTGCAGGTACAAAAGCTCAAAAAACACGCGCCCAAGTTCGTGGCGGCGGTGCAAAACCTTGGCGCCAAAAGGGGACAGGTCGTGCTCGTGCAGGAACAAGTCGTAGCCCGCTCTGGCGTAAAGGTGGCGTGATTTTCGCCGCCGTACCCAGAGATTATACGCAAAAAGTAAATAAGAAAATGTACCGTGCAGCGATGCGGTCCATTGTGTCTGAACTGATTCGCCAAGAACGCATTTCAATTGTTGAATCATTTGAAGTTGAAGAGCCTAGAACTAAAGCCATGTTAGCGAAATTAAAAAATTTCGCCTTCGATGGTGGTTTGATCATCACCGATTACGTGAGTGACAACCTTTGGTTGGCAACACGCAATTTATTTAAAATTGATATCTGCGAAGCGCATGAAGTTGATCCGTACACCTTGGTTCGTCATGAATATGTATTGATTACTGTTGCGGCGCTTAAGCAATTAGAGGAGAGACTGGCATGAATACTGAACGCCTCATGAAGGTCATCCTTGCACCGCTCATTTCTGAAAAAGGTAATCGGGTTGCAGAAAAAAATCGTCAGGTTGTCTTTAAAGTAATGCCTTGCGCTAAAAAACCAGAGATTAAAGCTGCGGTTGAATTGATGTTTGAAGTAAAAGTTGATGCAGTTCGTGTGCTCAACGTAGGAGGAAAGAAGAAGCGCTCTGGGCAGATCCTCGGCCAACGTAAATCTTGGAGGAAAGCTTATGTTTCCTTGCAAGAAGGGCATGATATTAATTTCGCAGATTTGTAACGAGAAAGAGTATCAGTACCAGGGAAGGTTACATCAATACCACAACAGTATTGGTGTAACCTTCCCTGGTACTGATAGATTCTAAGATAAAGTAAAAAGGTAGTTAGCATGGCTATTAGAAAACTAAAACCGACTTCGCCAGGCCGACGCGGTGTTGTTGTCGTTTTGCGAGATCACCTCCACAAAGGTGAACCGCATGCGCCATTACTAGAAACACTGTCAAGCACAGGTGGCCGTAACAACAATGGTCGTATCACGGTTCGCCATCAAGGCGGTGGCCACAAACGTCACTACCGTGTTATTGATTTCAAGCGGAATAAAGATGGTATTCCTGCAAAAGTTGAACGTTTAGAATATGATCCAAATCGTAGCGCGCATATCGCCTTGGTTTTATACCGCGATGGTGAACGCCGTTATGTGATTGCTGCGAAAGGTATGAAGGTCGGTGATGAAATCCAATCCGGCGTTGATGCGCCGATCAAACCTGGAAATTGTTTACCACTTAGAAATTTACCTGTAGGTAGCCAAATTCATTGTTTGGAAATGCGACCAGGCAAGGGTGCGCAACTTGCTCGAAGTGCAGGTGCTGCGGTTCAGTTGGTTGCTCGGGAAGGTGCTTACGCAACGATTCGGTTACGTTCTGGCGAAATGCGGAAAATTTCTGTAGAATGTCGGGCTACCCTCGGTGAAGTTAGTAATTCCGAACATAATTTGCAACAATTTGGTAAAGCTGGGGCAAAACGTCATCGTGGAATTCGGCCTACTGTGCGCGGTGTTGCGATGAACCCGGTTGACCATCCTCATGGAGGTGGTGAAGGCCGTACCTCGGCTGGGCGACATCCTTGCAGTCCATGGGGCCAACCCACGAAGGGCTATAAGACTCGTCGTAATAAACGGACGACTCAGTGGATTGTTCGCCGTCGCGATCGTAAATAGTAAGAGAGAAGTTTATGTCACGTTCACTAAAGAAAGGTCCGTTCATTGATAATCACCTTCGCATTAAAGTTGAGAAGGCTCAAGCAACAAGTGATAAACGGCCGATCAAAACATGGTCACGTCGCTCAACGATTTTGCCAGAAATGGTTGGGTTGACCATCGCTGTACACAATGGGCGTCAACATGTCCCTGTATTCATCACTGAAAACATGGTGGGTCATAAGCTTGGTGAGTTCGCTGCAACGCGTACCTTTAAGGGGCACTCTGGTGGCGATAAGAAAGTTAAAGCAGGCGCTAAAGCTAAATAAAGCCAAAGGCGAGGGCCAAAAAAATCTAGAGGGCATGATGGAAACGCAAGCAATACAAAAATACGTTCGAATTTCTGCGCAAAAAGCGCGGTTAGTGGCTGATCAAGTTCGTGGTAAAACAATCGCGAGAGCATTTGATATTTTATCGTTTAGTCCTAAGAAAGCAGCTGTTTTAATCAAGAAGGCCTTGAGTTCTGCTGTTGCAAATGCAGAGCATAACGATGGTGCAGATATCGATGAATTAGTGGTTTCAACGATCTGTGTGGATGAAGGTCCTTCCTTAAAGCGAATGAGTCCTCGTGCAAAAGGCCGTGGTAATCGCATTGTGAAAAGAACCTGTCATATTACTGTCAAAGTGAGTGATGTTCGTTAATGTAGTTAAAAAGAGAACTTTATGGGTCAAAAAGTAAATCCAATTGGCATTCGTCTCGGTATCATCCGGGAAGCCGATTCAAAATGGTATGCGGGTTCAAAGAATTTTGCACGTATGCTTCATGAAGATATTTTAGCACGTCGTTGCCTCGAGCGCGATCTTGCAGCAGCAGGTATCAGCCGTGTTCGTATTGAACGGCCCACACGGGAATCGGCTAAAGTCACAATTTTGGCAGCACGTCCTGGCGTGATCATCGGTAAAAAAGGCGAGGATATTGAACGTATCAAGTCGAAAGTTAGCAAGATCCTCGGTGTTCCTGCTCATCTGACCATTGAAGAAGTGCGTAAGCCAGAAATGGATGCACGATTAGTTGCACAAGCGATCACGCAGCAATTGGAAAAACGGATTATGTTCCGTCGCGCAATGAAACGTGCGGTGACGACAGCGCTTCGTCTCGGTGCCTTGGGGATTAAAGTTTGTGTATCAGGCCGTCTGGGCGGTGCAGAAATCGCGCGTACAGAATGGTACAGAGAAGGGCGAGTTCCTTTGCATACATTCCGTGCTGATGTTGATTATGGTACAGCTGAAGCAAAAACAACCTATGGCATCATTGGTGTGAAGGTTTGGATTTTTAAGGGTGAGATTCTCGAAAAAAATGCTGGAACAGCAAAAGAAGCTCAAGAGAACTAGAACTACAGGCTCAGGAACAACACTATGTTGCAACCAAAACGTACAAAATATCGCAAGCAAATGAAGGGCCGTAATCGGGGACTTGCAACCCGTGGTTCTTCAGTGAGCTTTGGTGAATTTGGCTTGAAGGCGATCGATCGAGGTCGTTTGACTGCACGTCAAATTGAAGCAGCGCGTCGCGCGCTGACCCGTCACATTAAACGGGGTGGTAAGGTTTGGATCCGTGTATTTCCGGATAAACCCATCACGAAAAAACCTTTAGAAGTTCGGCAAGGTAAAGGTAAGGGTTCGGTGGAATATTGGGTTGCTCAAATTCAGCCGGGTCGCATCTTGTTTGAAATTGAAGGTGTATCCCGTGAACTTGCGGAAGAAGCGTTTACGCTGGCAGCCGCAAAATTGCCTTTTAAAACGACCTTTGAGCAGCGAACGGTGATGTAATGAAAGCAAAAGAATTACGTGTAAAAACAGTGAATGAATTAGAAACCGAGTTGCACGCTTCATTGCGCGAGCAGTTCAATCTACGGATGCAAAAAGCAGGTGGGGCACTCAAGCATAATCATCAGATTAAGCAAGTACGCCAGCGCATTGCAAAAATTAAAACCATTATTACTGAACTTCAGAGGGCCGCAAAATGAGCGAGATCGTTTCAAATCATCGTATCGTTACGGGTACTGTTGTCAGCACAAAAATGGATAAGTCGATCGTCGTTCGTGTTGAGCGTCGTGTGAAACATCCGATTTATGAAAAAGTGATGAATCGTTTCACAAAGCTTTATGCACATGATGAAAAAAATGAATGTGGTCTTGGAGATATCGTAGCACTGCAAGAATGCCGTCCTCTTTCAAAAATGAAACGTTGGCGTTTAGTTGAAATTGTTGAGAAAAAGACTGCAGAATAAAAACTGCTGGCTCTGTTTGGTGCCGCGGTGTATACTGCGGCACCTGCTTTCTTAAGGGTTAAGCAAAAGCAAATCCGAGGAGTTGAAATGATACAAATGGGAACCGTGCTGACTGTCGCTGACAATAGCGGCGCGCGGCAGATCATGTGCATTAAAGTGTTTGGCGGTTCTAAGCGTCGTTACGCAAGAGTCGGTGACGTGATTAAAGCATCTGTAAAAGTGGCTACGCCCAATGGTAAGGTTAAGAAGGGTGATGTGGTCAATGCAGTTGTGGTTAGAACACGTCAGGCCGTTCGTCGGACAGATGGTTCTGCACTACGCTTTGACTCCAATGCGGGTGTGCTTCTGAATAATCAGATGCAGCCCGTCGGTACTCGTATTTTTGGCCCAGTGACACGCGAACTGCGCGGTGAGAAGTTTATGAAAATTGTCTCATTGGCTGAAGAAGTGCTTTAAGTTTTAATAGGAAATAGTGAAGTTAAGAGAACGTTCAATTTTGAGCTCAGGTTGAACGAAAAATACTCGAAAAGGGGCGCAATGTATAGGACATACATGAGCACTTTGAGAGGATTTTTCATTCAAGATGAGCCAAAAGTGGACGTTCCCATAAAGAGGCTGAGTGGTAATGCAAAAAATTAAACAAAATGATGAAGTCATCATTCTTACAGGAAAAGATAAAAAACAGCGTGGAAAAGTACTTCGTGTCGTCAAAGCTGCTGGCAAAGTCGTTAAAGTTTTGGTAGAAGGGGTTAACAAAGCAAAGAAGCATGTTCGTCCTAATCCTCAACTCAATCAAAAAGGTGGCATTATTGAGCGCGAAATGCCGCTTCATGTCTCCAATGTTGCTTTGTATAATCCGGCAACAAAGAAAGCTGATCGCGTAGGTATTCGTATTTTAGAAGATGGTCGGAAAGTTCGTTATTTTAAATCCAATGGCGAAATTATAGACCTTTAAAGAGTGAGTGTTATGGCAAGATTAAAAGAGTTCTATCGCGATACCGTCGTCAAGCAATTGATGGACAGGTTTGCTTACAAGAACATTATGCAAGTTCCGCAGATCACGAAGATTACCCTCAATATGGGTGTTGGTGAAGCGGTGGCAGATAAGAAAGTGATGGATGCTGCAGTTGCCGATATGGCCGCTATTGCAGGTCAAAAGCCTATTGTCACCTTGGCGCGTAAATCGATTGCCGGGTTTAAAATTCGTGAAGATTGGCCTATCGGTTGCAAGGTAACCTTGCGACGCGATCGCATGTATGAATTTTTTGATCGATTAGTTTCCATTACTTTGCCACGTGTACGTGATTTTCGGGGGATGAGCCCCAAGTCATTTGATGGCCGTGGTAATTACAGCATGGGCTTGCGCGAGCAGATCGTGTTTCCTGAAATCAATTACGACAAAATTGATATGTTGCGTGGTTTGGATATTACGATCACGACATCAGCAAAAACAGATGAAGAAGCAAGGGCGTTACTTACCGCTTTTGGTTTTCCGTTTAAAGAAAAGTAGGAGAGGAAGCTTGGCTAAAACATCAATGATAATACGCGACCGTGATCGTACTGCGATGGTCAAACGCTTTGCCGCAAAGCGCAAAGCGTTGAAAGAAAAAACAGGCAATATCCACTTGGATTATGATGAGCGGTTAGCGGCACAACAGGCTTTGCAAGATCTTCCTCGCGATGCGAGCCCAAGCCGCCAACAACGTCGTTGTGTACTCTGTGGGCGAACCCACAGTGTGTTTCGTAAATTTGGTTTATGTCGCATTCATCTTCGGGAATTTGCCATGAATGGTAAGATCCCTGGAATTAAAAAAGCGAGCTGGTAGGAGTAGAATAATGAGTATGCAAGATCCAATCGCGGACATGTTGACACGTATACGTAATGCCCAGGCTGTAGAAAAAAAAGGTGTTTCCATGCCTTTTTCTAAGCTAAAAAAAGCAATTGCCCAAGTTTTAAAAGATGAAGGTTATATTGCTGACGTGAGCGTTGAGGAGCATGAGGGCAAGCGTGATTTAAGAATTGCACTTAAATATCATCAAGGGCGCCCTGTGATTGAAATGATTAAACGCGTTAGCCGCCCAGGCCTTCGTATTTATCGTGGCAGCGATGCAATTCCACGAGTTTTGGGTGGTTTAGGTATTGCGATTGTATCGACCCCCAATGGCGTTATTACGGATCGCGAAGCGCGTCGTCTGCGTGTAGGTGGGGA
Organism: Pseudomonadota bacterium; assembly: GCA_021808365.1. Lineage (GTDB taxonomy): Bacteria > Pseudomonadota > Gammaproteobacteria > JAKBBU01 > JAKBBU01 > JAKBBU01. Next base: position 67,765 of record JAKBBU010000003.1, read on the forward strand.
AGTATTGTGTTTAGTTTCGTAGGAGACGTCCATTTTTGGCCAATCTTGCACGAAAAATTTCTTCAAAGTGCTCATGTATGTCCTATACACTCCGCGCTTTTCATTAATTTTTCGTGCAACCTTGGCTCAAAACTGAACGTCTCCCAACAGAGGTAGGTTAAAATGGCATCAAGAGTAGGGCGCAACCCAATCACCTTGCCAAAGGGCGTTGAAGTGAAGCTCGATGGACAAAAAATTGCTGTTAAAGGCAGCAAAGGACAATTAAACCTTGAAATTCATTCTGTCATTGGTGTTTCTATGGAAGGCAATGTATTGCAATTCCAAATGAAAGAAGACAGCATCGCAGCGAATGCAATGATGGGTACAATGCGTGCCTTGACCAATAATATGGTCAAAGGTGTTCATGAAGGTTTTGAGCGCAAGCTCAAACTCGTTGGTGTAGGTTATCGAGCTCAAGCTAAAGGTAATATTTTAAATTTAGCACTTGGTTTTTCACATCCAGTTGATTATGAAATTCCCCAAGGCATTACGATCGAAACACCAACACAAACTGAAATTACGGTTCGTGGAATTGATAAACAATTAGTAGGCAGTGTCTCAGCAAAAATTCGGGCCTATCGTCCTCCTGAACCTTATAAGGGGAAAGGAATTTGTTATTCGGATGAAAAGATCATCCGCAAAGAGACCAAGAAGAAGAAATAATTGTAAATTTGTTGCTGCAGAGTATCTAAAAAGGGTTTTATCATGGATAAAAAAGCATCACGAGTTCGTCGTGGATTGCGTACGCGGTCTCACATTAAGCGCCTTTGCGTATCGCGTTTGAGTGTGCATCGTACGCCGCGGCATATTTATGCCCAGATTTTTGACGAGACCGGCACGCGTGTTTTAGCGGCTGCATCGAGTCTTGATGCGGCTATTCGCACAGCGCCAGGTGCCGGTGGAAATGTTGCGACAGCAACTTTAGTTGGCAAGTTAATTGCAGAGCGTGCCTTAAGTGCTGGCGTGAAAAAGTTGGCGTTTGATCGTTCGGGATTTAAGTATCACGGTCGTGTGAAAGCCTTGGCTGAGGCAGCACGTGCAGGTGGTATAGATTTTTGATTGTTTTGAATCGCTCTTCGCGGGGTGAACCCGCGAAAATTAATTGTATTGTGTAGGTTCTTATTAAAGAAAGGTTGTAAACATGGCCACGTTTGATGAATCAACGAAGGGCGACGGTCTCTTCGAAAAAGTAATTGCAGTAAACCGTACAGCGAAAGTTGTGAAAGGCGGTCGTGTTTTTGGTTTTACTGTGGTTGCAGTTGTCGGTGATGGTAAGGGGCGGATCGGCCTAGGTCGAGGAAAAGCCCGTGAAGTTCCTGTCGCCATGCAAAAAGCAATGGAAGCTGCTCGTCGCGGTATGAAAGACATTTGGCTCAATGGTGATACCCTATGGTATGAAATTTACTCATCCCACGGTGCATCAAAAGTTTTCATGAAACCTGCTTCAGACGGAACGGGAATTATCGCTGGTGGTGGTATGCGCGCTGTGTTTGAAGTGTTGGGTGTACGTAACGTTCTTGCCAAGTGTATTGGATCATCCAATCCTGTTAACGTGGTTCGTGCAACGATCAAAGGTTTGCTTAAGATGGCATCGCCAGAATTGATTGCAGAAAAACGGGGTAAAACCGTTTCTGACATCGTGGGAGCATAAAATGCAAAAAAAACACATGAAGCTTACCTTAGTGAAGAGTCTCATCGCCCGTCTTGAGTCACACAAAGAGTGCGCGCGGGGGTTAGGTTTAAAAGGCCGCATGAATCAAACTGTCGTGGTTGAAGACACACCTTCAACCCGCGGCATGGTGAATAAGATTTCTTACTTGCTAAAGATAGAGGAAGTGTAGAATGTATTTAAATACGATCGCTCCTGCAAAAGGTGCAAGAAAAGCCCGTGTACGAGTTGGCCGTGGCATAGGCTCTGGTGTTGGTAAAACCTGTCGCCGTGGTCATAAAGGTCAAAAAGCGCGTGCAGGTGGTTTCCATAAAGTGGGTTTTGAAGGCGGCCAGATGCCGATTCAACGTCGATTACCAAAATTTGGTTTTCGCTCGCATTTGAAACAAGTGACGGCGGAAGTTCGCGTAGGATGTTTAGCAGAATTTGCCGATTTTGCAGAAGGTCGTCCAATAGACCTTTTTGCCTTGAAACAGATGGGTTTGGTAGGTCAAAGCATGAAACATGCTAAAGTGATTGCAACGGGTGAAATCAATAAACCTGTGCATTTAGTGGGTCTTCGCGTTACGAAAGGTGCACGAGCCCTCATTGAAGCGGCTGGCGGCAAAATCGAAGACTAAGGCTGAGGGGAAAAGCGGCTGTGGCGAAATCATTGGTGAAGAATCCTCCTCAAACGGGTATGCAAGAGCTGAAACGTCGCTTGCTGGTTGTGTTAATTGGGATCATTATTTTTCGTATTGGCGCTCATATTCCTGTTCCAGGCTTAAACCCTGAGCGGCTTGCTGTTTTTTTTGGTGAGCATGGATCGGGCGTGCTTGGCTTATTTAATATGTTTTCGGGTGGCGCTTTGCGTCGGATGACCTTATTCGCTCTAGGTGTCATGCCCTATATCTCTGCATCGATCATTATGCAATTGTTTACGGTGATCGTCCCTAGTTTTGAACAATTGAAAAAAGAAGGTGAGGCCGGCCGTCGAAAGATCAATCAATATACACGCTATGGGACGGTTGTGCTTGCGCTTTTTCAAGGTCTTGGGATTTCTAAGTTTCTAGCTGCATCTGGAATTGCTTTGCAACCGGGGTTTCTTTTTTATTTTGTTTCCACGATTAGCTTGACGACAGGCACTTTATTTCTGATGTGGTTAGGTGAACAAATCACCGAGCGTGGTGTGGGAAATGGGATTTCAATCATCATTTTCTCAGGGATTGTCTCCGGTTTTCCTGCGGCAATTGCAAGAACTTTGCAGCAAGTGCGTGAAGGCCAGCTTGAATTGATTGTTTTATTACTTATTGTGGCGATTGTTTTAGCGGTGACAGCTTTTGTTGTTTTTGTAGAACGTGGACAACGCCGTATTACAGTGAACTATGCGAAACGGCAACAAGGGCGAAAGATTTTTGCTGCGCAGACAAGTCATCTGCCTTTGAAGATTAATATGTCAGGTGTTATTCCACCTATTTTTGCTTCGAGTATTATTTTATTACCTGCAACGTTGGCCTCTTGGTTTGGCCAAGGCTCGAACATGAGTTGGTTGGGTGATATTGGTTTTGCGCTTTCGCCAGGACAGCCACTCTATCTGATGGTATTTGCTGCAGCGATTATTTTCTTTGCATTCTTTTACACGGCGTTGGTTTTTAATCCACGAGATACGGCTGAAAATCTCAAAAAATCAGGTGGGTTTATTCCTGGTATCCGTCCAGGCGAACAAACGGCGAATTATATTGATGATGTGATGACGCGTTTGACCTTGGTTGGAGCGTTGTATTTGACGGTTGTTGCCCTGATGCCTGAATTATTTTACTTTGCTTGGAATGTGCCTTTTTATTTTGGTGGGACTTCTTTGTTGATTGTTGTGGTTGTGATCATGGATTTTACGGCGCAAGTTCAGGCTTTATTGATGTCGCATCAATACGATTCGTTAATGAAGAAGGCCAATTTTAAAGGCTTGGTGTAGATCTGGAGAAAGACGTAGGTTGGGTTAGAGCAGCCGTAAGGCTGAGCGTAACCCAACAAAGATGTAGATTTGGAGAAAGTCATGAAAGTAAGAGCGACCGTAAAAAAGTTTTGCAATGAATGTAAAATTGTTCGCCGCAAAGGTATTTTGCGAGTGATTTGTTCTAAGGAAAAGAGACATAAACAAAGGCAGGGGTAGGGTTGATTTTCATTCACCCCCGGGTTATCCTATGGCACTTTTTTCAGTGCATCTGGTTATATGATTTGGAGTTTAAAGTATGGCTCGCATAGCAGGCATCAATATCAATCCTAAGTCCCATATTGTATTGGGGCTCACAGCCATCTATGGGATTGGCAACACACGCGCAAAACAGATTTGTGCTCAACTTAATGTAAATCCTGCTACGAAAGTCGTTGAATTATCAGAGGATATTCTCGAGCAAGTGCGTTCGGCTGTTGCTCAGTTTACGATCGAAGGTGATTTGCGTCGAGAAGTATCCATGAACATCAAGCGAAAGATGGACATTGGCTGTTATCAGGGATTACGTCATCGCCGTGGTTTGCCTGTACGAGGACAGCGGACTCATACTAATGCGCGTACCCGTAAGGGCAAAAAAAATCGTAGTAAAGCATAGGGGGTGGGTTGCCTGAGCAATCCGCACTAAATTAACGAGCAAGAGGTTTTAGAAATCCACATGGCAGTTACGAAAGCAAAACAAACATCCAAATCAGCGTCTGGACGCGTCCGTAAAAAATCGAAAAAAGTGATTACTGATGGCGTTGCACATATCCATGCCTCATTTAACAATACAATTGTGACAATTTCGGATCGTCCTGGAAATGTCATTGCATGGTCAAGCTCAGCGAAGCTGGGTTTCAAAGGATCTCGCAAGAGCACTCCTTTTGCAGCGCAGATGGCGGCGGAAGAAGTTGGAAAAGTTGCGATTGAAACCTTTGGTATGAAAACAGTCGAGGTTGTTCTTAAGGGTGGTGGTTCAGGGCGTGAATCTTCAATTCGCGCCCTCAGCTCTGCAGGATTAAGGGTTGTAAGCATTACAGATAAAACACCCATTCCGCATAATGGCTGTCGTCCTCCCAAGAAGCGTAGAATGTAAAAAACAACCCGCTAAGTACATATGAATAAGAGGAGAATAAAGAATGGCTAGATACAGAGGCCCACGGTGTAAATTGTCTCGCCGCGAGGGAAGCGATCTTGAATTGACCAGCGGCGTTCGCGCGCTGGCTACAAAATGTAAACCAGAATTGCCTCCAGGCCAACATGGTGCACGCCGTAGTCGTTTAACTGAATACGGTGTCCAATTACGCGGTAAACAAATGGTTCGCCGGATTTATGGTCTTTTAGAGCGTCAATTCCGTAATTATTTCAAAAAAGCAGCCAAGAAAAAGGGCTCTACGGGTGAAAACTTATTGAAAATGCTCGAATGCCGTTTGGATAATATCGTTTATCGGATGGGATTTGCATGCACGCGTGCAGAAGCTCGTCAATTAGTGGGTCATAAGGCCATTATGGTTAATGGTAAATTGGTTAATATTCCTTCCTACCAAGTTTCTGCGGGTGATGTTGTTGCTGTTCGCGAAAAATCTAAGAAACAAGATCGGATTAAAGCGGCGTTAGAGTTGGCGAAGCAACGTACGATTCAAAGTTGGTTTAACGTGAACGAAGAAGCCTTATCAGGCCAAGTTACAGCGCTTCCTGAGCGGGATGATTTACCTACAGAGCTTTTCGAGAAATTACAGTTGATTGTCGAACTTTACTCGAAGTAAGCCAGTACTGTGTGTGTACTGTTTTAGATAACTGTCATCGTTCACAGTCCATTTAACGGAGAAAAGAATTTATGTCGAATACCATGCTGATTCCACAAAAGAGCGCTGTAGAAGCACTCTCTCAATTTCATGCACGCATTACATTAGAACCTTATGAGCGGGGGTTTGGTGCGACAGTTGGCAATGCTCTTCGTCGTGTTTTGCTTTCTTCTATGTTAGGTGCGGCGGTTGTTGAAGTTGAAATTGAAGGTGTTCGTCACGAATATAGCACCATAGTGGGTGTGCGCGAAGATGTGACGGATATCTTACAGAATATCAAAGGGATTGCATTCAAGTTGCAAGGTCGTGAAGAAGTCACGTTGGAGCTGAATAAAAAAGGTCCTTGTGTTGTGACGGCAGCAGATATTACGCTTGAACATGATGTGAGTGTTGTTAATCCTCAGCATGTGATTGCAAATTTGAATGCAGAAGGCGCTCTCAAATTACAAATGAAAGTCAGGCTTGGGCGAGGCTATGAGCCAGCTCCGCTTCGTGCGATTGCTGAAGAAGATCAAGAAGCACGTTCAGTTGGTGTTTTAAAGCTCGATGCAACATTTACACCGGTCAAACGTGTAACCTACTTGGTTGAGCGGACCCGTGTTGAACAACGCACCGATCTTGATAAATTAGTTATTGATTTGGAAACCAATGGGACGCTTGATCCGGAAGAAGCTATTCGACAATGCGCAACCATTTTGCAACAGCAATTGTCTGCCTTTGTTGATCTCTCACACCAAAATCGAAATGAGCCTGATAATGGTCGGACGAGCATGAATCCTCTTTTGCTGTGCTCAGTGGATGATTTAGAGCTGACAGTGCGTTCTGCAAATTGTTTAAAAGCAGAAAGTATTTATTTTATTGGTGATCTTGTCCAACGTTTAGAAGTTGAACTTTTGAAGACCCCGAACTTAGGAAAGAAGTCGCTTAATGAAATTAAAAATGTATTAGCGGCGCGAGGGTTAGGGTTGGGGATGCACTTAGACAACTGGCCACCTCCAGGCCTCACGATCCCACCTAGAGAAAACAGGCAAGATGATAATCCTCTAATGCCAGAAGATTTTAGGCCAGGAAATTTTAATGAAGAGGATGAGTGATTTGAATTTCGTCCCATATAGTCTTCGCGCTTCATTGAGTATATGATTATAGTTTTAGAACATTGTGATAAAAATTACGAGGAAAAATTATGCGACACCGTCAAACGGGTCGGCACTTAAACCGAACCACTAGTCATCGCCTTGCTATGTTTCGTAACATGGCCGCTTCTTTAATCGAGCATGAATTGATTAAGACGACTTTGCCTAAGGCAAAAGATTTTCGTCGTATCATTGAGCCATTGATCACATTGGCAAAGAAAGATACCGTTGCTAATCGTCGTCTCGCATTTGCACGTCTACGCAACAAAGAGATGGTTCGCAAATTATTTGTTGATCTAGGTCCTCGTTTTTTAACGAGACCCGGTGGCTATGTGCGCGTGTTGAAGAATGGGTTTCGTCATGGTGACAATGCACCAATGGCCATTATCGAGTTAGTTGATCGTGGTAATACAGAGTAGGTTGTTGGGTTAGGTTGGTCTGTTGGGTTAGCGTACTCGCGTAACCCAACAGACCTACAAAACAAAGAATATTGGGTTACGCAACACCCCAATCTACCGCTACAGGCAAGCGTTGCCTGTTTATGAAATTGTAAAAGGAGGTTTTTATGGAAAACATCGTCGTCAAATTTGCATCGGACCCTATTGCTCAAGTCTCTCATCAACAAGCTCCTACCCCATTTAGTTTACTTCATCATATTCCTCTCCCTATTCTTGGTTTGACGCTCGGATGTCATCTTTCTGAGATCAATCAAGAAGCGATGGATGTGTATGGTTGGAAAAAGGCTGATGTGCTTGGGAAAAGTTTTTTAGAGCTTTGTATTCGCGCCGGATTACCAACACCTGTTTTACCCGATCTTTGTACAATTAAGCCCGGGCAAGCTTATACCACAAACAAGATTGAGTTTTCTTCTCAAGGAAAAGTGCACCAACTAAAATGGCGCATTATTCGTCTTGGAAAAGACTATCTTGATGATGGCTTTCTCTGGGTTGCTGAAGCGCTTTCTTCGAAAGGGCTTGAAAAACCCTCCTCGTTTGCTTCATTTCAAGATATATCAAAAAACCAAGCACCTTTGATTTCAATTAATCAAAAGCAAGATCCTGAACCTACGCCTCCAGCAGCTGCTGTGTTTGGTTTAGATTCACTTGATTCATCAACGGAGGTTCGTGGATTGCGAGTACTTTTGGTTGAAGATAATCTTTTAGCTCAAAAAATCAGTAAATCAATGTTGGAAGATTTAAATTGCACAGTGGATATTGCTGCGACTGGCGAAGAAGCACTTCGTTTGATCAAAGAACCCTATGATTTAGTATTCATGGATATTGGTTTGCCGGATCATGATGGTCTTGAAGTGACAAGACGAATCAGGGCGACTTACGAAGATAAAAAGGATCTTCCCATCATTGCGATGACAGCTCATGTTTCAGAGCAAGATAAACAACTTTGTTTCGAATCAGGAATGAATGGTTTCATAGGTAAACCAGTTTCTTATGAGGGTTTACAGCGTGTTGTGCAGGACTGTGTTGTCGTTATGTGACTGCTATAAAAGGAAAAGCTGTGAGTAGTAAAATAAAAGTTTTGATTGTTGACGATGATGTTTTGGTGCGAACGTGTATCCGAGCGCACCTTAACTTAGCGCCAGAAATTACAGTTGTTGGTGAAGCAGGGCAAGGTGATGAAGCGCTGAAACTTGCCCGAGAAACCAAACCTCATGTGGTATTGATGGATCTAATGATGCCAGGGATCAGCAGCATTGAAGTGATTAGCCGACTCATCCGAATTTATTCAGATCTGAAAGTAGTTGTGCTTACAGGCATGAATAACAAAGTATTTCCAAAGCGTTTGCTCGATATTGGTGTTCGCGGTTATTTAACGAAACAATCTTCAGCTGATGAATTAATTGCCGCTGTTTTGAAAGTTTATAATGGCGCACGTTATATCACGGCGGTTGTGGCACAAGACATTGCCATGGATAATATTAATACGGCGGATACTTCTCTTTTTGATGAATTATCAAAACGTGAATTCCAGATTATGATGATGATTGTTAATGGTTACAAAGTAGATTATATTTCTGATAAATTATGTCTAAGTCCTAAAACGATCAGCAGTCATCGTTACGCAATTCTTACAAAGCTTGGTGTTCGAAACGATGTGGCATTAACCCATCTTGCAATCAACCAGGGTTTGATCGATGTTGCGCCACCAGAAGATATTGCGGGTGTCGATGCTCCACCGCCAGAAGAAACGACAGACGCTTAGTTCGGCGTCATTCCTGCGGAGGCGGGGATCCAGTCTTTAAAAAGGGATTTCTTCCTACCAAACGAGGTGATCCATGAAATGGACTATTTTTAGTCTCTGTTTTGTGCTGGCTAGCTTAATCGTCGCCCCAGCCACACTTGCTGCAACACCTCTTCTTGTTGACTCCAACTTTGATGGGTCCAACCCAGACGCTGACATCCCCAATGCAGGCGACGATCCTTTTGCGCCTGGCGATCCCAATGTTGAAAGCCCCAATGGCGATCAGTACGATGATCCTGCTGCGGAAGCTCCTAATGACAATCGCTCGCAAGATCCGGCAGCTGGTACACCGAATGACAACAGTCCTGAAGATTCTACTGCCGCCCCACCGAATGATAACAACACCTATGATCAACCCGCGGCACCACCCAATGATAATAGTGCTGCCGATCCAGATGCTGGGGCACCAAATAATAATCTATAATCCTATTTTTTTATTGTTTATTTACTCAGTTTTGGTTATAATCTGTTCAACGTGGTCAAAACTGTTCGCGTAAAAATTACTAGAAATACAGCGCATTATACTCATTTTGTATGGAATGTGTATAATATAATTATAAAAAATCCCTATTAAAAACAAAAAAATGAAAAAAGAATATTCAATTGATGAGATAATGCAAACCTATAATGAAGCGATTGAGCATATTAAAAAAAATGAATGCCAATTAGCCGCAGCTTTATTTTTATTAGAAGATGAAGAAAATTCTAAGAAATTTATTTCTTACTTTAAAAAACAAGATCCTCCTGTTTCTTCTGTAGATAAAGCAAGTGCGAACAATAATTCATCAAATAAAGGGAAATATGCCCTGCGAAAAAACGGGAATAATTTTAAAAAAATCTCTAAAGAGAGCGAAGAAAGTGTAAAGATAGCTTATGATGAGATTCTTTTAAAAAAGAATAAAATTATTTTTATTGAGGAATTGATAAAGGGTTCAATAAAAAATGGCTATTTTGATTTTTTTTGGGAGCTTGTTTCTTTTCTTGCAAGGAGTTTTAGCGATTATTTTATATTAATTAAAGAATTTAAAACAAATAAGCTGTATGTAACGCCTGTTTTTTTATTTTCTTATTTTCAAGAAGTTTCCACTGAGCTCGTTTCATTTTTTGAAAAAAGAATGAATTTTTTAATTGATTTAAAAAAAGAATTAAGCCCTGACAAGTTTGAAAATAAAAATTTTAATGGAGATTCATTGTGTGAAATTTACAAAAGCCTTACTGCTTTTTATTCGTGCTGTTACGAGTTAAGGCATATAGAATCCGTTGAGAAAATAAAAGAGCTTGCTTCATTTTTGATTGAAAAAAGTGGGAAACATGTTGGAAAAGAGAAAAGTTTTTCGTTGCAGCTAGAAGAAGTTGAAGAAGAAATTAGAAAAGAAATAAAGAGCAATCCAAGTCCAAGCATCATACAGTTTAAAGAAATGATTGGAGAGAAGATTAAATCTAACACATTCTCACCAAATTGGATTGAAAAAATAAAAAAAAGACAAAAAATTTCAGAAGAGGATTTTTTAGATGTTGTACTATTTTTTAATCTTTTTATAAAAGATAATCTCCTTGAGGCAGTGAATAAAAAAATAAAGTTCATTTTTACTATTCTCTTTGATTTTTTAAATCAAACGATGTCTGATATGAATCCTGATTCATCTTCAATGAAAAAAGAAATTTTTCTGGAAAGTTTAAATTTAAATTCCATGTTGGATAAAATAACAAATGATTTTTTATTCGATAAAAAGGAAAATTTAGCAAGTTTGTCTTATTTGGACAAAATGGAACACCTTTCTAAAGTGTTCAAAAAAGAGAAAGCAGATAAAAATGAACTTAAGCTTTTAAGAGAAATGGATAGTCAAGAAAATAAGAATAATTCTAGAAAAAGCAAAAAAAAATCTGCGAAGAAGAAAAAAGCAGAAAAGGAAAAGACTGTTTTAACGGACAAGAAAGTCAGTCATGTTCCTGCTAATCAAGTTCAAGAACAGCAGAAACCTCAAGAAAAAGAGACGGAAGGGCCGAATAAACCTACAGAAAATAATAAGAAAAAAAACAAGAAAAATAATAAAAAGAAGAAAAAAAAGAATCGGTCTAAAAGTAAGGAAGCAAATACCAATCACTCTGTTGAAAATTCAGAATTGAGGCATTCGGATGAAAGAGAATCTAATGAAGCTTTGGACCCATCGATTGAACTTGTTTCAGAAGTTCAGCCGCTGATAGATCTTACTCAATGGCATGTTACAGCGCATTCAATTGAATTAGATAAAGAGCTTAATTTTATTTTCAAACAGATTAAAAGTTTAAACGATTCATTTAAACTTTATTGTTTTGGCGGATATATCAGAGATAAAATAGAAGGTCGTCCTTACGCAGATTTTGATTTTCTCATTATTACAACCATGGAAACTCTTAAAGTAGTTTCATTGTTAATGAGCAGTCCAGTTTTCTTAAACTGTAGAATAGCTAAGCGTAAAGAAAATTTAATTACCGCTGAATTTAAATATTTTGAAAAAACTGTTTCTCTTGATTTCACTGTCCAAGGAGAATTTTATTTTTCTCCTTTTTTGGATACGCATGCTTTTTGTGTGGATGAATTTGGATTTTTATATGACCGATCTGTTTTAAATCAATATTTGAGCTTGGATGATTATAGAAATAGAAACTTCATTCTTTCTATCTATCCAAAAGATCAATTAATAGAGCAATTTAAAACAGATCCGATTAAAATGATTAAGGCTCTTAAAGATAGCGCCAAAGTAGGAAAAAATCTGCATTCCGATATTGTTGATGCGATAGATAGCACCAAAATGGAGTTGGCCAAATTACCATGGTCACAAATCTTGAGTCAATTTCCTTCTGTTTCTCGTGATTCGAAAGATCTCGGGAGATTTTTACAGGCATGCAAGCACTATAAATTGGTAAAATATGTTTTTTTTGGATTTAAGCTAAAAAACTTAAATTCTAGCACCCTGAACTGGGTTGGGCAAACTTCTATGATGTTGCAAAATTTAGGCTGTACAAGCCCGTATAGTTTTCTTATTGCACCTTTGCTTGTTGCTTCATTTTATCAACCTGAAATGCAAGAAAAAGAATTTGGCGAAAATAGGAAATATATTTTTTATTTTTCATTGCACTGTGCTTTTTATTTCTTGCGACGATTTAGAGCCCCAAGTGGGGAAAATCGAAGCAGTAATCACTTGATGACGTTTAAGCATTGGTTTTCTGATTTGTTTCTTGGACTGTTTTTAATTTTAACTAATTTAGAAACATTCAATGTGGGCTGTTTGAAAAACAATCGAACTTATGATGGCTATTTAAAATTAGAAGATGATTTTTGGGTGGGCGCATCTGACAAATTAATCGGCTTTGATTTTTTTAATGGTTTAAATATTAAATCCTTTAAAAATGAACAAAATAAAATTACCCAGGAAACAAGTTGGTCAAAAAATAATTTTATCTTTACTTTGATTAGAATTTTATTTGCCATTCATCGTAATAATGCATGTGTTGAAAATTTTGAAAAAAGCTGTGAGAACTTTATGAAACTTAGTTCATTTCAGCGAGAGAGCGTTGTTGAAAAAGTAGGATCGCTCATTGTTTACCTCATTAATTATCCATTTCATGAAATCGAAATGATACAAGATAATTTCAAGTGTCGCTTTGATGAAAAAAATAGACTTTTAGAGCGAAGTATGAGTGTCTGTGATTTTAGAAAACCTACGAATCACCCTGTTTTTTGCCAACCTTCATCTTCTTTGTTTAAACCCTTAAATATTTCAAGGTTTAAAGAAGTTGAAAAAAATAGAGAAAATATTCCTATAGGAAATTTTTCTAAGAGGGTGTTATGATTGAAAAATACGTAAATTTTTATTTTTATAGCATTTGTCATATTTATTAAATACAGAGAAAGCTGCGCCAATACGTGTTGTGGTATTGGCGCAGACTCGTCTGTA
>JAKBBU010000032.1 GCA_021808365.1 Pseudomonadota bacterium
TCGAACGCGTCTTCATTCTAAACTTGGATATTTAAGTCCGGTTAATTTTGAAGAGCTAAAAGTGGCTTAGCAAAGTCTCCGGTAATTCGGGGTTGGATCATTTCTCACCTTTATCGAGCATAGGGAAAGCTGCACCAATGCCACAACACGCATTGGTGCAGCTTTCCCTATGCTCGATAAAGGTGAGAAGCGAAATCAAAATGATTTCTTTTATTATTTTTGAGCATAAACCACACATTTATTCCTATGTAATGGTTGGTAGGATTTTATGATGCCTTGAGAGAGGTGTCAAGGGTTAATGTGGTGAAAAATATGGTTTTTTTTAAGTTATCGCCCAAGCGCAGTGTAGTGAAAGGTCTCAGGAGTCTTGTCAGGGATGCTGAATTAAGATCAAACTTTGACAGCATGACCCTCCTCTGTATAAACCCCCTTCTTCTCTAAAACAACCTCATTTCGTAACACCGCCAATCCCTCAGATCCTGCGGCTGAAACACGGTAAGCTATCACAATTGTTCCAACCTCCTGATCACCTGAATATAAAGTTGTTCCTGGAGTAGGTGGATCGCCAGCAATCGATACGCGATACAATTTTTGTTTGGGTTTACCCAGGTATTGCATGCGGGCAATGATCTCCTGGCCGGTGTAACAACCCTTGGTGAATGAAATACCGCCCAGATCGGGATAACTCAAATCATGTGGTGTAAACATGTCCTGAGTTTCAGGTAAGATGCTCGGGAATCCAGCCTCAATATCGAGGACCATCCAATGCTCTGAATCAACGAGTTGGGCAGAATTTAGAAGGGCCGTACGCTGTTGTGCGATCCAATCTTTCTCACCCACGATTAAAAAACGAGATCTTCCAGGCACTCGAATGATAAAGCCTTCTTCAGAAGTGATCGCGCCATTAGATTCTGTGGGAAATGGGATTTGATCCGTGAATCCTTCAAGCCCGAGGCTTTGCCAAGTTGAGGACAGATCGGTTAAACTGGCTTTGAAGAATTTAGCATATTTTTGAAGCGTTGTTTGCAAGCGTTCGATCATGCTTCGCGGCAAGAGCAGGTAAAACGACTCCGCACGGCGGGCAATGCGAAAGGTCGCGACTATGCGGCCCTTGGGTGTACAATGAGCACCTAGACGGGTATTTGCCTCATCGACCTCATTGACGTCGCAGGTCAATTGGCCTTGGAGGAAGCGTGCAGCATCTTTTCCGGAAATTTCTAAGAGGCCTAATTGCGGAAGTTCCATGATTTTAACGGCTTTTTCGCCGCAGATGTCTACATAATCAGGTTGCATAAGAGGTACTCATAAAAGAGATGACAATAGAGCAAAAAGAAGATCTTTCACTCAAACGCCTACGTTGGGGCTGCCGACGGGGTATGCTTGAACTAGACTTACTATTATTGCCCTTCTTTGATACGGTTTATCCTAGCCTAGCTTCTGCTGATCAACAAGAGTTTGCTCGCTTATTGGAAGAACCGGATCCAAAAATTCTTTTTTGGTTGATGGGAAAAGAGGAACCTGATCATGAATTTACATGCATCATCGAAATCATCCGTGGGCACTTATCCTCATTGGATTGATCTGCGGGCTTCGCTCTCCTTCGCGAGTCTTTTATTTTTAACCCAAGCCCTCCTGTGGTTTGTGATCTTGCAATTGGAGTTGCCCTGGGGAATAAAGATTGGGCTCATGCTCATGTGTTTGATGAGCAGCATTTTAGCTCTGCGCCAGCAAGCCCTGCGTATCGGGCAATCAGCGATTGTTCGAATTTGGCAGAGTGCTGATGGTGATTGGCTCTTGATGGATCGCCAAGGTAGCACGCGCCGCGGTATTTTGCAGGGCGATAGTTTTATCGGAAAATGGATTTTGGTATTAAATTTTAAAATCGAGGCTCGCCGGTTTTGGCAACCGGTGATCTTATTTTTTGATACCTTACCTGAACATGAATTTCGCCGTTTCCGCGTTTTTCTGTTGACGTCGCGGGAAGTGGGGAATTAAAATAAGCCTCTTGATCAAGAAGCTTAACTATGAATAAAAAATATTATAAGTATTTTGCTATTATCTTTCTCAGCTTGCCAGTAATTTTTAACTTAGCAAGGGCCGATGAGGCATCAGCAACAAAACCACAAACGCAGATTTTGCAAAGAACATCTGTACCAGGAACGGATAACCAATTGGGTATGGAGTTGATTCAATTTCCTCCCAACTCAATAAAAAGTCCACATATTCATTCTTGGGCTGAAATCATTTATGTGCTGCAAGGAGAAATAACCTTCAGAGTGCAGGGGCAACCTTCAAAAACAGTTAAAGCAGGTGAAAGTTTTCAAATACCAATCGGAGTGAGTCATAATACCCAGGTAGGCCCTCATGGAGCTAAACTTATTGCTGCTTGGGTAATGAAATAAAGGACATATGACATGATTAGATTATTTTGTATATTTATTGGTTTCTTATTTGGGTGTTTAGGTGCTATTTTGCCTACAGCCTTTGCTGATACAGCGCAGTCAAAAAATGTTTCTCAAACCATGAATGAGTTCATGCAAAAATATCAGGTGCCGGGTGCTGCGGTTGTTATTCTTAATCATGGGAAATCTCAAATTTACGTTTTTGGAGTGGCCAATCAAAACACTAAAAAACCTGTAACAGCAGATACCGTATTTGCAATAGGCTCGATTACAAAATTATTTACGGCTTTCTTGGTTGCGGAACAAATGAGTCAAGGTCATATGAAAATGGATGATAAGATCACTTCATATCTTCCTTCTTTTGAGGCTAATAAGAATTTTAATCAAATGACACTTCTTGATCTAGTTACACATGCAGCTGGCTTCCCCCTAACCCCGCCAGATAATGTGCAAACACAAGATCAGATAAAAAGTTATTTATTGAAGTGGCAACCAGCTTATCCAATCGGTACGCAGTGGCAATATTCTAACATTGGCATTGAGTTAGCGGGAGAAGCTGTACAAGCTCAAAACAAATCTTCTCTTCAACGTTTATATGAGCAAGATATTTTTTCTCCTTTGCATATGACAAAGACTACGATTATATTCACACCTCGACTCGAAAAAGCGATGGCACAAGGTTACGATAAGCAAGGGCTGCCCATGAGCCCAACGCTGCATTCTAGAACTCCTGCAGCAAGTGCGGGAAGATCAACAATTCGAGATCTTTCTTACTTTTTAGCGGCGGCAGCAGAATTACCCAAGACGCCTCAAGATATTCAGTCGGCGATGAAAATGGCGCAAACACCACGTGCTAGGGTCGATGGTGTAGGCCAAGCATTTGTCTGGCAGACGATTGCATTGAATGATAAACAATTCTTAGATGCACCAGAAGAAATGGATCTGGGTCCCACACCTTTAACATGGTTACCCGTTTCGAGCCAAATGTATAATCCAACTTTATTAATTGATAAAACGGGAAGCGCAGACGGTTTTCGTGCTTATATAGCTGTTATTCCTGCTCAGGAGTCCGGCATTGTTATTTTAACAAATCGCTATGTTTCTAATGGGGCAATCGTGAATACAGCGAGAAAGATTTTACTTGATACGCTTCAGGCATAAAAATGAAAAGTAGGCGTAGATTGGGTTAGCACAGCAGCCGATAGGCGTTTAGGCTGAGCGTAACCCAACATGACAGGATCCCTTTGATATAAAAAGATAGGCTTTTAAAAGGGCCTAAAGTAAAACAGGAGAACTGAGCTTGGCTCGGTTCTCCTGGGTTAGTAGGTAATCCTTGTTAATTTACTTGGGTGAAGGAGAGATAGTAGGGGGTTGTCCTTGAGTATTCCTTCCTGCTTGTGATGGGAAGATTGCTGAAGGATTCGAACTCACCTTAGGAAGTGGCTGATAAGGCCCGAAGAACTTCACCAATTGCCCATCTTGGTGCTTCAATTGAGATTGTAAATTGTTAAAGGAGGTTGACCGCTCTTCTAAAGTTCCTTGTGATAATTTATTTACTTCAGTCTGAAGATCAGATAGAAGCTTAAATTCTTTAGGATGGTTTGTGCGAGCTTGCGGATGTTTTTCGAACTTCGCTGAATAGAAGTCTACTTTCTCCTTAAGATCATTGATTCTTGAAGCAAGTAATTTTTCTTCTTTGATATATGGCGTAAATTCACTTCTATAAGATTGAAGCGATGTGTCTACGCTTTTTTCTAGCGTTTCTAGCTTTGCTTCGTATGTTGAAATTGCTTTCTTTAAATAAGCTTCATCCAAACTTGATAGATCTTTAGTGCTTTTTTTAAGCTCATCTATTTGCGCCGAAATATTTTCAAGATCAGAAGAAACTGTCGTGCGATTTATGCTTGATTGAATTCTATTAAATTCATCTGGGTTCTTGGTCCAGAATGCGCTAGCCTTTTGTTCGACACTATGCTTTCCTTCTACAAGAGTGTCGGATAAATGACCTATTTTTGCTTCTAGAATTTCAATTTCCCTCTTCGTATTGAGGCCGCTAGGTTGCTCAGCAAGTTCAGGTGAGCTCGAGATGCGGTCAAGTTTTTTCTGTGATTTTCCGGTAAGTCCGGTGCTGTATTTTTCAAAAGCAGCATTACTGTCTATTTCAAGGTTTGCGAGTTTTTGTGTGATATTATCAACCTGCGTTAATAATGAACTTGAATCCGATTTTGAGCTTTCCGTTTTTGTGCTGTTTATTGTTGTTTCCAGAGCGCTAATTCTTACTGATATGTCTTCCAAACCAGAAGAGGAGACCAATGATTTTTCTTTTTCAAAAAAATCATTGGTCTGATTATTTGCAGCATGGTAAGCGTTTGTTGTTTTTTCACTTAAATCTTTCTTTAAATCAGAAAGTCTATCTTGAAGAGAAGAGATTTTAGCAATCAATTCATTTCGTTCTTTTCCTTCAATGGTTTTTATTTCTTTATCACACCATTGAACTGAAATTCCAAGTAAATTTCTTTGTTTTTCAATGGCGACTTTTAATTGGTCAATCTGTTGAATATCGTTATCGGTAAAATCTTCTTTATTAAGCATAGCACTTATTCGTTCATCGTAATTTTTAATTATTCCAAGATTATCATTAATGTTTTTTATATGATTAGCTAAACAATTTTTAGTTGTTCTTTGAGGGGCTGTTTGAAATTTATCCGCATTATTTAGAATGTTTTCAGCCTTAACTTCTTCTAAATTTAAATTTAATTTAAGCTGATTAAGTTCATTTTTTATTTCTGCTTTACGAATTTCCTTTTGTTCTTTTTCATATTCTCTCAGCAATTTATTAACATCATGAGCGTCGCTGCTAGAATTTTTTTGATCTTCTTGTGATTTCGAAACTAATTCCTCTGGAATAAACAAAAGCGCTGCTTCATTATTTCTATCAAGATAGATATCAAGCTTTGATCTTTGTTCTTCAAGCGACTTGATTACTGGAACACTTGCAGTTTTCAACGGATCTAATTTTTCATTCGTTTTTGCGTCCTTATTGTTTCTATGGCGGGTTTCTTCAAACTTTACGGCTGCATCAATTTTAGATTGAAGGCTAGCGGTATCGGTTTGGATGCCTAAACTATGAAGTACTGCAGAACGAATATTGTGCAATGCAGAGAGAGCGGTATTTTTCTTTTCTTTGTTTGTAAAGAAATTTAATACAGAATCTTTAAGGTTTTTAATTGAAATCAATATACTCGTTTTTAATTTAGGCAATGCTTGGAGAGAGCGAAGATCTCCCACCTTAAGACTGGAGATCTTGCTTGGGTTATTATAAATATTATGCTTATCAGATTGTTTGATGTCTTTCTCAATTGTATTTTTTAACTCGGTTGCTGTATTTTTAAAGGGTTTAGATGCTGTGTCAACAAAGGCGTTGTATTCATGCTTGAGTGTATCATTCTTGAGTACCTTATCAGCGTCTTTTTTGATAGTTTCGACGATTTTAAAACTCGAGTCAATGTCTTGAATAGCGGTTTCGTACTCTGTACTTGACACGTTAAAAGCGTGGATGTTTTTTTCAATTGCATCCATAGCGGATATTTTGTTTGAAATTTCTTTTGAGATTGCAGTAACATATTCATCATATTTACGGTTGATTACTCCCGCAAGCTTATTTGTTTGATCAACAAGAGTGGCTTGTGCTTTTTTATTTGGTGATTTTTCCTTTTTGATGAGTTCATGTTTGTATTCAAGTTCTTCTATCTCTTTTACCAACTGCTTTAAAGAGTTAAATCCCTCAAGGTCTGCAATGGCTTTTAGGGAATAATTACTTCTAAGACTATTTAAAGTGGCGCGCAATTTATCTGACGTAAAGAAGTCAAGGAGGTTTCTGGGGTTAGTCGCATCTTCTGCCGTTAATTCTGATTTTTTATCAATCAGCAAGCGCAGCGCTGCAAGCTGTGAACGGAATTCTTCATAGGTGAAATCATTATCTTGACGAGCCGGTTGGTTAATAGCCATTTTTTTTCCCCTTGGGTTGTTTTTAAGGTAATTATTGTTATTGCAGCCCTAAAGATCTGGTTGTTGGGAGTATTATAACCTAAATTATTAGAATTGTCTATTTTTTGATCATTTCTGGGTTTGGAAGAGGGAGAAGAAACTTTTTTTATTTCCTGGATCTGCCTGGTAAGCCTAAGCGGTTCTAAAGCGTAAGCTCAAAGGTACGCACAATCCAAGTTTTTGTTTTTTCGATTATTGTTGGGTTACGCTCAGCTGTTAACCCTGAAGGCTCTAAGCCAACCTACAAGCACACCTCAGCGCCTCAACACCGCTCCGTGCGAGGGCAGAGATGGTCGACGTTGCCTTGTTCAACCTGAAGAGTGGCGTGGTCGATCTCAAATTTTTCTTTTAAATCATGATTGATCTGCCGATATTCCTCATCGGTCAGTGTTCGGTCTGGAAGGACGAGGTGGGCCGTGAGGGCGATGCCGGAAGTGCTCATCGCCCAAATGTGAAGGTCGTGGACGGCGGCGACATCCTTGATGTTAGCCAAATAAGCTTCAACGTCTTGGCGGTTTACTTTTATAGGTACGGCATCAAGAATCAGGTGGATGGATTCTTGAAGCAGACCCCAGGTTCCCCAAAGAATCGTCACAATGATAAGCAAGCCTACCGCAGGGTCAAGCCAATAAGCCTTTGTCCAAAGAATTAAGGCGCCTGTGACCACAACGCCGAGAGAAATCAGGGCATCCGAAGCCAAATGAAGGAAAGCGCCCTTAAGATTCAAATCATCATGGCGATCGCGCATGAAGAGTAGCGCTGTGCCGCCGTTGACTAAGATCCCAATGGCTGCAACGACCATGACAATGGGTTCGTTGATTGGGGCAGGATGCATGAGCCTCAGGATGGATTCGTGCATAATCAAGGCTGAGGCAAAAACTAAAATCAAGGCATTAGCCAGTGCTGCTAGGATGGTCGTGCGTTTAAACCCATAACTAAAACGGCCGCCGGGCTTGAGTGTCAAGAGCCAGCTTGCCAACCAGGCGAGTAAAAGACCAATCACATCACCAAAATTATGTCCCGCGTCTGCAAGCAAACTCATCGAATTGGCTGCCAGGGCATAACCTGCCTGGACGAGCATAAAGAGGAGATTCGCTGCGATGGCGATTGCAAATGCTTTGTTTGGACTGGCTGGACCGTGTTGATGGCCTGCGTTGCCCCCTGTATGGTTATGATCGTGCCCCATAGATTCCTCAAAGTTGAAAATGGCTAATTGTACATCAAAAAGTTGAGCCTGGATGCTTATGGAATTAATATTCTTTTTTAAATTTTAAAAAAGTGTAAAGTATATTTTTAATTTAGTGTTGGAGGAACGATCAACACCTGAAAAAAGTTTGAGAGATCACTTGTTTACTGCACTCATGCGGAAATCCTAGGCTCTCTACCTCAATCTCTGTTACAATGACTCCCCGTCTACTTCTCCAGTTTATTTTTGGAGAGGTTATGCGGAGAACACACATGACACGATACATTTTCATCACCGGCGGTGTTGTTTCTTCCCTCGGGAAGGGCATTGTTGCTGCATCACTGGCCGCACTCTTTGAAGCACGTGGGCTCAGCGTCACCCTTCTTAAACTTGATCCCTATATCAATCTTGATCCCGGTACCATGAGCCCTTTTCAACATGGCGAAGTTTTTGTGACGAAAGATGGTGCTGAAACGGATCTGGATCTTGGCCATTATGAACGTTTTGTGGATGTCGAAATGGGCAAGAAAAATAATTTTACGACAGGCCAAATTTACGAACACGTGATCCGCAAAGAACGCCGCGGCGATTACCTCGGTGGCACGGTACAAGTGATTCCGCATATTACCGATGAAATCAAACACTGTATCATTCATGGTGCTTCCGATGCTGATGTGGCCCTCGTTGAAATTGGTGGGACGGTCGGTGATATTGAATCACTTCCTTTTCTCGAAGCGATCCGCCAAATGCGCATGGAATTGGGTACACAAAATACCTTATTTGTTCATCTAACTTTGGTTCCTTATTTACCCACAGCCGGTGAAACAAAAACAAAACCCACACAACATTCCGTAAAAGAATTACGCACCATCGGTATTCAGCCAGATCTTTTGGTCTGCCGTTCTGAAGCGCCACTACCCAGCAGTGCACGCTCTAAGATTGCCTTATTCACGAATGTGGAAGAACGCGGAGTGATTGGTCTGCATGATGTGAAATCAATTTATCAAATTCCACTGGAATTACATAAACAAGGTGTCGATGAACTGATTGTAGAGCGTTTACATTTACACACACCTGGAGCAGATTTATCAGAATGGGAACGTGTGGTAACCGCTTATTATAATCCAATACAAACCTTGACCATTGCTATGGTTGGGAAATACACCGAATTAGCAGATTCATATAAGTCGCTCAGCGAAGCGCTCGTTCATGCGGGTATTCAAACACAAACGCGCATTAATATTGCCTACATTGATGCCGACGAAATAACGCGCATCGGAACAGCGCATTTACAAAACATGCATGCTATTTTAGTGCCCGGCGGTTTTGGTGAACGTGGTGTGGAAGGCATGATTACAGCAATCCAGTATGCGCGCGAACAAAAGATACCTTTTTTAGGAATTTGTCTTGGATTGCAAACAGCAGTCATCGAATTTGCTCGCCATCAAGCAGGATTATTAGATGCCAATAGCACAGAATTTAATCCTGAGACAAAACATCCTGTTGTAGCTCTTGTCACAGAATGGTTAGATCAAAAAGGCCAACGTGAATTGCGCCATGGGCAATCTGATCTTGGAGGCACGATGCGTTTAGGGGGCCAACCCTGTTTAATTAAAGAAGGCAGTTTGGCTCATCAAATTTATGGTGAAACATGTGTGATGGAACGCCATCGCCACCGTTATGAAGTGAATAATCAATGGGTGGAAACCTTGGAAAAAGCGGGTTTAATGATCTCTGGGCGTTCTGAGGATCAACGTTTAGTGGAAATGATCGAGTTGCGTGATCACCCTTGGTTTGTGGCTTGTCAATTTCACCCTGAATTTACATCGACACCGCGCAATGGCCATCCTTTATTTACGGGATTTGTGAATGCAGCATTGAAACATCAATCCATATTGGAAAAAGAATTGTCGATATCGGAGGTTTGACCCATAAGCTTTTATCCCTTCGGAAAATTCTTAATAAAAATATCCTGTTGAGGATAGGGTGGTTGGATATGTTCAGCTTTGAAACAATCCCAAATTTTAAAGAGGATCTCTGAACGAACATCACCACGAGAAGGCGTTTTCTCTAAATTAATATGATAACGAACTTCAAACTCAATAAATGTATCAGCAATTTCTTTCAAGAGTACTTGTGCATGAGGCTCTTTGACAATGGCACTTGACGATTCGATCACATCGGCAATCATTTTTTGTACGTGATGCGGATCATCCACGCGATTAATTTTGATCGGGATCACGGTTCGAATAATATTGTCTTGTAAAGTCCAATTCGTAAATGGCTTATCAAAAATTTCTGAATTTGGAACTAACAATTCCATATGATCACTCGTGACCACTGTAAATGAACGCATGCCAATGTGACTGACTTCACCTTCATGACCATACACTGAAACATAATCCCCTTTTTTAACGGGGCGTTCCATCAAAAGGAAAAGCCCACTCACATAGTTTTTGAAAAGATCTCGGAGTCCAAAAGCCAAGCCTACGCTGAATACCGTTAATACAGCTGCCAAGGCGATAATACTGATCCCTAATACCCATAAAATCACAAAGAACCCAATGATGACCATCGTATATTGCGTGAAAACTGCAAGGCTATTGCGAACACCAATATCTTTTGAACCGGCAAAAAGAAAACGATAGGCGAATTCTCGGCTCCATCGTGCGGCCCACCAAAACACACACAACACAATAAAGAACTCAATGATACTCAATGGTGTGATTAAACTACCGGCCAAATGAAACAAAGGGAAGGAAAAGAATTTTTCGAGTGCATTCATAATGATGGGGTTTTTTTGCCAATCATAAGCGATAAATAAAATAACAACAGCCAATACTAATAAAGCTAGTCGAAGAACGAGATGAAGCGGCTTTAAAATAGCCTGTGACCACATCCAACCACTACGTACATGTTGAATCAGAAACTCTGAAGTCCACTCTGTACTATCAATAATAAAACCACGAACCAAAATGTAGCCGGTCAAGATCAGAAGGAAGATCCCCTCATATTTGTTAATTGCCCAAGCTAAATCAACGTAGCCTAACAAACCAATTAAAGCGGTTGACAGCAAGGTTAATGGAATCAATAAACTTAATAAACGCACGATACGCTGGAAGTAAGATCGTTTTCGGCTGAAATAAGATTCCAAAAGTTCAGGAGCAATTCGCCAAGCTTTAAGAAGCACAATTGAAACGAGCAATAAAAACAGCATGAACAAACGATTAAAGAAGTCACGTATTTCAAACGGCACGGGAAGTTGATGAACAAGCACTGTACATGCTGTTGATAATCCGCCGAGAATAAAAGCCCACTTCAACCAATGATATAATTTTTTATCGCGTTCTGAGGCGAGTGGTGCTGTATCCAATAAGAAAATGTGGCTAAAATTAATAATAAATTTGAATATAAACCAAACACCCATGAGTAACACCAACGGTGCGAAAGAAGTTTTTGGGATTTCAATTGCAACAAACAGCGAAATGATTAAACCTGCCACGGATAAACTTAATATGTTACGTCGTAATAAAATGAGGAAAATAGAAAAAACATTACTGGATAATTTTCGGCTTGGCTGTTTAAATTGATTCAATAGTAATCCTAAGTAAAACACACCCGATTGCCAAAGAACAAACCATCCAAAAATAACAAGGGCGCAAAGAATCATTCGAGGAAGACTGAGTTCTTTAAATGCATAAAAGGTTTGTGTAAGCAAACTCATGAAACCTTGATAGGCGATAATGGGTAACGTCGTAATTTGTGTACCAATGACTTGCCACGCTGCGCGATTAAACCCAGGCAGCCCTTGTCGCCTCGCCAGCTCATGAGTTAAGTCCGCTTTCAAGCGTAGCTTGAATACATTCAATTGCACACTGAGTATACTATTTTCTTGTAAGATCGATTGATATCCAACGCCCAAACTGGTCAACTTCTGGCTGTTTTCTTGGTAAGTTCCCGCTGAAAGGGTAGAACTCTCATAACTTTTGGAAAGAATAGCTTGCCATTGTGTAAGTAACTGAACTTTTCCTTGAACAATTTTTTGAATATTTTGAAAATCGCTGTCTAAAATAATAGATCGTTTGCTTGCTGCACTATAAGCCGCGATCGATTGATTCGGTGCTTCTGTCGCGACTAATTCATCAATTCGATTTTGAAGTTGAAGAAGAACTAATTGCATTTGTAATAAATTGGCATGTTCACTTGCTTCCAATATAGCCATTTGATACTCGAGCTCAGATCCACTCAATGCGGGGTTACCATCGGGTGGTGCTTGTGTATTTAATAAGGTAAGTTTATCAAGCCAAGCTTTGCGTTGAGCTTGTAATTGAACAACTTGCTGATTAATACTTCTTTTTTTTTCTAAAAACTGTTTTTTTCGATACAATTGATTTAAATCTTGAACCCACGTCTGAGCCAAATCAACTTCTTGCTGAGCGAGATCTAAACTTGTTTTTAATGCAGCTGTCCGTTTACTCTCAATGGTTAATAAAGTTTTCTGGAAATTAATTTTTTCATGATACTCATCTAAAAGCGCCCGTGTATCGACATGAGAGGCTGAAATTAATGAAACATCGCGTAAATTATCATTTAATATTTGTATTGTTGAATTAATTGCTGTAATACCACGTTGATTTTCTGTGATCTCCAAATGAGCACTGTCACGTTTTGCTTGAGCATTGGCAAGGCTAAGCGCACCCTGTGTTAGATCTTGCTCTTGGATACCGCGTTTGGCAATAGCTTGGAGTTGATCCTGATATTGGGTTCGCAATGTAATTAAGTTTTCCGCGGTTTGTGCATTTTGTTCTTGTATAATGGAGAGCAATTGATTCGCATTGTCTAATGAGGTGCCTCGAATTTCAATATTGTCAATAAATGCGGTTTGCCCGAGGCAGGGGCGAAAAAATAAAAGAAAGAAAAAAAGAATAGAAAAAGAAAAATACCGAGTAAACTTTTTATTCATGATTTAAAAACCTTTGCATTTTCATGCTCAGTACATTTACTTTGCCCAATCTTTTCAATTTTATTGCGTAAAGAAACCAATAAAACCAATCCTGGGATAGCGAGAATTACTGTAGACAAGTAAAATAATGCCCATCCAAGGTCTTGAACTAAGAACCCTGAAAAGAGCCCTGAAAATACTCGCGCAAGCGCGGATAATGCCGACAAGAAAGCAAATTGTGTCGCAGTATAACGTAAATCGCAAAGCCCCATTAATAAGGCCAATAATGCGGCTGTACCCAGACCATCACATAAATTTTCAACAAAAATAGTAATGGCCAGCAAGGCATAATATTTACCGACACTCGCAAGAAGCATAAACAGTAAATTGGAGCTCGCTTGCAATATTCCGTAGTACAATAAGGCACGATAGAGCCCTATACGAACCATCGTGATGCCACCGACAAAAACACCAATCAGTGTTGCTGCAAAGCCAACAACTTTGTATAAAAAACCAATGTCGATCAAGCTATAGTGTAGTCCACGAAGTAGAAAAGGGGTGGTCAATGAAAGTGCAACCGCGTTGCCTAATTTATAGAGAATAATGAAAAAAATGATACTCATCATACGATGGCGAGAAAAAAATTCAACCAATGGACGATAAATAGCATCAATTAATCGTGTGGGTGGGGCAAGCGGTGCTACGGGTTCTGGTGAATAAGCTGTAACCAGGATCCCTAAAATCATCAAAGTGCCCATCAGAAAATAAGTCCATCGCCAACCGAAGAGGCCAGCCAAAATAAGCGCAAGCCCACCTGAAATCAACATGCCTACGCGGTAACCACCCACAAACATCGCGGAACCTATACCTCGCTCATCCGGTTCTAATAGTTCGGTTCGATAAGCATCGATCGCAACATCTTGTGTGGCCGATAAAAAAGCAATTCCTATCGCAAGTCCGATTAATAGAAAAGGCGAAACCTGCGGATCAACCAGGGCCATGGTTGCAAGACAGATCGATAAACCCAATTGCATGAGTATGATCCAGCCTCTACGCCGCCCAAAAAGTGGGGGAATATAGCGATCAAGTAAAGGCGCCCAAAGAAATTTATAAAGGTAAGGTTGGCCAACTAGACTGAGGAGACCAAGGCTAACAAGACTTAATCCCGTCGTTGTCAGCCATGCTTGGAGTGTTGTACCGCTTAACGCAAGAGGAAGTCCGGACATGAACCCTAAAAATAGCATCAGAAACATGCGACGGCTGAGAAAAAAACTCAGCCGATGAGGGCGGGATTGGGCTGGAACATCATCACGATGTTCGATATTATCTTTAAGCATGTCCGTCGTTGGTGCTCTAAGAAGCCTTTGCAGCTGGATTAACCTTGATCAAATGAATTTTAAATACCAAGGTTTCATTAGGTCCAATGGGCCCCATTGCACGATCACCATAGGCAAGATTAGAAGGAACATAAATTTCCCATGTCGACCCCTCTTTCATAAGAGTCAACGCTTGTTGCCAACCTGGAATGACATCAGATAAAGGAAATGTTGTTGGCTCACCTCGTTTGTAAGAGCTGTCAAATTCTTGACCATTAATAAATTGTCCTGCGTAATCAACCGTAACTGTCGAATTTAAATTGGGCATGGCACCTTTACCTTCTGTGATTACTTTGTATTGTAAACCGCTAGGTAATACGACAACGCCTTTTTCTGTTTTATTTTTGTTCAAAAAAGCTTGTCCATCTTTTGCATTTTGATCCGCTGCTCCGTTTAACTTTTGCGCATTTTTTAGAGCCATCTGCTTTTGAAAGGCAAGCAAGGTGGCCTGCATTTCCTCATCTGTCATTTGCTGTTTATGGCCTGTAAAACCGTCACTTAAACCTTCTTCAAGTGTGGATGGATTAATATCAATACCTTGTTCTTTGAGGTGGCTGCCCATGCCAAAACCCAAGGCATAACTGAGTTTATCTTGTTCACTTTTCAATGTTGGTGTTGGTGCTGATGACGCAGCAAGCACAGGAAATGATAAAATACTGAGCATAACAAGGGCTAACTGTTTTTTCATAATGAAAGTCTCCAAAAGGGAGCGTTATTCTGCCTTATTTTTTTGAAGAATCCTAGGGCTTTCCTCTAAATACACAGGGCTATCGGATAAAAATTAATCATTTTCGTGATTACTCGAGTTCCCACAGGACTGTCATTCCCGCGGAGGTGGGAATCCAGTCTTTTCAAAGGGATTTTTTTTCTTTTCATAACGTAGCGCAAATCCCTTAATATACAAACAATCTTACAATTTTAATATTGTCATACGAATATTTGCTATCCAGTTGATCGTAGATGGTCTTTAACTTCCCATCTTCAGATTTTTTTAATGTATTAAAAATAATGTCAAAATCTTTTTCCTGAAAGTTATTTTTTAGATGTGCAATATCAGAATGCTCAATCTTTTTTAAGCCTTTGAGTTTTTCGAGATGGCTCAGCACTGTCCCCACTGAAAGATCGCGTTGTACGGCAATCGACTCGATGGATAGGCTTCCTTTTAATAACTCCAAGGTAACGAAATGAGTAGGCACCGTCTTTTTTTTCATTAGCTTAGTTTTTGTTTTGTCTGTCGTTTTTGTTGTACAACCTCCAAAACGTTTGATGAGTGTTTCTTTATGATATTCTGCTATTTCGTTTTCAGTTAAAGTTTGTAATTCCTTAACAACAGCAGCAGAACTCTCTTGGAATATTTGATCTTCTTTAAGAATTTTAGGGTGCACTTTTAATGCCATTTCATTGAGGCCCATGAGTTTTAAACCATTTAAGCGGCGCACTCTTGATAATGCTACGTATCCCATGCCTGGTTCAAAGGCATCACTTAAATCTATTTCTGCTGCATCCAATGTCATTCCTTGGCTTTTATGAATGGTAATCGCCCATGCCAATCGAAGGGGAACTTGCTTAATCGTCGCACGCATGATCCCATTTTCTTCATATTTCCATTCCTCGGGATGAGCCACAATGATTTCCTGATCATACGTTTTAACGATAGGCCAGCCTTCATTTTTATCAAAGCCTACGACAACACTTCGAGTGCCATTCACATAGTGGCCCAACATGTCATTCTTAATGAACATTACTTCAGCACCTATTTTTAGCTTTAATTGTTCTAAGGCAAGGCAACTCTTTTTAAGCCCGTCCACGAGCGCACTAGGTCCCACAGTGAGCATCGTAAATATTTTTTCTTGACCAGAAAGTCTCGCGAGCTCACCCTCATTGAGGGCATCCACATTCATATTGCGAGAGTATAGTTTTGTTGCTTTTGTAGCACCGTCAGGTTCTTTTTTGTAACGGGTTCGTAGTGGAACTTTTGTATGTTCGCCGGCTGTACCTTTGCGTATATCATTTAAAATAGCATGTAAGGGATCATTGGCTTGGCGATGTTGTTCGTGCAAATAACAAACATGAAATCCGCCCTTTTCCCAAGAGGAAGCTTCAAAAGCAAATTGCTTTTCTTCACGCAAAGAGGCTGAAGATACGGGCGGCAATTGAAAAAAATCACCGCAAACCACAACTTGAATATTACCAAAAGCTTTTTCAGAATCAAGGAGATAGCGAGCAATAGCCTCTACCATATCAAGTTGATGTTTATGTAACATGGAAATTTCATCGATGATCAGCACTTTTGTGTTTTTATAATTGCGTTTGATGTGTGAGGTGGTCCGTAATTTTTCCAAATCTTTTGGCGTGAGATGATCTCGTGTGCCTATTCCAGACCAAGAATGAATTGTTTTACCTTGTAGATGGGTTGCCGCAATGCCCGTCGATGCAGTGACCGCAACCGCAACCTGATTTTCTTTGAGGTAGTTAATATATTTGTTTAACAAATAGGTTTTACCAGAGCCAGCTTCGCCTGTAAGGAAAATATTTTTGCCCATTTTCAATAAATTAAAGGCTTCATCTTGCTGCATGAGTGGTCTCGTAGTTTTTCATGGTACTGTCTTATACCATTTTTTACATTAATCAACAACAAGGAAGACTATACCAATGCCACAACGCGCATTGGTATAGTCTTTAATTAATGTGAAAAATCCTCCTTTAGCGCCATCGCTTTAATATGATCAATTTGATTGCGTAAATTAGCAGCTTCTTCGAATTCAAGGTTTTTCGCATGGGCATACATTTTTTGTTCAAGCATTTTCAAATGTTTAGCCAATTGCGCCGGTTTCATGTGCAAATAAACAGCCGCTTCTTCTGCAATTTTTGCTTGATGGATTGCTTGATTTTTTGTGGCATTGGAATATACACCTTCCATAATATCGCGAATTGCTTTTTGAACACCTTTAGGTGTGATCCCATGTTCAAGATTATAGGCTGTTTGAATTTCTCGACGGCGACGGGTTTCATCGATTGCACGCTGCATGGATCCCGTGATCCGATCTGCATAGAGAATGGCTCGACCATTTAAGTGTCGGGCAGCGCGGCCGATGGTTTGAATCAAGGAGCGATCGGAACGCAGAAATCCTTCTTTATCCGCATCTAAAATAGCAACCAGGGAAACTTCTGGCATATCAAGGCCTTCGCGCAACAAATTAATTCCCACGAGCACATCAAAATTTCCAAGGCGCAAATCACGAATAATTTCGATGCGTTCAACGGTATCAATATCAGAATGTAAATAGCGCACGCGCAAGCCATTATCATGCAGATAATCTGTTAAATCTTCAGCGATGCGTTTGGTTAAAGTTGTTACTAAAACACGTTCATTGAGCGCGATTTTTTTCTTCGCTTCTGATAAAAGGTCATCGACTTGATTTACGGCTGGACGAATTTCAACTTCTGGATCAACCAAACCTGTCGGGCGAACTAATTGCTCAACAATTGCATCGGTATGTTCACGCTCATAAATACCTGGCGTAGCCGATGTATAAATCGTTTGTGGCCGAAAACGTTCAAATTCCTCGAATTTCAAGGGCCGATTATCCAGCGCTGAAGGCAAACGAAAACCATATTCAACCAACGTTTCTTTACGTGACCGATCGCCCTTATACATGGCGCCTAATTGCGGCACTGTGACATGGGATTCGTCGATGATTAATAGCGTATCAGCAGGAATATATTCAAATAAAGTTGGCGGTGGTTCACCGGCTTTTCGACCCGAAAGATAACGCGAATAATTTTCAATCCCTGAACAATAACCCAATTCTAACATCATTTCTATATCAAATTGTGCACGTTGACCTAGACGCTGTGCTTCCACTAATTTATTAAGTTTATATAATTCTTCAAGACGTGATTTTAATTCTAATTTAATATCTTCAACCGTATCGAGGATCCGTTGTCTCGAAGTGACATAATGGCTTTTCGGGAAAATGGTCATTCGAGGTACTTGACGAAAGACTTCGCCAGTCAGTGGATCAAATACACGGATCGCTTCAATTTCATCATCGAATAATTCAATGCGGATTGCTTCTGTACTGGATTCAGCCGGAAAAATATCAATGACATCACCACGCACACGATAAGTGGCACGCCGAAAATCCATGTCATTGCGTGTATATTGTAATTCCGCTAAACGACGTAATAATTGACGTTGATCGATGGGTTCACCACGTACGATATGCAAAACCATGCCTAAATAGGATTTAGGATCACCTAAACCGTAAATTGCTGAAACTGTGGCAACAATAATCGTATCGCGACGCTCGAGAATCGCTTTTGTTGCAGATAATCGCATTTGCTCAATATGTTCATTGATCGACGCGTCTTTTTCAATGAATGTATCGGTCGCTGGAACGTAAGCTTCTGGCTGATAGTAATCGTAATAAGAGACAAAATATTCAACAGCATTTTCGGGAAAAAATTCCCGCATTTCGCCATACAATTGTGCAGCCAATGTTTTATTGGGGGCAAGAATCAATGTAGGCCTTTGGCAGCGAGCAATCGTGTGAGCGAGAGTGAAGGTTTTTCCCGAACCCGTTACACCAAGAAGAACTTGAGCGGAAAGTCCTGCTTCCAGGCCCTCGACCAATTGTTCGATTGCCCGAGGCTGATCGCCCGCAGGGGAAAATGGTGAATGGATGGTTAGTTTCTTTTGCATTGTTTTGAGTATATACTTTTCTGCTCTTTACTACCTGGGATTTCTCATGGAAATAAGACTTGCACACCGCGTTCTGCACCTCAAACCTTCAGCAACCTTGGCACTTTCGGCACGGGCTGCGAAAATGAAAGCCTCAGGTGGTGATATTATCAACCTGAGCGCAGGTGAGCCTGATTTTGATACGCCTGCGCCCATCAAAGATGCTGCCATTCGGGCTATTCAAGCGGGGTATACAAAATATACACCAGTTGACGGGATTATTCCCCTAAAAGAAGCTGTGGTTGCGAAATTTGCGCGTGAAAATAATCTTCAATATACACTTGATCAAGTGATGGTCAGCTCGGGTGGAAAACAGGCCCTGTATAATTTGTGCCAAGCTTATTTAAATGAAGGTGACGAGGTTATCATCCCAGCGCCGTATTGGGTTTCTTACCCTGAAATAGCAAATTTAGCTGGTGGTGTGCCTGTGATCATTGATGCAACCTTAGAACGATCATTTAAGATCCGCCCTGATCAGCTGACCTCTGCCATTACACCACGCACGCGATTGTTCATTTTAAATAGTCCTTCGAATCCAACGGGTATGGTTTATAGCGAAGAAGAACTGAAAGGATTAGCTCAAGTTCTGCTGGCTCATCCCGATATTTTAATCGTTTCTGATGATATTTATGAACATATGATTTGGGGCCAAAAACCCTTCGTCAATATCTTGAATGTGTGTCCTGAGTTGATGAATCGCACAGTGATCATCAATGCAGTTTCAAAAACTTATGCGATGACAGGTTGGCGAATCGGTTATGCTGCAGGTCCCGCACGCTTGATTGAGGCCATGAAGAATATTCAGTCGCAAAGCACTTCGAACCCGACTTCTATTGCGCAATATGCGGCCTTAGCGGCTTTAACTGATGATCAACAAGTTGTTCGCGATATGGCAAAAGTTTATCGTCGTCGTCATGACTTGGTGCTTGAAAAAATTAATTCAATCAAAGGATTAAAAGCGCTTCCTGCCGAAGGGGCGTTCTATCTTTTCCCCAGCGTGACAGAGGCAATGCAGTCTCTCGGGTTGAAAACCGATGTTGATTTTGCTGAGTTTTTATTGAAAAAGTCAGGGGTAGTGCTGGTCCCCGGTAGTGCTTTTGGACTGGATGGTTATGCGCGTATTTCAATTGCAACCAGCGATGCAATTTTGACCGAAGCCATGGAGCGGATCCGAACCTTATTGGGATAGGAAGAGCATTCTACATGTTCTCAAAACGCTATGCCGTCTCTTTCTCTATATGGTTTTCTAACATTTCGAGCAACCGAACTTTTTGTCGTAAGAGTACTTCAGTGTGACCCAGTCGAAGCTGGATCAATGCGCCCTGATAACATGCAACAATCTCTCTCGCTAAGTGTTCTGCTTCAGTAGGTTGGTATTGGATTTTGAGTAAGAATGAAAAAGCATGTATCCAATCACTGAAATATTCGCGCATAACATTAGCAAAAGAAGGGATTCTATTCCCTAACTCAAGCGCAAAATTGGCCATTAAACAACCACCTTCACTGTTTAGAAAGTAGAGTTCAAGGTCTGTAGCAAGGCGGTTTAGTCTTTCTATGGGTGGAGTCGCCTCATCATAGGCAGTGGCAAAAATAGTGTCTCGAAAGAAATGATGAAGTGCTTGAAGTGTTACTAATCCAAGGTTCTCTTTATCGAGAATATGGTGATAAAGACTTGCCTTATTCACCCCCAAACTGTCTGCAATTTCTTGCATGCTCGTTCCATGAAATCCCTGCGTTCGAAAAAAATAGGCTGCTTTTTCGAGCAACATATCCCATTTAACCTTTCTGATCCCCATGATCAATTCCTCCTACAATTCCATAAACTCTTAGCATAGCCAGAGTAACACAAATCCCCCTATCGATCTATACGATCGTTCGGGCCATTTTTATGGCCAAATAGAACTAGCAACCTGGCGGTTACTGTACAACAGCGTAACATAGATTTTTAAATCGATCTATACGATCGTTCGGACTTTATTTTTTAGCCAACCAAAGAGGCCGCCTTGGATGTTACCGCGCAGCAGCGTAACATAGATTTATAGATCGATCTACACGATCGTTCGGATCTGAAAACGCTCAAAAAATAGGGTTGCTTGACATTTGCTTACCTGAGGCGAAAAAAGGGAATAACGAGCAAAAATTGACGGTTTTGGGCGCTAAAAATATTCAGCAGAAATGCTGAAAAAAGATGGCGTCCCCAAGGGGAGTCGAACCCCTGTTACTGCCGTGAAAGGGCAATGTCCTAGGCCTCTAGACGATGGGGACAGAGCAAGCGTTTTTTATAAAACTGCCTTTTCATCTATTGGCGCGTATTCAATAGGTCTAGCGCAAATTAGTTGCCCTGCTTTATCGTATATTGCTTCTGGAAGTAAACTTACAGTTAAATGCTTCTGCTTGATTTTATTAGTAGTTACTTTACTACGAATCTCTCGCGCAATTTGATAACGATTTGGTGGTGTTAAAATTACAAGCTCTTTCTCAGGAAACGTATCCAGGACTAAATCAATAGCTGGGCATAAATCTGAATCAGCAGTAATAAGAAATGCTTTATCAAAGCCATCAATATGCGCTTCATGAAGCAAATGAATTGCAAAATTCACATCACTTTGTTTTTCTTCGTGTGCACGCCATTGTACACCACAACTTAAACATCTTTTTGGTTTCTCTTTAAAATGTCCAATAATTACTGTCACTCCCATCGTTTCTAGCGCTTTAACATAGATTTGGTGACGTCGATAAGAATCTTGCAGCCAAGTAGGGTAAGCAGAAAAATAAAATACTGTTTCTAATTTTTCTTGGGTGGGTTTAATGAAGGCTCCAGCTAGTTTTCGAAGATCAAGCCATTTCAGGTGATTCGCTCTTAAATCGGCAATAGCATGGTAAAGATTAAACCCATCTACAAAACACTTAACACGCTTCATTTATAATTTTTCAATCCCTAAAAATGAAAAAACCCGGCAGCACTGGCTAACCGGGTCCAAGAAGGCGCACCTTCCTGGGATGATTTAAGTAAATTATACCATACCTACAAAAAATGCAACATTAAAATTTAACCTAAGTTCTAAAATTAAGACTTGAATTTTAACTAAACGTTGATCGTATCAGCGTAACCTATTGATTAATCTTGGATTATAAAATAAAAAAGGGCTCTTCTCCGGTCTTGTGAGGTAAAAAAAAGGATATCAATGATCCATAACTTCTTGTTTAATAAAGGTTCTGAAGACTTTAAAGACAGGAAGGTAAA
>JAKBBU010000033.1 GCA_021808365.1 Pseudomonadota bacterium
CGAACTTGCTAAAGACATCTTTACAATCTCCTTATAACACAAATTAATTTTTAAGATAATAGATTATAATCGATAGTTATTTGATTTTAAACAAATTTTATTCAAATAAATGTGTGCATCGGATAGCAAGAAGGACTGGGCAATCATAAAGGCTACACTTACTCACGCAGTGCAAATCCAACCGTCAGCGCCCTTGAAAAAAAATTAGGCCAGTTAGATGGCATAGAACGAGCCATTTGTTTTTCTACAGGCATG
Organism: Pseudomonadota bacterium; assembly: GCA_021808365.1. Classification (GTDB taxonomy): domain Bacteria; phylum Pseudomonadota; class Gammaproteobacteria; order JAKBBU01; family JAKBBU01; genus JAKBBU01. The sequence continues at coordinate 256 of JAKBBU010000033.1, forward strand.
GCAGCAACCAGTACGCTTTTACTCACCCTCCTCCAACACGGTGATCACATTATTTGTGGTGATGTCGTTTATGGTGGAACTGTTCGCTTGTTACGCGAAGTGTTAAATAAATTTGGAATCGACACCTCTTTCATCGACACAACAAACCTCAACGTCACTTACCCAGGACTCACCCACTTTCCGCAGCACCAATTAGCTAAACAGCAGCAAGCTGATTTTGGTGGATTACTCACATTTGAACTTAAAGGTGGATTTGAACCTGCCGTCAAATTCGTAAAGTCCCTGAAACTATGTGCCTTGGCTGAAAATTTAGGCTCTGTTGAAACCTTGATCACACATCCTGCTTCAATGACACATGGACCTATTCCAAAAGAGATCCGTGAAAAAATTGGTATCACAGATGGACTCATTCGATTATCCGTCGGATTAGAAGATCCCAACGATATTATTTTAGATTTAGAACAAGCACTATCCAAATGCCAGGAGTAAAATTATGACCTCTACTATACAAGAAAAAATAGCGGTATTAAAACTTGGAAGCTCAGTATTACCTCATATTGGTGCTATTAATAATGCTATTCATGAAGTTTACCGCTACCTTCGTGAAGGTTATAAAGTTTTGGTGGTTATTTCTGCCTTTAAAGATAAAACTGATGAACTCATTAAACAAACGCATCAAATTTTAGACCACTCCAATAACGAACCGCTCCATGCTGAATTTGCCGAACTACTCGCAACCGGCGAAACAGAATCAGCCTCATTATTTACTATTGGACTAGATAAAGCAGGGATTAAAGCTAAAAAATTAAGTCATAGCTGCTTAAAAACATCAGGTCACCTATTAGATTCAACACCGATTGAAATCGATACTCATTTAATTAACCATCTTTTTAAAAAATATGCTGTACTTGTTCTACCAGGCTTCATTGGGTCTAATTCTGATTCAAATTTAACCTTGCTAGGACGTGGTGGATCAGATTATACAGCCGTTTTTGCTGCGTATCATTTATCGGCAACAAAATGTGTTCTTTATAAAGATACTCATGGTATTTTCGATAAAGATCCTAATCTATACAAAAACACAGCAAGATGTTATGCAGATATTACCTTTGAAGACTGCCTCAAAATTGAGCACCCTGTCATTCAACATAAGGCCATAAATTTTTGTAAACAACATCAATTTAAATTTGAAGTTAAGGCTATCCATCATATCGGCCATACACAAGTGGGATCAAATAAAACAAAACTGAAAGAAAAAAGTAATACACCAAAAAAAATCAATGTCATCCTCCTCGGATTAGGGACTGTAGGTCTAGGTGTCTATAAACATTTAGAAGAGAATAAAGATCACTTTAATATTGTGGGCATTTGTGTCAAGAATATTAAAAAATATCTAGAAATCGGAATCAACCCCGAACTATTATCGAACGATATTCAATCCATACTTCTTCGCGAGTGCGATGTTGTCATCGAACTCATCGGTGGCGTTACCCTTCCTCATGAAATCATTACTCAATCAATCAGGAAGAATCGCCATATTATCACCGCCAACAAGGCACTGATTGCTCAACAAGGTAAAAATTTATTTGAACTCGCCACCTATTATGGAGTACACATTTTTTATTCCGCTGCTGTTGCAGGTTCCATTCCAATTCTTGAAAACTTGGCTCAATTCAATAAAAACCACCCAAAGATAACTATCAAATCGGTGATTGGTATTTTAAATGGCACTTGCAATTTTGTGCTCGAAAAAATCACCGAAGGACATCAAATTTCAGAAGCGTTAAAGATCGCTCAAAATCTCGGGTTTGCTGAAAAAGATGCAACGCTTGATCTCAATGGAGATGACGTTGCTCAGAAAATATCAATCATTTCTCAAGAAGCTTTCGGCCAAGCGCCTGACATCATATCTGTCTTAGGTATACAACATCTCACAGAAAAACAAGTCAATGATGAAAAAAATCGAGGGAAAATAATTCGATTAATTGCTCATTGCCATAAAACAAAAAAAGGCATAGAGGTCGATGTTAGACCTCTCGCCTTAGATTTAGAACATCCTCTTGCTGGCGTACGCTATGAAAATAATGCAGTACTCATTCATACCGAACACGATGATTTGATCCGATTAGAGGGCAAGGGTGCCGGACGATGGCCCACCGCTGAATCTGTTTATGCTGATTTATTGGCTTTACAAAACACTTTCCCACCTGTTTATTTGGAGGAAGCATCATGAATCGATGGACACAACTTGTGCATTTTAATCCCAACCCTGGAGATCCTCATTGTCCTAATACGACACCGATTTATCAAACAGCAACGTTTGCTCAATCATCCGCAAGTGAATTTGGGCAATATGATTATACACGAAGTGGTAATCCAACACGAACCGTACTTGAATCACAAATCGCTCAATTGGAATCCGCCCAACATGGGTTTGTGTTTGCAAGTGGAATGGCTGCTTTAAACGCGATCATTGGCTTACTCGATAGTGATGACCATATTATCGCCAGCGATGATTTATATGGCGGCACTTACCGTATGTTGTCAAAGCGGTTAGTCTCACGCCAATTGAATTATACGTTAGTTGATACCAGTGATCTTAAAGCGATTAAATCCAACCTAACAACGCGTACAAAATTGATTTTGATTGAAACTCCTTCTAATCCAACACAAAAAATATCGGATATTGAAGCAATTTCAAAGCTGGCGCATCAGTATGGTATTATTTTTGTGGTTGACAATACATTTTTATCACCCTGGTTGCAGCAACCCTTGTTACTGGGTGCTGATTTGGTCGTGCATTCAGCGACCAAGCATTTATCTGGTCACAGTGATGTTACAGCAGGTTCTATTGCAACCAATAATGACACATTGGCAGAAAAAATAAAATTTATTCAAAATGCTGATGGAACAGCTCTTTCGCCCTTTGAAAGTTGGCTCTTGATTCGAGGTATTAAAACATTAGGGCTTCGCATCGAACGCCAACAACATAATGCAGAAAAGATAGTTGCTTACTTAAAGAATAATTCAAAAGTCAAACAAGTTTTTTACGCAGGATTACCTGAACATCCTAATTTTTCGATTCATCAACAACAAGCCAAGGGCGGCGGAAGTGTCATTGGTTTTACCACGGGATGCTCTAAATTATCGAATCATTTGGTCGAAAAAACCAAGCTATTTACTATATCCGTCAGCTTTGGCAGCGTGAGTAGTTTAATTAGCCTACCCAGTTCTATGTCTCATGCTTCCATTCAAAAAGAAGCGCAACCTTTTGAATCCAACCTCATTCGATTATCAATTGGAATCGAAAGTGTTGACGATTTAATTGATGACTTAGAAAACGCGTTCTCTACATTTTTAATTTAGTAACATAGGAGATTTTAATTATGGCAATTTCACATATCCTTGGATTTCCGCGCATTGGTGAATTTCGTGAAACAAAAAAACACGTTGAATCCTATTGGAAAGGCGAAAAAAATTTAACTGACCTCGATGAGGCTGGAGCAACACTGTCCTCAAAAAATTGGAAGCTTCAATCAAGTGCTGGACTCAATTTTGTCACTGTCGGTGATTTCAGTTGGTACGATCATGTACTTGATACCACTACCTTGCTGGGTGTTGTGCCAGAACGTTTTGGAGTTCAAAATAAAAATATCAATTTAAATACTTATTTTTGCATGGCTCGTGGACAAGCGCCTGATGGACAAGAAGCAATTGCTTGTGAAATGACAAAATGGTTCAACACAAATTATCATTATATTGTACCTGAATTAACACGTAATCAGGAATTTAGATTAGCCAGCGACTCTTTGTTTAGATCGATCGATGCCGCACTTAAACAAGGTCATCATGTAAAACCGGTCTTACTCGGTCCATTGAGTTTTTTATACTTAAGTAAAACCAAAGGTGAAGATTTTGATAAACTAAGACTTCTTAAGAAGATTCTTCCTATTTATGAAGAAATATTTTCTATTTTAAAAGCTAAAAAAATAGACTGGATTCAATTGGACGAACCTGTTTTAGTCTTAGATTTATCTCAACAATGGCAAACGGCTTTTAAAATTGGCTATCAACAACTCAATTTTCAAGGATTAAAAATATTATTGACCACTTATTTTGGTCGCATTGATGATAAGATTTCATTGGTCAATGAACTACCTATTCATGGGCTTCATGTTGATTTCTCAGACAATTTAAATAGAATTTATGAAATCTCAGATCAACTTGATTCCAGCAAAATTTTATCTGCCGGTGTGATCAATGGCCGAAATATTTGGAAAGCTGACTTAAATAAAATTCTAGCTGTTTTAAAACCTATTCACTCCTTGCTACATGATCGACTATGGATTAGCACCTCTTGCTCTCTGCTTCACGTTCCCGTTAATTTAGAAAATGAAATAACTTTAGATCCGACAATTAAACAGTGGTTGGCTTTCGCCAAACAAAAAGTTGAAGAAGTTGTCTTATTAACCCAAGTGCTCAATCAGGGTGAAGCAAATTTCGCAAATGAGTTAATTCAGAATGCACATGATGTGGCTTCACGCAATGAATCATCGCTCATTCATCAAGATCAGGTTCAAAAACGTTTATCCACCATCACGCCCGCTTTTGCTAAACGAAAAAATCCTTATGTCAAACGTGCCTTGGTTCAAAAAGACTCTCTCAATTTACCCTTGTTCCCAACAACAACCATTGGCTCATTTCCTCAAACCGATACGATTCGAACCATCCGAAAAGAGTATAAAAGTGGCACGATTGATCACCCTCACTATGTTGAAAAAATTCGATCGGAGATTCGCGATGTCATCAAGGTTCAAGAAGAGCTTGAATTAGATGTCCTCGTTCATGGTGAGGCAGAACGCAATGACATGGTGGAGTATTTTGGTGAGTTACTCAATGGTTTCGCATTTACGAGTAATGGCTGGGTTCAAAGTTATGGATCACGCTGCGTAAAACCACCGATTATTTATGGTGATGTTTTTCGTGCCCAACCCATGACGGTGGAATGGATTCAATATGCACAATCCTTAACAACACGATCCGTCAAAGGCATGTTGACCGGTCCCGTCACGATTTTGGCGTGGTCTTTTGTTCGAGATGATCAACCTCATTCAAAAACAGCATTGCAAATTGCACTGGCTTTGCGTGATGAAGTTGAAGATTTAGAAAAATCTGGGATTAACATCATTCAAATTGATGAGCCTGCTTTTCGTGAAACATTACCTTTACGTCAGAGTGATTGGCAGGACTATTTGAGTTGGGCGGTTTTTGCCTTTCGTGTTACCTCCAGCGGTGTGAGTGATCATACACAAATTCATACGCACATGTGTTATTCGGAATTTAATGATGTGATTGATGCCATCTCAGATCTAGATGCTGATGTCATTACCATCGAATGCTCACGTTCTGATATGGAATTGCTCAAAGCATTTGAGTCTTTTTCATATCCGAATGAAATTGGCCCTGGTGTCTATGACATCCATTCACCGCGTATTCCTGATCAACAAGAAATTATCACGCTAGTGGAAAATGCCTTGAAATATGTGCCTATAGAGCGCCTATGGATCAACCCTGATTGTGGTTTAAAAACTCGCCATTGGCCGGAAACCAAGGCTGCCCTAAAACACATGGTTGCCGCAGCAAAACAATTGCGAGCAAGGTGCTCTTAAGAGGAAATTATCATGTCAAATCATTCAACAAAATTGAGCTTTGAACTCTTCCCGCCTAATTCATGGCGGGGATTGCAAAATCTAACTCATACTTGTGATGAGCTAAATACACTAAATCCAAGCTATTTTTCTCTGACCTTTGGTGCTGCAGGTGCCACTCAAGAAAAAACAGTCCATTTAGCGAAAAATTTAGCCCATCGTTATAAAGTTTTAGTTCCTCATCTTTCTTGTGTTAATATGACCAAGGAAAAGCTCCTTAATTTACTAGATGATTATAAAAATCATGGTATTGATCGGCTTTTAGTCATCCGCGGCGATTTTACAAAAGAAACGGAAACACTCCCTCGCGACTTTAATTATGCCAATGAATTAATTACCTTTATTCGAGAAAAAACGAGTGATTATTTTCATATCACTGTGGCTGCTTATCCTGAGTTTCATCCAGAAGCAAAAAGTAGCCATGATGACTTTTTAAATTTTAAGCGTAAAATTGATGCGGGCGCAAACAGCGCCGTGACCCAATTTTTTTTCAATACCGACGCTTATTTTCGGTTCATCGATGAATGTCATCGCCGCGGAATTTCAGTCCCAATTACTCCTGGTATTATGCCCATCATCGATTACAATCGATTAACTCGTTTTGCAGGCTTATGCGGTGCAGAAATTCCCTTGTGGTTACGCAAACAATTGGATCGTTTTTCGAATGATTCAGATTCAATTAAAGAGTTTGGTATTGAAATTGTCACTAAATTGTGTGAAACCCTATTACGGCAAGGTGTCAATAGCTTTCATTTTTATACGTTGAACCAGGTTGAACCTGTGAAACAAATTTGTGAAGATTTGCTTATAAAAGAACCATTTCAATCTTTGGCTGCATAAACACTTTGCTAAATTTTAGTTTAAGATTAGCCAAAGAAGGTTGCACCAATACCACAACACGTATTGGTGCAACCTTCTTTGGCTAATCATTAAGCTAAAATGAGGAAGCAGTAGACTCTAGTGGCTAAATTTAAGATAATAAGGCCGTACATATAAAACACGGACACCTACCATGACTTGTATCTTTTGTAACATCATCACAGGCCAAATTCCTACCACCCTACGCTATCAAGACGATCAGATCATTGCAATTGATGATATTACGCCACAGGCACCCCATCACCTTCTCATCATCCCTCGCGAACACATCGCGACGATCAATGATCTCAACGCTGATCATGGAGCCCTAGTAGGACATATGGTATTATCTGCCCGTACGTTAGCCCAACAATTAGGCATCGACAAAGCCGGTTACCGCCTCGTCCTCAACTGTAATGCGGATGGGGGGCAGGCCGTCTACCATATTCACTTACACCTTTTGGGCGGCCGTCACATGAAATGGCCACCAGGATAGATCAATGAAACAACACTATGAAGCACTCATCAAGGCTATTGGCGAGGATCCTACCCGGCAAGGCCTCCTCAAAACACCTGAACGCGCAGCTAAAGCCCTTGCCCATCTCACTCAGGGCTACCAACAATCCCTCGAGTCGATCGTTAACAACGCCATTTTTGACTCGAACATGAGCGAGTTGGTGATCGTGAAAGATATTGAACTTTACTCCCTCTGTGAACACCATTTATTACCCTTCATCGGCAAATGTCATGTAGGTTACCTGCCCACTGGCAAAGTTTTGGGCGTCTCAAAAATTGCTCGGATCGTAGATTTGTATGCCCGGCGCTTACAAATCCAAGAAAACCTTACCCGTGAAATTGCTGATGCTATTCACTCTGTCACGCAAGCCTCTGGTGTTGGTGTGGTAATCGAAGCAAAGCATTTGTGCATGATGATGCGCGGTGTTGAAAAGCAAAATTCCACGTTAACAACCTCTGTTATGCTCGGTTCACTTCAAACACAACCGAGCACGCGTTCAGAATTTCTCACACTGATTAAAGCTAATTAAGGAGCTCCTATGATAATATTACACACGAATTTTGGGCCTATTTCAGTTGAACTCGACGAAAAAACACCGTTGACTTCTGAAAATTTTTTAAGTTATGCAAAGGAAGGTTTTTATGATGGCACGGTTTTTCACCGTGTAATCGATGGGTTTATGATTCAAGGCGGCGGATTTGAACCTGGCATGAAACAGAAAAAAACCAAGGCCAACGTTCAAAATGAAGCGGATAAAGGCGGTAAAAATACACGCGGAACGATTGCGATGGCAAGAACTTCTGATCCTCATTCCGCAACAGCCCAATTTTTCATTAATGTAAAGGATAATAGCTTCCTTAATCACAGTGGTAAAACAGATCAAGGTTGGGGTTACTGTGTTTTTGGAAAAGTCACCGATGATAGCCTGCCTGTCATTGATCTGATCAAAGTCGTTAAAACAGGCAACCGTGCAGGCCATCAAGATGTGCCCGTTGATGATGTCATCATTGAGCGAGTTGAGATAAGGTAAAGAGACTTAAGTTGACACCATTGCGTGAACAGTTACTCAAAATCAAGCGGACGATAATCCTTTTGATCTTCAGCATAAGTGAAAATCTGGCCCGCTTTAATATCAAAAAACCACAAATGAATTTCTAATTCTTTCTTATTGACCTTTTCCTGGATCCAGGGAAAAGTCATACAATTGCCATGTGATTGTTGCAAGGCAAATTTTGCGCAGTCATCTGCATGCGCACGATCAAAACCATCTATTTTAATTAAAGAAACCCAGCTGGTAATAAAATCGTTGCCGTTCGAATTTTGATGTTCCAATAAAGCTTGAATGCCGCCGCATTGACTGTGGCCCAATAAAATCAAATGGTTCACATTTAATACATTTATCCCAAATTCTAGGGCGGCACTCGTACCATGGTGCATGTTATCTTTTTCATAAGGCGGCACAATGTTGGCGACATTGCGCACCACAAATAAATCACCCGGATCACATTGCAAAATTAAGGCAGGATCAACACGAGAATCACAGCAAGCCACGACCATAATTTTAGGTTGCTGACCATAATCGGATAAATAACGCATGACGGATTGATCACCATGCGCATATTTATCGCGAAAGCCTCGATAACCTTGCAATAATTTTCTGAGGTTTTTTTCCATAAGCCCTCCAGGGAATATTACATCTTCCCGATCAAAGCGTCACCAAATTGTGAACAGCTTAACAAGGTAGCACCTTGCATTAAACGTTCAAAATCATAGGTTACGGTCTTCGCGGCAATCGCGCCTTCCATCCCCTTGATGATGAGATCAGCAGCTTCTATCCAACCCATGTGGCGTAACATCATTTCAGCCGACAGAATTAAAGAACCTGGGTTTACTTTATTTTGTCCTGCATATTTAGGCGCTGTGCCATGAGTTGCTTCAAACATCGCGCATGAATCACTTAAATTTGCACCAGGAGCGATACCGATGCCGCCGACTTGTGCAGCTAAAGCATCTGAAATATAGTCGCCATTTAAATTCAAGGTTGCAATCACGCTATAATCTTCGGGACGCAATAAAATTTGCTGTAAGAAAGCATCGGCGATCACATCTTTAATCACAATATCGCGACCCGTTTTAGGATTTTTAATGACTTGCCAAGGTCCGCCATCCAAGAGTTTCGCACCAAATTTCTCAGTAGCCACTTGATAACCCCAATCTTTAAATCCACCCTCGGTGAATTTCATGATATTGCCCTTGTGAACTAAGGTCACCGAACTGCGATCATTGTCAATCGCATATTGAATAGCTCTTGCAACAAGACGTGAAGTACCTTCTTTTGAAACAGGTTTGATACCGATTCCGCAATGTTCAGGAAAGCGAATTTTTTTCACGTTCATTTCGTTGCGCAAAAATTCAATGACTTTTTTAGCTTCTGGTGAATCAGCTTGCCATTCAATGCCCGCATAAATATCTTCAGAATTTTCACGGAAAATAACCATATTCGTTTTTTCAGGTGTTTTCACAGGACTGGGCGTACCTGCAAAATAACGCACAGGGCGTAAACACACATAGAGATCCAATTGCTGGCGCATCGCCACATTCAGGGAGCGAATTCCACCACCCACAGGTGTGGTTAAAGGCCCCTTGATTGATACAACAAATTCTTTCACAGCGTCGAGTGTTTCAGCAGGTAACCAAGTGTCTGCATCGTAGACCTTAGTGGCTTTTTCGCCCGCGTAAATTTCCATCCAGGCAATCGAGCGCTTCCCTTGATACGCTTTTTGAACAGCCGCATCGACAACTTTAATCATTACGGGCGTAATATCAACGCCGGTTCCATCGCCTTCAATGAAGGGAATGATCGGGTGTTCGGGCACGTTGAGGGATAAATCTTTATTGATGGTTATTTTTTGGCCATTAGTTGGAACTTTGATGTGCTGGTACATGGATTCTCCTCTTTGGAACAATAGTTTGAGAAACACGATTCTACAGGGCTGACGACTTCAGAGCAAACAGCTAGACATTATGCGAACAACTTTCTAAAATCACGCACTATGCAACATAAAATCATCGTCGGTCTCTCTGGAGGGGTAGATTCCTCTGTCACAGCCCTGCTCTTAAAAGAACAGGGCCATGAGGTTGCGGGCCTCTTCATGAAAAACTGGGAAGAGGATGACACTGACACCTATTGCTCTGCCGCGGCTGATCTGGCTGATGCGCAGGCTGTTTGTGATCAGCTTAAAATTCCCCTGTATAAAGTCAATTTCGCTGCTGAATATTGGGATCGGGTTTTTGAACATTTTCTCGAAGAGTACCGTGCCGGGCGCACACCAAATCCTGATATTTTATGCAATAAAGAAATCAAATTTAAAGCCTTTCTCGACTATGCCAAGCAATTAGGTGCGGATTTTATTGCAACCGGCCATTATGCACGCAATCGCCAAATTTCAGGTGAGCATGTACTACTTAAAGGCGAAGATCCAACTAAAGATCAAAGTTATTTTCTTTATACCTTGGGGCAAGAACAACTCAAACACTCTCTTTTTCCCATTGGTGATCGACGAAAAACCGAAATCCGAGAATTAGCGGCTCGGGCAGGTTTTATTAATCATGCAAAAAAAGATAGTACAGGGATTTGTTTCATCGGTGAGCGCCGATTTAAAGATTTTTTGAGTCAATATTTACCCGCGCAACCCGGTACAATGGAAACACCGGAAGGAAAAATCATCGGGAAACATGAAGGTTTAATGTACTATACCCTTGGGCAGCGGCAAGGCCTTGGAATCGGTGGTCAGAAGGCGAGTGAAGAGGCCCCTTGGTATGTGCTGGCTAAAGATTTAAAGCGCAATGTGCTCATCGTAGGACAAGGGCATGATCATCCCTTGTTATACACGTCGTACCTACAATGTTTTGATTTGCATTGGGTAAGGGGTTCCCCTCCAATCTCTCCTCTACCATGTACTGCAAAAATTCGTTATCGTAGTGTGGATGAGGCATGTAAACTATCAATATCAGAAACAACGTCCTTCGTAGAATTTGAAAAGCCTGTTTGGGCAGCCACACCTGGGCAATCTATTGTATTTTATCAGGGTGACGTGTGTTTGGGTGGTGGCATAATTTTAGGGGAGTAAGGTGGATCAATATTCAAAGCTCGTCATTGCTCTAGCAGGCATGTTGCAAGCCGTCTTACTCGTGCGTGATCTTGCTAAAGCTGGGAAAATAGATCAACAAGCCTTTGAAACCTGTATTTATAGTCTTTATCAAACCGAAGCAAAAGATACTTTGGCCGTCTATGGCGGATTAAATGGACTGCGTTATGGATTACGAGGCCTTGTTGAATTATTATCGAAAAAAAAGCAACGTATTGATCCTGATATCAGTCGATATTTTGTGTCCTTAATGTATTTAGAACGAAAATTATATCGTGATAAAAAGACACAGGAATTCATTCGAACAAAAATTGCTGAAGCTCAAAAAAAAGCGGATTATTTTTCTCCCATGCATGAAAGTATGATCGCCTTTTTTGGTGATCTTTATTTGAATAGCATCAGCAGTTTTCGCTTTCGCATCCAAATCATGGGTGCCAAACATCATCTCACACCACAAGATCACTTAAATAAAATTCGTGCGCTTTTGCTTGCAGGGATACGATCAGCAGTTTTATGGCGACAATTGGGAGGTTCTCGTTTCCAATTAATTTTTTATCAACAACGTTTATTAAGAACAGCTAAAGAATTGCTGGCGCAATCAGCCTAAAACAGAGAAAGGGATGGCCACAAGGGTGTCTGAAAAAGCGACGACCTCATGCCCTGTGTAAAGAATAATGGCTCGTGTAGGTTCAGTATTTAAATCCTGCCAGCGTTTTAATTTTTCAATGTCCTTCTTGTCAATTTGGCTTGACCATTTCACTTCAATACCGCATTGTTGTAATCCATAATTTAACACAAAATCAACTTCATGCCCTTGATGGGTTCTGAAAAAATAAGCTTGTAAGCCAGGGCAATGATGAAACTGTTTGCGCAATTCAGCAAACACCCAAGTTTCAACAAATGACCCTAGCAAAGGCGAGTTCCTTAATTGCTCTGTTGCGTGAATACCCGCCATATAACAAGCATATCCTGAATCATTCAAATAAATTTTTGGAGTTTTTACTAATTGTTTTTGATTATTGGTGAACCAAGGAAACAAGCGTCGAACTTGAAAGGTCAATTCTAAAAGTCCTAAATAGCGCTGAGCTGTGCGTTGATCAATGCCAATGTCGGCCCCTAATTGATGTATATTAAGCAAGTTTCCCGTGCGCAAACCACAAAGATAAAGCAATTTTCGAAAAGGCAACATATCAATCGATTTTGTTAAATCGCGAACATCGCGTTCAATGTAACTCGTTTCATAAGCACTGAACCATCGCTGAGTGAATTTAAAATCATGCTCAGTAATATTATTAGGATATCCTCCCAATAAAATGAGTGGCAGTAAATCAGATTGCTCTAGTGATTTAACTTGCTTTAGTTTTAATCGCAATGCATCAATCCAGTTTCCTGATTGGTCTGAAGTAAACAGAAGCTCTACTAGAGAGGGTGAGGAAGGTTGGGATAAGATTTCATTCAGAGCAAGACCTTCCAGTAAGATCACATCCATGCGTCCTGCCAAGCTTTCACTGACCTCGGGATGCGCAAGAACATTGGCTGAGCCAGTCAACAAAAAACGCCCATTTTGTCGGTCGGCATCAATGTGCTTTTTTAGGGCGCGCATCAAATCCGGCACGCGCTGAATCTCATCCAAGGCAAGCCTTCCTGAATAGCGGCTCAAGAAGCCATCAGGGTCATCTTTTAAGGCCGAGAGCATATTGGCATCATCCAAGGTTGCATAATCTTCAACCTTGCCCTCTATAACACATTGTTTTACTAAGGTTGATTTGCCAACTTGTCGGGCGCCTAAAATCAATACCGCTGGAAAATGGCGTAACGATTGAGCGATTGTGTTTGAGAGGTTTCGTCTGTATATGTTCATGCTATAAATTATAGCATACACATGTCATAATTTACAACATTGGCATGCTATAAATTATAACATGTGCATGCTATAATTTATAGCATGCTCAATTCCGAGGAGAACAAAAAAGCGGTTCCCCATCCGCACCTTCGTGGATCCCATCGCCATTGAGATCAGCTGATAATCTTGCCCGCCCTGTTTGATCGACGATCACCGCCCGCGCGTAACGTGGATCGCGATCCTTTGGACAATAATAAAACGTGCCATTTTGATCACGTGTAAAACCTGTTGGACTTATTTGTAGGTAATTAACGTTGGGAAAACCACGCCAGTACAAATCGCTGCCGGGTTCAAGAGTATCAAAAAGACGCAAGATTTGTTTTTGAGGATCCTTCGCCGTATTTGATTCGCTGGTAGAAAGGAAAAAACCTGCCTCCCAATCAGAAACGCATGTGTTTTTTCCAGGACAGAGTGTGACAATCTCACCTCGCGTGATTGCTTCACTGCGTGCTAATTGAATAGCAATAAATACTTGATTAACGGCCTGGTTTGCACGTTGCGCAGCTATAAAATCTTTTGTGGCAGGCACAGCGAATAAAGCCGTGATAGCTAAAATCATCAAGCAAATGAGTAATTCGATTAAGTTGAAACCTCGCATTTACTATTTCTCGAATTTAGGTTGCTGTCAGGGATCTGGCTTTCCAATTAGCCTTAAGTTTTTCTCGACATACTGCTAAAATGCTGAATATCCCATAATGCTGTCATCCAAAAGCTAAGCGTTAGCGCAGCGAAGGATCTCCCGCTGAGCGGATCTTTGAAACTTCAGACTCTGCGGGAATGAAGGTCCCCTGGTGATATGATATAACTTAAAATAATAAAATCAATAAAAATAAAATTCATTTTTAGTTGTTTTGTTTTTCGTTTTTTGATATACTCATTCCAAATCGAATTTTAAGAGCTAAGCCTCATATGAAAAATGATTTAACAGTGTTTGAAGACCATCAGATTCGACGAGTTTATGATGAAAAAGCTGAAACTTGGTTTTTTTCAGTGATCGATATTGTGCAAATTTTAACCGTTCAACCTGACTATCAAAGCGAGAGTAGAGTTGGAAGATAAAACGGGGAAGAAAGTGGTGAGTGATGAAAACTATCTGTTAAATACCAAAGCGATACAAAAACCTAGTAATAGGAGGAAATAATAATGTCTATAAATTTTTCAAAGATAAAAAATAGGTAAACTTTATGCCCCAACCCCTCTGCGTCGTCCTTGCCCAAGTTAACTTCCTCGTCGGTGCGGTCGAACAAAACACGATCCGCCTTATCGAACTGGCTGAGCAAGCCCGTGATGAATTCAAAGCCGATTTAATCGTTTTTCCGGAATTAACGCTGACGGCTTATCCACCGGAGGATTTATTATTTCGCCAGAGACTGCATAAAAAAGTTGAAGATGCCATCTACAAAATACGCCAAGAACTTCGTGGCATCACGGTACTTTTTGGTTATCCCGAACAAACATCGGAAGGTTTATATAATTCAGTCATGGTGATCAAGGACGAGCAGCGCATCACCTCATATCGTAAACAAGAATTGCCTAATTATGGTGTTTTTGATGAAAAACGTTATTTCATTCCAGGTGAATCAAGTTGTGTATTTGATCTTAAAGGAATAAAAATCGGCGTACTCATTTGTGAAGATCTTTGGTTTCAAAATGCCAGTCTCGCTGCAAAACAAGAAGGTGCACAATTACTGATTTGTTTAAATGCCTCGCCGTTTGATCATGCTAAACCAGAACGACGTGAAATAATTGCCAGACAACGCACTCAGGAAACTCACCTTCCCTTACTCTATGTGAATGCTGTGGGCGGTCAAGATGAATTAGTTTTTGATGGCGGTTCATTTGTAATGGATGAAACAGGGCAGATCACCCAAGCTGCTGAACATTTTAAAGAAGTCTTATTGCCGATTCACGTGGATGTTGATCCTTCTGTGCAATTATTACCTAGGACATTGCCTGCCCCACTTTCAAAAGAAGCGCTTTTGTACGAAGCCTTGGTATTAGGCGTTCGTGATTATGCTTGTAAAAATGGTTTTAAAGGTGGGATCATCGGTTTGTCCGGCGGGATCGATTCAGCATTGACCTTGGCCATTGCGGTCGATGCGCTCGGTCCCCAAGCTATTCACAGTGTCGCCATGCCTTCGCAATTCACTGCTTTAATGAGTATTGAGGATGCAAAAAAACAAGCACAGATTTTAGGTGTGGAACATCATTTAATTTCGATTGAGCCTTTATTTGAAGCTGCACTAAAAACATTGGAACCTGAATTTATCAATCAACCTCGAGACACAACGGAGGAAAATTTACAAGCGCGTTGCCGAGGCATGATCTTAATGGCCTTGTCGAATAAATTCGGTCATTTAGTCTTAACGACAGGCAATAAAAGCGAAATGGCTGTTGGTTATGCCACTTTATATGGTGATATGGCCGGTGGTTTTTGTGTATTAAAAGATGTGCCTAAAACTTTAGTTTATCGCTTAGCACATTATCGAAATCAACGCTCAAAGGTAATCCCCGATCGTGTGATCGAGCGGCCTCCTTCTGCTGAATTAGCCCCTGATCAGCTCGATCAAGATACATTGCCACCCTATCCTATTTTAGATGATTTGCTAGAGCGTTACATTGAAAAACAGCAAGAGATTGAACAATTAATCGCAGCCGGTTTTGATCGAGATGTTGTATTAAAGGTGATCGCAATGGTTCGCCGAAATGAATACAAACGCCGCCAAGCGCCTCCCGGCGTTCGGATCACCGAGCGTGCCTTTGGGCGCGATCGGCGTTATCCGATTACGTCTGGGTATTTTTGAAATTAATACATGGTATTATGGAGTAACCTGCAAGGCAGATTTTTGACTTTCTTGAATAAAAACGATGAGACTGAGCGTACTTTTTAAAATATCAACCCATTTCTCTCTCTGATCTCTATTTTCAAGCATAAAAGGTTTTAACAAGGAAAGAGTTGATAAAACTTGCTCCTGAAATTTATTGTGACCATTTTCATCTAACAAATTAATACACTGAAGAATATGATAGTAGACCAACCCCATCCGCCATTTTCCGTCGAAAGATTCTTCTTGAAGTCGTCCACACATCCAAGTTTTAATATTCGACAACCCATTGGAAAGATTGGGAATTAAATCCTCGCTAGCCTCAAATTTTCCTTCTTTCTCATCCTTTTTGAAGTTACACAATATTGTCTCTAACGTTTGATCTTGAAATTCATCTTTCAATTTAGGCGGACATATAACTTCTCCAGCTTTAGGTCGAGAATCGGCAAGACCAGGATAAACTTGGTATTCTTCAAGGGTCTTCAGTAATCTTAAAATATGATAACATAACGCTGAAAAAGGTTTTGATTTCAGTTCTGTTTGCTGCTCATCTAACCATGCCATAATAATTTCAAATTCAAGGCGGGCATTGGCATCTAAAATAATATCGCCGACCACACTAAAACGAAAAAAAAGCTTTTTAATCTCCCCATCTTCTAAACCTAGAAGAGTAAAAAAATCTCTTGCATAATCAAGGTGTGTCTCCATTTTTTTTGGAGTCATTAAGTAGGTATGCATTTGCAATGCTTTATCAAGAAATTCATGGACTTTCATCAACAAAAATAACTGTGCGGCACCTTTTCTTAACAAGCGATTTTTGCTTGGGTGATAAGCCTCTTGAAGAAATGTATCGATAAATCCCAAAATATCGCTTTCTTTTTGCAAAAATTTTTGGCATCGCATAAAAAGGATGATTGCAAAACGTACCTTATCACAAACATCTTGAGAGGCAATCAGTGAAATCTTACCCTCATCTAAGCTTTCAATATCGTTCTCTTCGACCTTTTTCTTTATTTCTAGAATGGCTTTCAAAAAGTTTGGTATATTAGAAAAAACATTTTCTACAGACAATTGAAGCAAAGGGTTTCGCCCTAGAACAGAGACGGAATCTAAAAATTTTTCGTTCACCGTAGAAAGAGATTCCAACTGGCCATTCAAATAAAAAGTCATCTTCATTGTCTTCGTAGACTCTCCCAAATTAACAGATGAAGAACCATTATCCAAAGCGATTATTTGGCCCTTTAAGGCAAGAAGAAGGTTGGTATATAACTTAAGACTTTCAATATCAGCGTTCGTTTGCTGAAGAAAAATGGGTTGAGAAAAAAGAAATTGTTTGTTTATTTGAGTGTTAAGCATAAAAATTCCTTCTTCTAGTGACTTTTGGGTGCTAATCTTAAGAACCCGCAGCCTAACCAATTCTCTTGATCAAATCAAGATATTCTCAAGCGTGCAAGCCGCTTTAAACTGTGTTAAAATTAGAATGTACAAAACCCTTTTAGGAGTCTTCTAACGATGCAAACGAGAAATACACTCACCAACCCACGGTTAGAATCCGTCTTGGCAACCAATGCGGTAGTGCGTAATACGTATATCCTGCTTGGCCTTACACTGATTTTCAGCGCGATTACTGCTGGTCTTGCCATGGTTTCCAACGCCCGCCCCATAAATCCTCTCTTTACGATCTTGGTTTACTTTGGCCTCTTTTTTGCAACCACACGGTTAGCGCATAGCGGCTGGGGGCTTGTCTCTATTTTTGCCTTAACAGGCTTCATGGGTTACACACTGGGGCCCATTCTAAATATGTACATTCATGGCTATGCCAATGGTGCATCGATTGTCATGACCAGCCTCGGCGCGACCGGCCTCGTCTTCTTCGTGCTTTCAGGCTATGCATTGACCACCCGAAAAGATTTTAACTACCTCGGTGGTTTTTTGACCGTTGCTATCATGGTGGCTTTTTTAGCCAGTATTGCAGGCCTGTTCTTCCATACTCCTGTCTTGCAATTGGTCGTTTCTTCTGCCTTTGTCTTGATTTCTTCCGGCTTTATTCTATTTCAAACAAGCTTGATAATTAATGGCGGTGAACGCAATTACATCATTGCGACGATCGGCCTCTATGTATCGATCTATAATCTCTTCATCAGTTTACTGAGTATTCTCGGGATTATGGGTGGAAATCGGAACTAATCCTCAACTAAGGTGGCAGAAAGAGTAAGGAATTTGTAATTACTCCCCTGCCACCGTCATTTCCTCGATCCACATCGAACCGACATGAATATGGCTCTGACGATACACATCATTACCCACAGCAACAACATGGCGGAACATGTCTTTAAGATTGCCTGCTATCGTGATTTCTTCGACAGGATATTGAATTTCACCATTTTCGATCCAAAAACCAGATGCACCACGCGAATAATCGCCGGTTAACAAATTAATCCCCTGCCCCATCACTTCAGTGACTAACAATCCTCGACCCATCTCACGAATTAACGTATTAAGATCGTGATCACCGTGATCAACTTTAATATTGTGTGAACCACCGGCATTGCCCGTCGATTGCAGGCCTAATTTTCGTGCAGAATAACTTCCCAATAAATAGCCATTTAAAATCCCTTTTTCCACTAAATTGCGATCGTGCGCGAACACACCTTCTGCATCAAAAGGGGAACTCCCCAAAGCTTGTGGAATGTGGGGCAATTCATGAATCGTGATATTGGATGAAAAAACAGGCTTGCCCATGTGATCCACTAAAAAAGAAGCTTTACGATATAATTGCCCACCGCTGATCGCCGCTAAAAAGCGTGAAATTAATCCTTGCGCCACTTGATTGATAAAAATAATCGGTGTTTTCTGTGTCTTTAATCGCTGAGGATTTAAACGTGCTAAGGTTTTCTCCGCCGCCTTGCGACCAATTTCTTCGGGTGATTTTAAATGCTGCGGAACACGCGAGCAGGTGTAATCATCATCGCGTTGCATGCCTGCCTTGCCTTGTGCCAATAAAGCACAATAAAAGCTGTGATAGGTCGTCATAAATGAACCGATAAAACCGTGACTATTGCCATAAACCGTTAAATGTTGGTGCGTGGAAACGCTGGCTCCCTCAGAATTCGTAATACGCGGGTCTGAGCTTCGCCCCACTTCTTCGCAATGCTTGGCTAATTCAATCGCTTGCTCAGTATTTAAATCCCAGGGGTGATAGAGATCGAGTTCTGGATAGGAATACGCTAATAATTTGGGATCAGCAAGACCCGCATATTCATCTTCACTCGTGTAGCGCGCAATTCGGCAAGCTGCATCAGCCACTTCTTCGATGGAGGCTTGGCGAAGATCAGAAGTGCTGGCTGATCCCTTACGCTGCCCAAAATAAACAGTGAGGCCCACGCCCTTATCGCGATTGAATTCAACCGTTTCAACCTCGCCTAGACGAACTTGAACCGAAAACCCCGAGCTTAAACTGGCCGCCACTTCGGCAGCCGTCGCTCCCCGTTGTTTGGCTGCCTTCAGCAGCATTTCTACACAGACCTTATATTCTGCTTCATCGCGAATGCTCAATGCGTTATTTTGCTGTTCCATTTGGATTCCTTAGTTGGTGATGGAGAGATTCTATACGGATGAATGGGGATGAACAATTGGCTATCAGTGTTTTGTTTTGATATACTTCAACCTGAGTCATTGTTGAGCGATTTTTTTATGAAACTAACCTGTGTCATTCAAGAAGTACCAGAAGGCTATATTGCCTTTATTGAGGAAATTCCTGGCGTTAACACGCAAGGCAATACTTTGGAAGAAACAAAAGAGAACCTCCATGAGGCTCTGGAGCTTATTTTAGAAACTAACCGCGAGATTGCTGAAGAAGCCCTTTTAGCTAATGGTTATCCAGTTGTTTCCAGACAAAGAATAGCATTCTAATAGAAAAGCAACCTCTACTGTACCGCGGAATCGTGAAATTAATGAGCAATTAGCTAAAAAAATCTGCAAGGATTTAGGTATTACGGTGATCTAAAACTTCAAAAAAGCTTTTTTCTCCTCTAAAACGTATCTTTTAACAAAGATTTTGCTACTTTTAGCTGTATGATTCGTATTTTTTTACTTTATGGAACTCAAATCAAATGAAACTGCGTAATATCGCCATCATCGCCCACGTCGACCATGGCAAAACCACCCTTGTGGACAAAATACTCCAACAAACACACAGCTTGGGCCGCGGTCAGGGCCAAGTTGAACGGATCATGGACTCCAATGATCTTGAAAAAGAACGTGGGATCACGATTCTTGCTAAAAATACGGCTGTTGACTGGCAAGGTTACCGCATTAACATCGTCGACACCCCAGGCCACGCCGATTTCGGCGGTGAAGTTGAGCGGATCCTCGCGATGGTGGATTCTGTGCTGCTTTTGGTTGATGCGGTCGATGGCCCGATGCCACAAACCCGTTTTGTGACTCAAAAGGCTTTTGCAAAAGGTCTCAAACCTATCGTCGTCATCAATAAAATTGATCGGCCTGGTGCACGGCCTGATTGGGTTGTGGATCAAGTTTTTGATCTCTTTGACAAATTAGGCGCAAGTGAAGAACAATTGGATTTTCCAATCGTCTACACCTCTGCTCTGCTGGGTTATGCGACCTTGGATCTCAAACACCCCAGTGACAATTTAAATCCTCTCCTCCAAACGATCATTGATCGCGTTGCACCACCAGCAGTGGATCCAGGCGGCCCCTTCCAAATGCAAGTCACGACACTGGATTACTCCAGCTATGTTGGTGCCATTGCGATCGGCCGGATCTCAAGAGGCTCCATCAAAACAAATACACCGATCACTGTCATCGATATGCATGGCAAGACGCGTAATGCGCGGATCTTACAAATTTTAGGTTATCTCGGGCTAGATCGAACCGAGGTGCCAGAAGCCTTTGCAGGTGACATCGTCGCCGTCACCGGCGTAGAAGCCCCTCAAATTTCCGACACTTTTTGTGCGCCCACGGCTGTCGAAGCCCTGCCGCCGCTCTTGGTTGATGAACCTACCATCTCAATGACGTTCCAAGTGAATAATTCTCCTTTTGCAGGCAAGGAAGGGAAATTCGTCACCAGCCGCCAAATCGGCGATCGTCTCCAACGCGAATTGATCCACAACGTAGCGCTGCGTGTCGATGAAGGTGGTGATCCCGATAAATTCCGCGTCTCCGGCCGCGGTGAATTACATTTATCGATTTTATTGGAAACGATGCGCCGCGAAGGTTATGAATTAGGTGTGTCGCGCCCCGAAGTGATCCTTCGCTATGATGAATCAGGAACAGCTTCCGAGCCTTATGAAACCTTGACCGTCGATGTTGAAGACACTCATCAAGGCACCATCATGGAGCGTCTCGGCGCGCGTCGTGGAGCACTACAAAATATGCAGCCTGATGGGCATGGCCGTGTCCGTTTAGATTATATTATTCCGACACGCGGATTGATCGGCTTTCACACGGAATTTTTAACCGCAACCTCGGGTACAGGCGTGATTCATCACATTTTTGATCATTATGGCCCCTTGGTGAAAGAAGGTGTAGCGAAACGTCCAAATGGTGTGATGATTTCGAATGCGCTTGGAAAATCAACTGGTTATTCTCTGTTTAATTTACAAGAACGCGGCCGTTTGATCATCGGCCCTCAAGTTGAAGTCTAT
>JAKBBU010000034.1 GCA_021808365.1 Pseudomonadota bacterium
GTGGCATTGGCGCAGCCTTCTTTTAGGAACTGATCCATGTAAAAATAACTAACCGATTCCTTTTAAAGTGGAAACCCATGGCAACAAGAACACGTTTTGCACCCAGCCCCACCGGCTACCTACACATTGGCGGGGCACGCACAGCTCTGTATTGCTGGCTGCATGCCAAAAAACAAGCTGGAACATTCATTTTACGAATTGAAGATACCGATCTTGAGCGCTCAAGCACTGAATCCGTGCAAGCTATTCTCGACAGCTTAAAGTGGTTAGAGCTGTCCGTGGATGAAGGTCCATTCTACCAAACCCAACGTCTTGAGCGCTACAAAGAAGTTGCTGAACAATTACTGGCTAAAAAACAAGCTTATCGTTGCTATTGTTCAAAAGAGCGCTTGGAAGAATTACGCGAAATACAGACCGCTAAAAAACTCAAACCTCGCTATGATGGTCATTGTCGAGGTAAACCTCAGCCTAAAGTAAACAATCAACCCTTTGTGATCCGTTTTTGCACACCCACTGAGGGTATTATTGAGGTTGATGATGCCATTCACGGCCCCGTCAAATTCAAAAACAATGAGCTTGATGATCTCGTCCTTATCCGAACGGATGGTATGCCTACTTATAATTTCAGCGTCGTAGTCGATGACATTGACATGGCGATCACGCATGTGATCCGCGGCGATGATCACTTAAATAATACACCCCGACAAATTAATATTTACAATGCACTAGGTGCAAAAACGCCAATTTTTGCACATGTTCCGATGATCCTCGGTGAAGATGGCAAGCGCCTTTCGAAGCGGCATGGTGCTGTGAGTGTATTACAATATCGCGATGAAGGTTTTCTACCTGAAGCGCTTTTGAATTATCTTGTGCGCTTGGGTTGGTCACATGGCGATCAAGAAATTTTTTCACGTGAAGAGATGATTGAATTTTTTGACTTAGCTGATATTAATAAAGCAGGATCCATTTTTAACCCTGAAAAATTACTTTGGCTCAATCAACATTACATGAAAACACTCCCTTCTAAGCTGGTAGGGAAACATTTAGCTTGGCAAATGAAATTACTTAACATCAATGTGAAAAATGGCCCAGATCTGGCTAGCGTGGTTGAGGTTCAAGCTGAGCGCTGTAAGACTCTGAAAGAAATGGCTGAAAGGAGCCGCTATTTCTATGAAGATTTTTCAGAATATGATGAAAAAGAAGCGCAACGCTTATTAAAACCTGAGTCCCTCCAAGCTTTGGAACAAATTCGAGATGATCTAGTCTCGTTGGATGATTGGCAAGCACCTATCATCCACCAACTGATTGCTGAAAATGCTGAAGAACTTAAGTTAAAACTCGGCAAAATTGCCCAACCCACACGGTTTGCTGTCACTGGCTCATCCATCTCTCCACCCATCGACGTCACCATTTATCTGATTGGTAAAAAACGTGTTCTTGCTCGTCTAGAACGGGCGATTGAGTATATTCGAAAAACGAATGTGTTAGATTAGGGTCTGTTGACAATTACTCTCCTGGCTGCAAAAAAGGTACAATCGGCACAAATTGGCGCTTTTTTTCGTTAAATATGTCTAATATTCGCCTCAAAAAACCGTCAATTTTTGCTCGATTCCCCTTTTTTTCGCTTCAGGTAAGCAATTGTCAACAGACCCTAGAACCTGAAGGCTAATTGGAAGGATGACGCGCTGATAGAAATCACATCAAATATTTTTTGAGGGGAGCCTTCAGGTTCTAACCCAACCTACTACAAACTCACCAATTTCCACCTATACTAATAACAAAATACATAGATATATTAACCCAATCATTCGGACGATCTAGCTGTTATGTACACTTTAACTAAACTAAAAAAAGGCATTATCTGCATGCAGCGCTCTGAAGAACAAAAATCTCTGAGCCAAATTCCTGAAGCTCGAAATTTCTCAAGAACGATTGCTGAAATTGAATGTCTCCTTTTACTGATCGTCATCCTATTTCTCGTCTCCTCAGGCAATGAACTTGAAAATCGCCAAAGCCTCACCCTCTGTTTAACCGGCTTTGGTTTCTTTGTTTTTTTCTCGAACTTCAAATCAGACACTCTAGTTAAAAACCAATGGTATCTTGCCATAAAAATCTGGATCATGCTGGTTTTCATCACCTGGGTTGTCTTAAACACAG
Organism: Pseudomonadota bacterium; assembly: GCA_021808365.1. Lineage (GTDB taxonomy): Bacteria > Pseudomonadota > Gammaproteobacteria > JAKBBU01 > JAKBBU01 > JAKBBU01. Next base: position 2,158 of record JAKBBU010000034.1, read on the forward strand.
GAAAGATCCATAGTCCCCTGATTGATCTCTACCTCCTTGTTATCATCATCACAGCACTTACACAAAATAAAACAACCAGTCTACTGCAACTCTGCCTCATCTCCTGTTGCTGCCTCTACCTCAATTACCTTTCTGCACCAGAAAACCATCTCCTCAATTTACGCGATCTCGCCATCAAACTCGTACCCGTTTGGTTGGTTTTCTATCTAACGACCATTCTGTCGATAGATATCAATCAAGCTCAAGAAAAAATTAAACGCCTTGCTGAAACTGATCCTCTCACAGGAAAACTCAACACGAGAGCATTTAGAATTGTCTTAGAACAAGAACAAGAACGCAGTCTTCGCTATCACCATCACTTCGCAATCCTCATGGTTGATTCCGATAATTTAAAAACAACGAATGATGTCTATGGGCATTCTGCAGGCGATGCTCTGATCCAATTTACTGCTAATCAGATTGAACAATGCCTGCGTCAAAATGATACTTTAGCGCGTTTTGGTGGTGATGAATTTTTAGTCTTGTTGCCTGAAACTGATCTTGAAAATGCCAGCCTCACGGCCGAACGTATTCGTAAAACCATGAGCGAAACGCCTGTTCCCTTTGAAACAGCCCTCCTCAAAACCAGCGTCAGTATTGGTGTCACCTGCTTTCCTGAACATGCAAGCCAAATTGCTGAACTGCTCCATAATGTCGATGCTGCACTCTACCGCAGCAAACTTGATGGCCGAAATCGGGTGACAGTTTTTGTGAAGAATCAAAAAAACCAGTAAAACCATAAAGGGTTTAACCGTATGCAGGATGCTAAACAATTTAAACCTCTACCCAAAATCCCTGAAACACACAATTTCTCAAGAACAATTGCTGAAATCGAATGGCTCATCTTTCTCATTGTCTCGCTATTCCTGGTTTCCTCCTCACCTAATGAACTTCAACATCGTGTAAGCCTTATTTTTTGCTCAATCAGCTTTGGTTTCTTTGTTTTTTTCTCCAACCTTAAGCCACCCATACAATTAAAAAATCCATGGTATTTAGCGGTGAAACCTTGGGTCATGCTGATTTTTATCACCTGGGTCACCTTCAATACAAAAAGAATCGAGAGCCCCCTGCTCGAACTTTACCTTCTCATCATCATTATCACCGTATTAACACAAAAAAAAATAGTGATTCTATTACAAACATGCGTGATCTCCGCTTGCTATTTCTATCTCAATTACTTCTCTCCTCCTGGAGACAACCTCCCTGATTTGAGTGATCTCGCTATTAAACTTGCCCCCGTCTGGTTAGTTGCATATCTAACGACCCTTCTTTTCATGGACATTAATCGAAGCCAAAAAAAAATTAAACGCCTCGCTGAAACTGACGCGCTCACTGGAATACTCAACATGAGAGCATTTCAGATCGTCCTTGAACAGGAACGAGAGCGTAGCCTTCGCCATCACCACCACTTTGCAATCCTCATGATCGATTCCGACAACTTAAAAACAACGAATGATGTCTATGGGCACTTCGCAGGGGATGCCTTGATCCGATTTACTGCCAATCACATTCAAGAATGCCTACGCCAAGGTGATACCTTAGCGCGTTTTGGTGGAGATGAATTTTTAGTTTTATTGGCCGAAACGGATCTTAAAAACGCTGTCCTCGTTGCCGAACGTGTCCGTAAAATCATCGATGAAACACCCATTCTATTTAAAGGCCACTCCCTAAAAACGAGCGTCAGCATCGGCATCACCGGCTTTCCTGATCATGCGAGTCAACTTGAAGAATTACTCCAGAATGCTGATGCAGCGCTCTATTGCAGCAAATTCGATGGGCGAAATCGGGTGACAGTTTTTGGGGAAGATGAGCAAAAAACCAAGTAAATCCGTGGTCAGCCCATTGATTTACTTGGTTCCCGTCAGGTATGCTGAATATTGTTGAAGGCTGTCATCCCGGAATATGGCCTGGCACTGGCCCTTAAGTTTTAAGGGCAAACCTAATTCAGCGATTATTTGTGCACCATTTAGTTGAGCTAATGCTTTTCAAGACAATGCCGCCCATCCCGCAGTGCGGTAAGCCTTGGCGGCTTCGAGGGGATTGGGTGCGGCGTAGATACCACGGCCGACGATGATCACATCGTTGCCATCATTGATGGCTTGTTGAGGTGTAATGTATTGCTGACCGCGATCATCACCGCCTGTGGCCATTTGAATACCCGGAATAAAATGAATAAAGCGCGGATCATCGGTTAAACGTTCGCGTGAAATAAAACCCATCACAAAATCAGCATGCGCTTTTGCAAAAGCGACTGTTTTTTCAGTGTAAATTGAATCTAACAGATTATCAGCCGCACTCATTTGAGCTAATAATAATAATCCCCTGCCCTTTGGCAAACCAATATCTTTTAAACCTTCAATGATCCCTGGGCCTGGCAACATATGCGCATTTGTGATATGCGCCCAATCGGCGATGCGATAAATACCGCCGCCGTATTGATATCGAACGGTATTGCCAATGTCTGCAAATTTACGATCTTCAAAAATAAGAAAATCATGTTTTTCGGCGAGCATTGTGAGTTGTTCGGTGAGATCACGATCAAAGTCGTCGATGATATCGATGTGTGTTTTGAGCAGGCAGATTTCAGGGCCTATTCGGTCGATAAGCTGAAGTAATTCAGCTTTTGTGGTGACATCGGCAGAGAGCGCTAAATTCGTTTGCTTGCGCGCCATTAATGTAAACAGTTTTTTTGCCACAGGATGTTGGCAGAGCGTTGCGCGTTTGAGGTAAGTGTTAGGGCCTTGCATCCAATTCCGCCTTCGGTTTCGGTATTAAATTCTGACGATCCAATCCAAGTGTCACAGCCAAGGCGCCGGCGACATAAATAGACGAATATGTACCTACAACAATACCAATTGACAATGCGAGTGAAAAACCGAAAATCATCGGACCACCGAGACACAATAAGGTCAACACAACCAATAAAGTCAAACCTGAGGTCATAATCGTACGTGACAAGGTTTGATTAATGGATAAATTAACGATTTCAACCGGCGTACCTTTGCGCACTTTACGAAAATTCTCGCGGATCCGATCAAAAATAACAATCGTGTCATTCAGTGAATAACCAATTACTGTTAATACCGCTGCAAGCGCATTAAGGTCAAAGGTCATCCCTGTACATGAAAAAATACCGAGGATTAAAATAGGATCATGTAACAAGGCCACCGCAGCACCTACAGCAAAACGCCATTCAAAACGCATCGCAATATAAATCACCGTCAATAATAACGATAACACCAGCGCTAAGGCACCATTGGTTGCCAATTTCTGGCTGACCTGCGATCCAATTGCATTAACTTGCTGAATACTTGCATTCGGCAGTGATGCGGTAATTTTATCGACCATGGCTTGTTGATTCATGTCCTTGTGGAGACCCACGCGAATTAATACGCTCTTACTCGTTCCGTAGACTTGTAAAACGGCTTCAGGAAAGCCTGCTTGCGCTAATTGTTGGCGCATGGTCGGCAAATCAGCTGCTTGTGTGTAAACAACCTGAATCTGTGTGCCACCGGTGAATTCCAAACCAAAATTCAGTCCGTGCACGGCCAACGAAAGAACGGATGCAAGACAGAGAATAATAGAAAAAATCGCAGCAACCTTTTTGCGCCGCATGAAATCAATAGTTGTATTTTGTTTAAAGAATTCCATTAGACCTTAATTCCTATGGATAAATGCTTCACAGGGCGACTGCCAAATAAGGCATTCACAATTGCACGTGTTCCGGCCGTTGCTGTCACCATTGATGTCAAAATACCGATCGTCAAGGTCACTGCAAAACCTTGTACCGAACCTGTGCCGAGCGCAAATAAAATCACAGCAACAATTAATGTCGTTACATTCGCATCCACGATGGTCACAAAGGCACGTTCATAACCTGCATGAATAGCCGCCTGGGGTGACATCCCATTGCGTAATTCTTCACGGATCCGCTCAAAAATCAGCACATTCGCATCAATCGCCATACCCACCGTCAAAACGATACCCGCAATTCCTGCCAAGGTTAATGTCGCACCGAGAATCGATAAAATCGCCACAATAAAAATCACATTCATGCCCAGCGCAATATTGGCGATCAAACCAAAGCCGCGATAATAAAACGTAACAAAAAGCACGACTAAAATAAAACCAACCAAGACTGAAATAAAACCTTTATGAATATTTTCTTTACCTAAGCTTGGGCCAACTGTATTTTCTTCAACCATCGTCATCGGCGCTAATAAAGCCCCTGAACGCAGCATCAAGGCAAAATATTGAGCTTCTTGTGAACTAGCAAGGCCTGTCACTTGAAAATTATTACCCAAAGCACTTTGAATTGTAGCGACATTAATCACCGTCGCCACTTGGCGTGGAACTTCAACCGCTTTACCATCGATGATCTTCGTATCCACTTTCGTTTCAACATAGACCGTCGCCATCGGCTTACCAATATTTTCCGCCGTTGCACGATGAAATAAATTCACACCTGAACCACCCGCACGAATACTGACTGTTGGACGCCCATCATCGCCAATGGTAGCTGTAGCACCAATAATCGATGAACCTTTCAAGAGCACTTGATTCGATAATAAAATGGGCTGCCCTTCACGCGTCTTCATCAAAACGGTTCCAAATGGAAGTTGCCCTTGCAATGCAGTTTGAACATCATCTTGCGTATCCTCAAGACGAAATTCCAACGTGGCTGTTCCACCGAGAATTTCTTTTGCACGAGCAGTGTCTTGAATACCAGGAATATCAACGGCAACTTGATTAGCCCCTTCACGTGCAACCACCGCTTCCGCCACACCTAATTCATTGACGCGTTTGCGCAGAACCGTCATCGCCTGATCAACAGCATCATTTTGAATTTTGATCAAACCTTCTGGTGTAAGTTCAGCGCGGACAACAACACCTGAGGGTGTTTGTTGTTGTGAAAATTTTAATTCGGGAAAGGAATTGTTCAAGAGTGTTTTCACACGAATCGCATCGTTCGGATCACGAAGCGCAACGGTGATCGCCTGACCTTGTGCATTGATGCCTGAGTAACGGATCCCTTGATCGCGTAGCACTTGCGATAAGCTACGAACATCTTCTTTTAATCGACCACTGGCCAATGAAGAAACATCAACTTGCAAAAGAAAATGAACCCCGCCGCGTAAATCTAAACCCAATTTCATCGGTTGAGCACCGATTGCTTGTAACCATTTCGGTGTTGATGGCGCAAGATTGAGAGCAACGATGTAATTATCACCAAGGGCGGCCTTAATATAATCTTTGCCTTTCAATTGTGTGGACGTATCGTCGAAGCGAACTACAAAGGTATCGCCACTTTGTTCCATGGACTTATATGGCAGATGCGCTGCTTGCAAGGTCTTGCTCACGGTCTGAGTCACCGCAGGACTTAACACAGCCGTTCCACTTGCACTGATTTGAACGGCAGGATCTTCCCCAAATACATTGGGTAATGCGTAAAGCAATCCTAGTAAAACTAAGACAACCAATAACGCATTCTTCCAGAAAGGATATTTATTAATCGGCAATGCCATGCCTTATTCCGCCTTGAGACTTCCCTTTGGCAATACGGTTGAAACAGCATGCTTTTGCACGCGAATTTCAACACCCTGTGCGATCTCAATGGAGAGAAAATCATCCTCAACCTTTGTGATCCGCCCAAGCAGACCACCTGATGTGATCACTTCATCGCCTTTTGCTAATTGGGCAACTAATTCACGATGTTGCTTCGCACGCTTACTCTGTGGGCGCCAAAGTAGAAAATAAAAAATGACAATAAAGCCAACCAATAAAATTAAGGTGCCATAACCACTTTGCGGCGTAGCGCCCATACTCGGTGTTGCCGCGAGGGCTGTAGGGATGAAACTCATGCTCTCTCCAATTCTTGGTAAAAGGTCTCAACGAAAGTCGACAATGTACCTTGTTCAATCGCAAGACGCAAATTTTTCATAAGGTCCAAATAATAGTACAAGTTGTGGATCGTATTCAGCATGGGGCCCAGCATCTCCCTCGACTTATCGAGATGATGCAAATAAGCCCTACTAAAATGACGGCAGGTATAACATAAACAGGATTCATCTAAAGGACTTGGATCGCTGCGATGCATGCTATTTCTGATCCGCACAATACCAGATCGGGTAAATAAATGTCCATTTCGTGCATTGCGCGTCGGCATCACACAGTCAAATAAATCAACACCGCGACGCACCCCTTCAACTAAATCCGTCGGCGTGCCCACACCCATCACATAACGTGGAACGTTAAGCGGCATCTTTGGCATAAGATCATCGAGGATCCGAAACATTTCTGGCTTGGGCTCACCCACCGATAAACCGCCGATCGCATAACCATCAAATCCAATCTCCATTAATCCTTGTAACGATATTGTACGCAAATCCGTATGCATTCCTCCCTGTACAATGCCAAATAAGGCAGCAGGATTTCCTTCATGCGCTTTTTTACTACGCTGCGCCCAGCGCATCGATAATTTCATTGAACGCTGTGCCGTCGCATAATCTGCAGGATAGGGTGTACATTCATCAAATACCATAACAATATCTGAACCCAAGGCGCGCTGAACCTCCATTGACGATTCTGGACTTAAAAAAACCTTGTCGCCATTGAGCGGGGATCGAAAATGCACACCTTCTTCGGTGATCCGACGCAAACTTCCCAAACTAAATACTTGAAAACCACCCGAGTCGGTAAGAATTGGACCCTGCCATTGCATAAAATCATGCAGATCGCCCAAGGTATTAATCACCGCGGTACCCGGTTTGAGCATCAGATGAAAAGTATTGCCTAAAATAATTTGCGCACCGATTTCAATGAGGCGATCAGGTGTCATGGCTTTCACGGTGCCATAGGTACCTACAGGCATGAACATCGGTGTTTCAACAATACCACGTGGAAACGTTAACCGCCCACGACGGGCAGCACCGTCTGTTTTGAGGAGTTCGAATTTCATTTATATCTTTATGGCTCTTCTTAGAACCTGATTGCGATGGGTATATGTAAACCAATTTCTCTGGCAATATCAACCGATTTTTATAATCCGTAGCTTGGAGGTTCGATTCTTATTGACAGCGCCTTAGAAAATCAAAGACTTACAAGATTTTTTGTTCTTGTATAATCCCCATTGTGAAGATGAGTGAAGTTCTGCCGACGAATCATTTGACTAACTATGAGAACCTGTTAAAATTATGAGTAAATTTACTCAGAGTTTTAATCATGAATACCACTTACCAACGCCAAGTCATTAATACCTTACTTGAACGACTTTTAGAACCGCCCCGTTTCATCATTTTTATAGCAGGTCCGCGGCAAGTTGGAAAAACCACTCTGGTGCACCAGGCGTTGGCTACGAGGGATCCACGAAGCTTTAACTTTCTCGCTGTTGATCAGCCTATTTCACCTACCGTTATATTTACCGATGAAACTATCCGAGAAGAAGATGGAAGTCCGAGAAATACAAAATGGCTCATTAAAGTTTGGGAAAATGCCCGTAAGGCAACTCGTCACTCTAAGGAAGGATATATTCTAATTCTTGATGAGATTCAGAAACTTTCAGGCTGGTCTGAAGTTGTCAAAGGATTATGGGATGCAGATCGTGCTGAGGGTTTAAACCTGCATGTTGTTCTTTTAGGTTCTTCCCCTCTACTCATGCAAAAGGGGATGAGTGAAAGTTTAGCTGGTCGTTATGAGCTTATTAAATTAACTCATTGGTCTTTTATAGAAATGGTAGAGGCGTTTGATTTTGATTTGACTGATTATATTTATTTTGGAGGATACCCTGGCAGCGCCTCATTAATTCGAGATGAAACCCGCTGGCGTAATTTTGTCCGAGAAAGTTTGATTAAACCCAGTATTGAAAAAGACATCCTTTTGATGACACGCGTCGATAAACCCGCTTTGCTCAAGCAGCTATTTGATCTCAGCTGTAGCTATTCGGGACAATTGCTCTCGTACACTAAGATGCTTGGACAATTGCAAGATGCCGGCAATACAGTGACCTTAGCACATTATCTTGAGCTATTAAGTGGGGCAGGATTAGTGACTGGATTTCAAAAATATACGGGGCAAGGGCAAGAACTTTATCGCCGGGCATCAATCCCTAAGTTAAATGTCTTAAACACCGCATTTATGTCAATTGCATCACGTTATACCAAAATCGAAACCACAATGGATCGTAGTTATTGGGGACGTTTGGTTGAAAGTACCGTTGGCGCACATCTTTATAATACGGCTCATTCAGATTGTAACGTGTACTACTGGCGGGATGGTGCGAATGAAGTTGATTTTATAATAGTTAGGGGCGATAAAATTACGCTTATTGAGGTTAAAAGCGGGCAAACTAAAGCGCATGTTTCTGGTTTTGAAAAATTTGAGCAAAAATTTGGCAAATGCCGCAAAATCATGGTAGGTGAAAAGGGAATTTCGATTGCTGAATTTTTATCCTATCCGGCGGAGCATTGGTTGTGACAAAAAAATATGTGCCAAGAACTTGTACGCGGATATTAGACTTTGGGGAAAAAGAAACTCAACCGTTAGCGTTTTATCGTCATTTGCCTGCCTATGTATTGTTAGGGGATTCCGGTGCGGGAAAAACAACAGCATTTAAAACGGAGGCACAGGAGTGCGGTGGAGAATACATCACTGCCCGAGATTTTATTACCGTTGAAGGACGAAAAGAGCAATCAAACACCGTTTTATTTATTGATGGTTTAGATGAAATACGAATTGGGGCTCATTCACCGTTTACCTCGATTGATAGCATAAGAAAACATCTTAGCAAACTTAACGCTCCGTTTCGCCTCTCATGTCGTGAAGCTGATTGGTTAGGTAAAAATGATCGCGAGGCTTTACAATTTATTTTACCAGAAGGCATTGAGCTTATTGTGTTACATCTTGATAAGCTTACTAAAGAAAATATTAAAGAAATTTTACGTAATAGAAATGTAGATCATCCAGAAGATTTTATAGAAAAAGCTCGAGAACATCATTTACAGGAATTGCTTTATAACCCACAAGTTTTAGATTTATTAATTGAAGCAGTCAGCAAAAACCAAGCTTGGCCTGAAAATCGTAGTGAAATCTACGAAATGGCTTGCTCAAAGCTAATATCAGAAGAAAATTCAGATCACAGAAGGCACTCTAATGACTCACATACTCAGTTGCTAAATAATGCTGGATATTTGTGCGCTATTCAGTTGCTAGCAGGAATTGCAGGTTTTGCTTTGGATAAAGATAGCGTTTGTGATCAATATATTGATATTAAGAAGCTTCCAACACCGAAGGGTTTTGATTTATCAAAAGCATTGCCTACTAAAATCTTTGTCCATGATGGTGAAGAACGTCGCATTCCCGTACACCGTAGTGTCGCAGAATATCTTGGCGCGAAATATCTGGCATACTTGATGAATAAAAAAGAATGTCCTTTACCCTTTGAAAGGGTTCTTGCTTTAATGCCAGATGAAACGGGTGCAATCGCATCTGATTTAAGAGGCTTGTGTGCATGGCTTGCTGTTCATTGTATGGAGCGTGAACGTAGCATCTTAATTAAAAGAGATCCTTTAGGAATTGTTATTTATGGTGATGTCACTAAATTTAGCAGTGAAGAAAAAAAAATGATTCTAAATACATTTAAAAACAAGGCAAAAAATGCCGATTGGCCTCATTTTAATTCTTCATTTGGGGCGTTAGGTACAACAGATATGGTACCCGTATTTCGAAGCATGCTTGCTTCACCAACTCATACTATTGAAGAACAAAAACTGTATACGATCATACTTTCAGCTATTGCATATGGTCAACCTATGCCAGAACTGAAAGACGTACTTGAGAGCATTATTCGGGATTACAATTATATTTCAGAAATCAGAAGTTATGCGATAGAGGCACTCTTCAAATGTGGTAAACATTCCCTTATTCTTCTTAAGATAGCAAAAGATATACGCGACGGTATTCTTGAAGACAGAGATGATGAGGTTCTTGGAAATCTTCTTGGAACCCTTTATCCAACGCACATTACGACCAATGAAATATTAAGCTATTTTCATCAGAGAAAAAATCTTAGCTTTCTTGGTTCTTATTTCAGTTTTTGGAATGATCTAGTTGTACTCACTAAAGATGAAATGCTGCTTGCCCTTCTCGATCAGCTGGTGCAGAAAAAAGCAGATTTTAAATGGATGGCTGAGGATCGTAATACAATGCGTTGGATGGGAAAACTATTACTGAAAGGCCTAGAAATAGATGGTGAAAAGGTTAAGGTTAAGCGTCTTTATGATTGGCTGAGTCTCGGTATATCTGAGTTTGGAACTTCCTTGCTGGAACGTGATGAAGCTAAAGCTGTCGCAGCTTGGTTTGAAGCTCGTCCTGAAAAATATAAAGCTGTGATTGAGTATGGTGCTATTCTTTGTGCTGACGAGGATAATTTTGATATTTGCATGCGGCACTGTTCTGAGAGACTACAAAATGCGATATGCCCTGCCAATATGTTAGAGTGGTATCAAGAGAAGATGAAATTAGTGCTTAGAGAATATCCTCAAGTTGAAAACGTGAAACAAGAATATTTGTCATGGCAGCAAAAGCAGAAGCTGACACAACAAAAAGAAAAAATCGAGCGAACGGCTCGTTTTCGAGAATATCTGAAATCCATGCTTGAAGGAAAAGCTCCAGCTTCTATTATCTATGAATTAGCGCAAAGCTATAATGGCAGATTTTCTAATATTTATGGTGCAACACCTGATGAACGTCTTAAAGATTTACTCAACGATGATCAAGAGTTAGTCGACGCAGCTTATTCTAGCTTAAAATCGGCCATTTTTCGTGAAGATTTGCCTACAGTAGATAAGATTGTTGAACTAGCCACAGAAACAAAAACTCATTTCCTTTGTCCTGCTTGTTTAATCAGTGTGGCTGAGTTACATAAAAATGATCCAAGCCGTATTTTAAAACTTAATGATTTTTTATTACGTCAATTGTTAGCTTTTCGTTTTACAGACGATTGGGGCGATAAAGAAGAACCAGAATGGGTGCTTAGTTTAATCAATGAAAAACCCGCCTTGGTTGAGGAAGTATTAAGTCAATATCTATCAGCGATGATAAAAGCTGAAAAAGAATTTATCTCACCTTTATCACGGTTGATCGACGGAGAATACACTCATTTTGCCCCGGCAATTTTGCCTACATTATTGGCAATTTTCCCTTTAAGAGTTTCACAAGATATTTCAAAAAATATATTAGGTTATTTATTGAGAGGAGCAATGCAATTTCTTGACAAAGAAACGCTTGCATCCATCATCAACAAAAGGCTTGCAAACCGCAGTATGGAGGCTACTCAAAAAGTTTACTGGCTGGCTTGTGGATTTATGATTGCCCCTGCTAAATTCACAAAGAAGCTACAAAAACATATTGCTAAAAACCAGGCTTATCAGTGGCATTTGTCAAATTTCATTCAAAATAACTGGGGGAAAAACAGATTGTCTGCAGATATGGATGAAAAAGCCACCGGTTTTTTAATAAAGTTTCTGGCACCCGAGTGTTCCCCAGAGCAACTACATCATCAGGTTACTGCTGACTTAGTCTATAACTTGATTTATAAGTTGCAACATGGCTCTAATCAAAGTAGTAGTGAATTAGAACGTTTGCTGAGTATCCACAACATTTCAACCTGGCATCCTCTTCTTGAAAAAGCTTTACATGCTAAAAAAATAACCCAAAGTATATCATCTTTTAGATATCCAAAGGTCGGTGAAATAGCGGCTACTCTTGAAAACGGCCCACCCGCAAATGCTGCTGATCTGTGTGCGTTAACGATGGTGTATTTACGTCAAATAGCCAATGAAATTTGTAATGGCAATACGAACGATAAAAAGCAATACTGGAGTTATGACGAAAATAGAAAGCTCACAATACCAAAACCAGAAAATGATTGTCGAGACGCATTATTATCTGATCTTAAACCACGCTTAAAACTGTATCAAGTTATGTCTGATAAAGAATCATATTACGTTGATGAGACACGTGCTGATATTAAAGTTTCATTTAATGGTTTTAATATCCCTATCGAAATAAAAAAAGAGGATTATCGAGGAAAAGATAATCAAAATTTATGGACTACCATACGCGAGCAACTCATTAAGAAATACGTGCGTGATCCAGGTACGAGTGGGTATGGTATTTATATTGTCTTTTGGTTTGGAAAAAAAAATATTATCGACCCTAATGGAACAAAAATTCGAAGTCCTGAACAACTTGAAGATCAACTCCGACAAACGCTTATCGAAGAAGAAAGACGACGGATAGAAATTTTGGTCATCGATTGCTCCCTTTTTCCGTCAGATCATGAGGAAGAACCGCAGAAAATTGATTAATACGATAATTAAGCGGCGTAACCGATTATAATAGATTTCTATATATTCAAAAATACTTTCTTTCGCTAATTCTCTTGTGATGCACTCGTTTCATATCCTGGCCCCATTATTTTCGTTTCAGTGCTTTATAGACAGCATCGTCATTGCGTTTGTCGATCAAGACTAAGTAAAGCACCTCTTGATCAACCTTGTAAATGATTCGGTATTCCCCAACGTCAGCACGAAGGTAAGTTACCCCATTAGATGTGATTTTTTTCATATCATTGGGGTACGGGTTACTGAGTAGCTTCAACACCTTCAGCATGATTTGTTTAAAATGCTTCGAGGGCAAATCATTCAGCGTTTTTTCAACGTCCTTATTTGGTTTCAGTTGTAATGTCATTGGACAGCCGCTCTAATGCATTTTTAAAGAACTCTTTGGATTCAGCATCGCTCAAATAGCCGTTTTGTTCTGCGAATTTAATCTTTTCTAAAAGGATCAACTCATCAAGCTGCTTAAGATGCTGGTACTCGGCATAGTCGACCAGGGCCGCGGTCGCCTTGCCAGAGCGTTCGACGATCACCGGCTCGCCTTGCTCGGCCAAATCCAGATAGCGCCCAAAGTGAGTCTTAATTTCGGTTGCAGTTGCTTTCATAATGACCTCATTTCGTTTTAATCAATTTAACTTCTATCTATAGTTTAATCGAAAAGGTTAATAAAGTCAACTCGTGCTTTTAAACCGAAGCGCACTATTCATAAACGATTACATTCCGAGATAACGGACACTATACCGTGAACAGTTACTAATTTTAAATCTAGTTTACGCCGACCGTGGCCCAATAATTAACATTTTATTATTTTCTAGTGCTGGTGCTGCATTCGTCTGATCAGGTACTGCAGCGACCCATTGAAATTGAAAAGGCTTAAGAAAGGGTGTGAGTTGAGAAAGCACATCAGGCATGACGATCGTTTCTGTGTGATGATGCAGCAAGGGCTGCTTTTTAAGGCTCTGGGCATCAAGCACACCATACCACAAGGGAATTTCAGTATCAGTAAAATAAGTATACGCATTCCATAGCCGTAGAATTAAAATATGATCATTTTGCGTTAAGGTCAGCGTCAAAACAGGCGGACGATCACGGTAAAGATGGGGGAAAAGAGGCAATAATTCTGTATTCTTATGCCAGGAAAAATGCTTCAACGCTTCGCTTAAATCAAACTTAGATTGCGCCTGCCAACCTTGTGCAATCAAAGCATCATGAATGGTGCCCAAGGGGCTGGCCCATTGCAGGTTGATCGGTTCCAAAGGTTTGCCAAAATGGCTTGTACGATAAGCTGACGGAATGGCTGTATCTTGATGGTACCACCAATTTTGATAAGTAAGCGTATAGCGAGGCCAATAGGGCGTATATTTTTGTTCTTCTTTTTGATGCAAAACGAGAAAGAAAAATCCATAACTCAACACGAAGGTTAAAACAACCACGCTCAACACACCCTTGATCGCAAAGGGCGGTGCAGATCGACGACGATACGACACTGTGCCTAAAAATACAAGACTCAATCCTAAGAATAAACTTCCAACGACATCGCTGAGCCAATGTGCGCTCAAATAAAGCCTCGATAGTCCAATCAATACTGTGAATAAACCCGTAACTAAATATAAGATCCAACGCTGCTCACGCTTTAATTGGAAAGCAATTAACGTTGAAAGATAACCGTAAATCGTTAAAACGAGCAAAACATGTCCGCTTGGGAATGAGGAAGTATTCAGCGGATTAAGCAAGCCCGGTGGTCGGGGGCTTTCAATCAAATGTTTAAACAGAAAGACACAAAAGAAACTAAAGCCTACAACTAAGAACCAATGACAAGCTGCTCGCCAATGTCGGCGGAAAAAAAACCACGCGGTCACTGTAAATAATAAAGGGATCAAGACAATCGGTTCGCCTGCGAGCGTAAATAAAGCCACAACATCCTGAACTTTCTCACTGTAAAAACTTCGCATCAAATGAAAAATAGAAAAATTAAATGTCGTCACCATTCCATCGTTTAAAACACTCAATGCAATCAGAATAAAAACAATTAAACAAAAAACACCTGCAACCAATATTGTAAATTGGTGATGTCCCTTTTCAGGATGCTCTGGATTTTGAATAAAATTGATAAACCTTTGCATTTTGTGTTGCTCTCGCAATGATTGCCATGCCTGACCTAACCAACGATCAAAAACATACCAAATCCGCACTAAAATATGCCGGACCAACCATCCCAATAACCAAAGAAGCAGAAGCAAGCCAACCATAATGATCAAAAATTGCGTGGCTTGGCCAGGTGGTAATTCCATCGCTGTCGCACCGATCAAAATACCCGGTGTCAGGTAGAGTGGTGCCCACAAGATCCCCGAACAAACATTAGCGATAATAAATTTGCGTGGCAGCATGTTCATCATGCCGGCGATCAAGGGCACGATGGGGCGAACCGGGCCAACAAACCGACCCAACATCACACTTTTTGCACCATGCTTTTTGAAAAAGTCCTCACCTTTTGCAAGAAACTTGGAAAATCGACGAAAGGGCCAGAGAGTTCGAATACGTTCGTGGTAATGGTGCCCCAGCCAATAACTCACTCCATCGCCAACAATGGCGCCAGAAATAGCCCAAAACAAGGTCGTGGTAAATGGCAATACGCCCGCACCAATGAGCGTGCCTATGCCAGTCATAAAAACAGAACCTGGGACGAGCAACCCTAGAACGGCAATCGATTCAGCCGCGGCGATGCAAAAGGTAACCAGGCCCGCAAGATGCGGATGCACGTGGAGCCATGCAATGATCATTTTGACGTCAGCAAGAATCATTTACCACTCAGCCTCTTCATGGGAACGTCCGCTGTTGGCCAATCTTGAACGAAAAATTGTCTCAATTTTGAACGTTCTCTTAACTTAACCATTGAATCTGAGTAGTAATTAATCATTATTCGACTTGTTCTCCTGCAGCTTGTTTATCAGCATGATAGGAAGAACGAACAAAGGGTCCGCTCGCCACATTTTTAAATCCAAGTCCTCTCGCAATTTCACCTAATTGTGCAAACTCTGTCGGCGTGACATAGCGCGCAACAGGCGAATGATAAGCCGTAGGCTGCAAATATTGCCCCAAAGTAAGCATATCAACATCATGCTCTCGTAAATCCTTCAGAACCACTTCTACTTCCTCATTCGCTTCGCCTAATCCCAGCATAACACCCGATTTCGTGGGAAGATGAGGGTGTCTAGCTTTAAATTCTTTGAGCAATTTCAACGACCACGCGTAATCCGAACCCGGACGCACTTGTTTGTAGAGCCTTGGGACCGTTTCAATGTTGTGATTAAAGACATCGGGCAATCCAGGCTCCATTGCAACCAAGGCTTTTTCCATACGCCCCCGAAAATCGGGAACAAGCACTTCGATCGTGATCGTGGGGTTCAGTTGACGAATTGCAAGTAAACAATCGGTAAAATGACCCGCGCCACCATCACGCAAATCATCGCGATCCACAGAGGTGATCACGACATAATTTAAAGCCATCTGAGCAATCGTCTTAGCCAAATTAATCGGTTCATTGGGATCCAGCGGATCAGGGCGACCATGGCCCACGGCACAAAAGGTACAACGACGTGTGCATTTATCACCCATGATCATGAAGGTTGCTGTGCCATGGTTGAAACATTCTGGAAGATTCGGGCAAGCCGCTTCCTCACAAACTGTGTAGAGTTTATTTTCGCGTAAAATCTCTTTTAACTTTGTGATTTTTTGGGTGTTATTTGGGACTTGAATGCGGATCCAATCTGGTTTGCGCAGCACTTCACCAGACCCCGGTGTATCGATCTTAATCGGAATGCGGGCCAGTTTGTCCTTCCCCACAGATTTTTTAGTGGGATCAATGAGTTGCGATGACATATGTATAAAACCTAGGTGAACCCAGGCCACATTGTAAGGCTAAATAGCTTAAAAAGCTATTGGCCAAAAAAGTGATTGTGGCGTAGGCGATGTAGTGGTCTTGTTGTGAGTGTTGCGCTGAAGATCTCCTATAAATTCTCTTGACTCCTTTTAATTCTTGCCTTAAACTAACCAGTATGACTAGTCATAGGAGTTAATCATGGCCACCTGGCAACTACAAGAAGCAAAAGCAAAACTCAGCCAACTCATTCATGCCTCAGAGAAAAAACCTCAGTTTATTTCCAAACATGGCGTTGAAGTCAGTGTTGTCATTAATATCGCAAAATATAAAGAGCTTACTGAGGGAAAGAATGATATAGTTGCATTTTTAAGAAATTCTCCTTTGCATGGAATCATCGAGGAAATGGATTTAACACGTGATACCTCTAAAATTCGGGATATTGGCCTATGATCTATCTGCTAGACACCAACATCATTTCAGAGACAGTCAAAAAATTACCCAATGAACATGTGCTGCGGTGGCTCTCTTCAATTGACTCACGGCAATTTTGCTTAAGTGTTTTAACCTTGGGTGAAATTAGAAAGGGTGCTGAAAAACTTAACGATTTATCTCGAAAACAAAAAATTATCCAATGGCTGGAAATCGACTTAGTCTCACAATTTTCTGACAGAATCATTACCATCGATCCTGCCGTTGCAGATAAATGGGGTTATATTTGCTCAGTAGACAATCTGCCTGCCGTAGACGCCTTAATTGCCGCATCTGCCATGGTGCATAATTTAAAACTTGTCACGCGAAATATAAAGGATTTCAATAGGATCAATGGGTTAGAATTAATCAATCCTTGGGAAGTTTAGGGTCTGTTTACATTTGCTTACCTGAAGCGAAAAAAAGGGGAATCGAGCAAAAATTGACGATTTTTTGAGGCGAATAGTTGACCTATTTAACGAAAAAAAGCGTCAATTTGTGCCGATTTTACCTTTTTTGCAGCCAGGAGAGTAAATGTAAACAGACCCCGAAGCGAGTGTGCTATGATAATGAGAACGTAAGCTTTTAGTGAAGGATCGTGATGCGGCAACCGAAAAAAAATTACCTACTGGTCGTTGCCATCGGAGAACGTGATGAGCGACACCACTTGAATCTCGCCCAATTTGCGGGTCATATGGGTTGTACCATCGAACAAAGTCATATTGCTGTACTTGGGCAAGGTTACACAGCCAATTTTTTACTGTCCGGTAATTGGGGAGCCATTGCTAAGTTTGAAGCCGCCCTTCCCCACTTCCAACAAAAACATGCACTCAAGATTTTAACCCAACGTACGGAACAAACTGATCACAGCCAAACTGCCATGCATTATTATGCGCAGATCATTGCTTATCAAAATCCTGAACATATCGAACATGTGATGGGCTTCTTCCTTGAACAAGAAATTAGTATTCTTGAGTTGAGTAGCCTCAACTATACCTCTCAACATACACAATCTCATTTATTTTCAATGACTCTCACCGTTCAAGTACCTGAAGATCATTCATTGAGCGATTTGCGTGAACAATTCATGATTTTTTGTGATGAATTGAATATCGATGGGATTTTGGAAGCGGAAAACTAAATAGATGACCACAAAAGAAAAGACGAAAGAAAAGAAAAAACTATTCGTGATTGACACCAATGTTTTCATGCACGAACCTTTGGCACTTTTTCAATTTGAAGAACATGATTTATTTATTCCCATGATTGTGCTTGAAGAATTAGATACCGCTAAAAAAGGGCTTTCTGAATTAGCACGCAATGTCCGAGAAATTAATCGGCTCTTGGATCAACTTATCTGCAATGTTGAACCCAAAAACATTGATCAAGGCCTACCTCTACAAAGTTTAAATCGTGTTGAATTTTATTTAAATGATGCTACAGGTCGCGTTTTTTTTCAGACAGAAGAAATGACCGTAACACTGCCGACCCTTCCAGGACATAAGGCCGATAATTCGATCCTTTCAACGACGAAGGCCGCACATGAAAAATTTAAAGACCATCAGGTCATTTTAGTTTCAAAAGATATTAATATGCGGATCAAGGCTAAAGTGTTAGGTCTTGAAGCACAGGATTATTTCAGCGATCGTGTTCTTGATGATATTTCAAAATTACCCACAGGAGTTTTCATCCTTCCTGACGATTTTTGGGGAACGCATGGCAAAGATGTGAGTTCATGGAAAACTGAGGGAAAAACATATTATGAAATTACAGGGCCCGATGTTGCCCACTGGTTTCCCAATGCTTTTCTTTCCCATCTCAACGAGTTCTCATTTGAAGCCCTTGTCCGTAAAAAAGAAAAAGAAAATACCGCTCTGGTTGAAGTCACACGTGATTACACGCATGCGAAAAATGCAGTCTGGGGCATTTTGGCACGAAATCGCGAACAAAATTTTGCCCTTAATCTTTTGATGGATCCTGATATTGATTTTGTTTCGCTGCAAGGCATTGCAGGCACAGGAAAAACGCTGCTCGCCCTTGCTGCCGGTTTAACGCTTTGCTTTGAAGAACAACGTTACCGTGAAATCATCATGACGCGTGTTACTGTTCCATTGGGCGAAGATATTGGCTTTTTACCCGGCACTGAAGAAGAAAAGATGACGCCATGGATGGGTGCCTTGATGGATAATCTCGAAGTACTCAGTGGTAATAAAGCCTCAACCCCTTCGGGTAGCATTTGGGAAGCAGATGCTACACAAGATATTTTAAATCATCGAATTAAAATTCGATCGCTTAATTTCATGCGCGGTCGAACATTTTTCAATCGTTTTATTATCATCGATGAAGCACAAAATCTCACTCCTAAACAAATTAAAACCTTGATCACTCGCGCAGGGCCTGGAACCAAGATTGTTTGTCTAGGTGATTTAGCGCAAATTGATACACCCTATTTAACCGCTAATACATCGGGCTTGACCTATGCGATCCATCATTTTAAACCGTGGGAACACAGTGGGCATGTAACACTCACACATGGTGAACGTTCACGTTTGGCTGATTTTGCAGCGGATCATTTGTAATCAAGTTTTTGAGGATCAGCAATGAAAAAACACTTAAACCGTCATTTATTAGGGCTGATTTTCTTAAGCTTTTCAAGCTTAAGTTATGCCGTCACGCCCACGTCGATCATCGCGAATGGACAATATCCGCGATTAAATAGTGCCAGACAGAAAACCCCTGTTTTTTTATAAAATCAGAAATTTTATTTTTCTAAAAATTCTTAATTTTTCTCGTCGTCAGCTAAATAATAATTTTTTACTAAAAATGATCCCGCTATTTATTAT
>JAKBBU010000066.1 GCA_021808365.1 Pseudomonadota bacterium
TAAATGTGAGAAATTCTATAAGTCAAATATAGCATCAAAACCATAAAACATCTTCTTTCATCGCTCATCCACTCTGATGTACAATTAGCCATATTTCATTCAACTGAGAACCACCATGCCACAAAAATTACCTAATTTTACTCAAATTAAACCAGAGACAATCCAAGCTGATCTCAAAAATCTCCTTACCACCAACAAAACAACGATTAACAACCTTCTGACTTCAATCGAACAACCCACATGGTCTAATTTAATCCAACCCTTGGACGAACTTAGTACCACGCTACATCGCTATTGGTCTCCGATTGCACATCTTCACGCCGTAAAAGACAACCCAACGCTGCGCGAAGCCTACAATGAAGGCCTCTTAATGATCAGCGATTATGCTACTGAATTATCCCATCACGCTGGGCTATTTCATGCCATCGAAACTCTCGCTAAAAGCGATGAATTTCAAACCCTCAGCACATCACAAAAAACAGTGATTGAACATGACCTTCGCGATTTTCGCCTGGCAGGTATTCATCTCCCTGATGAACAAAAAAAACACTATGCTGAACTGCAACAATCACTTACCAAACTCGAAAGCCAATTCGAACAACACCTCCTTGATGCCTCTGATCACTGGGTTCGACACGTTGTTGATGTTTCTGAACTGGATGGCTTACCTGAATATGCCCTTAATTCGGCACGCGAAGAAGCTCAACGTCGACACATTCCAGGCTGGGTGATCACACTCAAAGCGCCGAGTTATCTGGCAATCATGCAACATGCTAAACACCGGAACTTGCGCGAAGAAATATATACCGCCTATGTCGCACGTGCTTCTGATGCTGGTCCCCATGCAGGATGTTGGGACAATAGCACGATCATGGTTGAGATCCTCAAAAAGCGGCATGAAGAAGCCGTCTTATTAGGATTTAACAATTATGCCGAATTATCATTGGCGACAAAAATGGCTAAAACACCGACTGAAGTTTTAGAATTTTTAAAGAACTTAAGTCAATTGGCGAAAGATGCTGCGAAAAAAGAAGTCGATGAGCTACGCGCCTTTGCTAAGTCAGAAGGATTCAAAGAAGATTTAAAACCCTGGGATATCGCTTATTACAGCGAAGCTCTACGAAAAAAACGGTATGATTTTAGCCAAGAAGAATTACGCCCTTACTTTCAACAAGATCGCGTATTAAAAGGCTTATTTAAACTCGTTCAGCGTTTATTTTCTATTCGCATTGAAGCTTGCGAATTGTTTGATCGTTGGCATGAAGATGTCGAACTCTTTGCTATTTATGATTTAAAAGGCAATTTGAGAAGTTATTTTTATTTGGATCTTTATGCGCGTTCACAAAAAAGAGGCGGTGCTTGGATGGACGATTGCCAAGCACGCCGCTTAAATGCCCAGGGTGAAATCGAAACACCTATTGCATTTTTAACCTGTAATTTTTCGTCTCCTTCTGTAGGTCAACCCGCGCTTCTTGATCACGATGAAATTGAAACTTTATTTCATGAATTTGGTCATGGGCTGCACCACATGCTCACGCAAATCAATGAAGGGCCTGTCTCGGGAATTCGTGGTGTTGCTTGGGATGCGGTAGAGTTACCCAGCCAATTTATGGAACATTGGTGTTGGCAACCTGAGGTTTTAAAATCAATGTCATGCCATATTGAAACCGGTGAAGTCTTGCCTGATGCGCTCATCAATAAATTAATTGCTTCGAAGAATTTTCAATCAGCACTACAATTACTTCGCCAAAATGAGTTCGCACTATTTGATTTTAAATTACACATGACGTCTATTGAACAATCCAAAGATATTCAAGATCTTCTCGACGGTATTCGACAAGAATATAGCGTTTTACCGCAAGCCTCATTTAATCGTTTCCAACATAGTTTTTCTCATATTTTTGCAGGCGGTTATGCAGCTGGATATTACAGTTACAAATGGGCCGAAGTCTTAGCCAGCGATGCATTTGGTCGTTTTGAAGAAGAAGGATTATTTAATGAAGAAATTGGGCAAGATTTTCTTCAATCAATTTTAGAACGCGGTGGATCCGAAGACGCAATGACATTATTCATCGAATTTAGAAAACGTCGCCCAACGATTGATGCATTATTGCGACATACTGGGATTTCGAATGGAAAATAATTCGCCCAGTATTCACATTCAAAATGCAACGCTCCGTTTTTCGGAACAAACGATTTTTGATCAATTAAATTGTACGATACCTGGTGGAAAATGGACCTGCATACTCGGGCCAAGCGGTGTTGGAAAAAGCAGTTTACTGCGTTTGATTGCTGAACTAACCTGGGAAGGAAAAAATACTTACCTTAAAGGCAATGTGCACGCCAGTGATGGACTACCTTTAAAAGGCCGCATTGCCTATATGGCGCAACACGATTTATTAATGCCCTGGTGTTCCGTATTGGACAATGTCTTGATTGGATTTAAACTACGTGGCAATTTGACTGATCAACGCGAAAAAGCATTGAGTTTATTCGCTGATGTAGGGCTAGGTGATATTTCAACACAATATCCGAATCAACTTTCCGGCGGCATGCGCCAACGTGTTGCCTTGGTTCGCACATTATTAGAAGATCGCCCCATTGTGTTGATGGATGAACCTTTTGCGTCGGTCGATGTGATTACACGGTTTCGTTTGCAAGAATTGGCTGCTAAACTTTTATCTGGAAAAACTGTATTATTTGTCACGCATGATCCGATGGAAGCACTTCGCCTTGGTCATCATGTTCATGTTTTATCGGGCAGCCCTGCTCAATTAAGCGATGACCTAGCGCTTCGCGGTGATCCACCGCGCGATTTGAAACATCCTGATTTGTTGTTAAGGCAGGAGGAGTTGTTGGAGAAGCTAATTTGATAAAAAAATCTAGGTTGGGTTAGCGTACTCGCGTAACCCAACCTACGCTTTTATTGGAGAAAACCATGACCACTGAAAAAAACGAATTTGATCAACCCGTCGGTTTCAAAATAGAAAATTGGGCTCCTGTAAAAAGACCGCCCGGCATCACCTTACAAGGGCAATACTGCACTTTGGAACTAACTAACATTGATCAACATGCCGTTCCATTATTTGAAGCATTTTCACAAAATGACTCATCATGGACCTATCTCTCAGGCGGCCCTTTTAAAAACCTTGAAGAATTTCAAACGTGGTTTAAAAAAATAGTTTCCGATCCAGATTGTATTTTCTATACCATCCTTGATCCTAAAACTCGTTTACCGATTGGTGTTACTGCTTATTTACGAATAGTTCCCGATCACGGCGTGATTGAAGTCGGCCATCTGCATTTTTCAAATGCTCTTAAACAAACACCTGCTGCAACAGAAGCGATGTATTTGATGATGAAACATGTGTTCGATGATTTAGGCTATCGCCGATACGAATGGAAATGTAATAATTTAAATGAAGCTTCAAAAAACGCCGCCTTGCGACTTGGATTTAAATTTGAAGGTATTTTCAGGCAGCTTTTAGTTGCCAAAGGCCACAATCGCGACACCGCCTGGTTCTCCATTATCGATAACGAATGGCCTGAACTCAAAAAAAGATTCGAACGATGGCTGAATCCGGATAATTTTGATGCGCAGGGAAAACAGGTTAAACGGTTGGGTGAAGTATGAAAGTGTTTGCCGGTATCCGTTTCTCATGAAATAGAGCGAATCAAGTAAACACTTAGGCAATTATAGGAAAATGCAGGGTGTTTTTTACTCCTATATTTAATACACTTTTGCAGCCTTACATTTTAAGGAGTAACATTGGTGTCTTTATTCTTAGGGACAAGTTCTAGTTGGCTGATCAAATTAGCGATGCTATTTAGCATCCTATTTTTATTCATTCCATACGCATGGCCTAATACACCCCAACCTATTAACTTTCCTGATGCCATACACCTAGCGTTAAATGCCAACCCGCGAATCAATGAAAGCGCCGCCAAAATAGACGCAGCTCAAGCGGCCATTAAAGAAACACGTGGACATGCACTACCCGAGCTAGGTGTAGAAGAAAATGCATCAGTCAGTAATAACCCATTAAATGTATTTGGATATCGATTAGCGCAAGGTCAAGCTTCTTTTGCTGATTTTGGTTTTGCTGAATTTACTGGCCCGAACTCTCTAAATATTACGCCTGCCGCACTTAATTCGCCCGGATACTATGATAATTTTGACACGGGTATTGTACTTAGTGCCTGACAGGAAACCCGAATTAAGTCGAAAATACCGCTAAATTTTGAAGTTTTCAGCTTTTTTCAAAGGTCGAAGATGTTGCTGAAAATAGCCATTTTGATCAAGATTATTGCAAAATCAGGC
>JAKBBU010000035.1 GCA_021808365.1 Pseudomonadota bacterium
CGGAGCTGATGAGTCAGGTGGATTTTAGAATTTAACTGAAGTTGATACTGGCCGCCCTTGGGGCGGCTCACAACCGTCAAGCCTCCCGCTTCGCGGGAGCGGTATGACTTGGGGCTTTTACACGCCCATCGGTGTATTCGCGTTTGGTGACTGATTCAGGTATACTGTCCGGTGTTACAAAAAGAACCCTGGAGCTTCATCTTCATGTCCCGTTACCTAGACCCAAAAAGCGACGTGGTGTTCAAAAAAATCTTTGGTGAGCACCCGAAGCTCTTAAAGAGCTTTTTAAACGCGGTGTTGCCGTTGCCCGAAGACCGCTTGATTGAGTCGCTCACGTATTTACCCGGTGAGCAAGTCCCTCATATTCCAGGATTTAAGTCCACCTTGGTGGACGTCAAATGCACCGACACACAAGGCCGCATTTTCATCGTGGAGATGCAAATTCAGTGGACCAAAAGCTTTATGCAGCGACTCTTGTTTGGGACGAGCACGGCCTATGTGCGCCAACTCGAACAAGGGGAATCCTATGACTTGCTCAAGCCGGTGTATGGTTTAGGGTTATTGGGCAGTGTGTTTGATCCAGAGCACCTGGAGACGTGGTACCACCATTACAAACTCGTGAACGTTCAAAACATCGATCGCGACATTAAAGATTTGCAATTGGTGTTTGTGGAACTCCCCAAATTTAAAGCCAAATCGGTGACGGAACGCAAGCTGCAAGTCTTGTGGTTACGGTTCATGTCGGAGTTGGATAAAAAAACGACAACGATACCGCCGGAGTGGCTGGAAGTACCCGAGATTAAGCAAGCGGTTGAGCTCAGTGAAATGTCCGCCTATACACCTGATGAATTGGCCGCCTATGATCAGTATTGGCATTACGTGAGTACCGAAAAAACGATGCTGCAGGATAAGTTTGCCGAGGGTAAAGCCGAAGGTCTGGCTGAAGGTGAAGCTAAAGGTCTCGAGAGAGGAAAAACAGTCGGTGTTGATGTCACATTACGGGCATTGGCGTGTTTGGGCCGTGGCGATTCGTTAGAAAAAGTTGCCGCCGAGACGGGGCTGGATGAAGCGGTATTGAAGAGCTTACAGGCGTTGGTTTCGCGCTAATCGTTGCTGCCGTCCGCACCCTTATCTGCAAGGACGGACGCTGCAACTACCCCATCCACCGCCAATCCCCGTCTAAAACACCCTGGAATCATGCAATCGATCCGCCGAAATCAGCCTTTTGTGATCGCTGAAAAGTTCGGCCAACTGCCGTTTTTAGGATAAAAGAGGTTGAGAAGTAATAAAAAATCTTTCAGAAACCCATTTAGCTTAGAGAAAGCCCGTGATAGACTCACGTTCGGCTTTATGATTTCCTAGCAGGAAATTTTTGGTCAAAAAATAATCTGTTTTATAAAGAGGAAGAAAAGAATGTCAAAAGGGCAAAGTTTGCAGGATCCATTTTTAAATGCGCTGCGTAAAGAAAGAATCCCTGTTTCAATTTATTTGGTGAATGGTATTAAATTGCAAGGTTTGGTGGAGTCATTTGATTCATTCGTCGTTCTTTTGAAGAATACGGTGAGTCAAATGGTTTACAAGCATGCGATTTCCACGGTTGTGCCTGCTCGAAATGTCAAGATGCCCTCCGCAGGGCCTACTGGATTTCCGGTTGATTTTGAAGAAGAAGACGAAGAGGATGAAGAAGATACTGGAAATCTCGGTAATATGTAGTTTATGTAGTTTATGTAGTTCTTAGGGGCAGGCTTTGGCCTGCCTTGCCACTTGAATTATCCAGTCTGTGATCTCGCCTTAATCATTGAGAGGTCTTGCATGCAAAAAAAGAAGTCTCTCGACCATAAACACCTTTTTGTATGGATTGTTTTGTTGACAATTCCAATCTCGGGTTTTACGACAGATATCTATGTGCCATCTCTTCCGGCAGTTACTGCTTATTTTGGAACGAGTAAGGCGCTGGTTCAGTTGACAATGACTGCTTATCTTCTCGGCTTTGGCTTCGCTTCATTATTTTCGGGAGCACTGGTCGATAGTTTTGGACGCAAAAAACCCTTTAACATCAGCATGGCTATTTATATTTTAACCAGCTTGTTCGTTCTTTTTTTAAGCAATATTACACAATTGTTGATCTTACGATGTATTCAAGGGTTGGCTATGTCCTTTGTGATGATCGCGATGCGTGCTGTGATTTCAGATTTGTTCAAAGGTAAAGACTTTTACAAGATGATGAATTACACAACGATTGCTTGGGCGATTGGCCCAATTATTGCGCCTGCTATTGGAGGTTATTTGCAATATTATTTTGGGTGGCGGGCACCTTTTTTATTCTTAGTGTTTTATGGATTGGTCACTTTGATCTTAAATTTACTCTATGTTCCTGAAACAGTGGAGAGTAAAAATACATTTAACTTTAAAAAAATTGGAGCGCAGTATCGCAAAATTTTGTCACATTATGATTTTTTAGTGGGCTTGTTTTGCCTTGGGTTTTTATATGGGATGTTGCTTTTGTTTGGAGTGGTTGCGCCATTTTTGATTCAAGAACAACTTCATTATTCTTCGATTACGTTTGGTCATATAGCTTTATTGGTTGGGGTTTTATGGCTATTAGGGAGTATTACGAATCGTTTTCTTGTGGATATTAATTGTGAACAAAAGATTAAATACTGTTTTATAGCCATGTTGCTGATTGGTTCAATCGCCTTATTTTGGGCCTTTATATTTCCCATGACAATTTGGAATATTGTGGTTCCAAGCGGTTTAATGCTTTATTTTGCAAGTATCATTTTTCCTAATTATTTTGCTAGCAGCGTTGCCTTATTTCCTGACTCACCGGGAACTGCAAATTCGTTGATGAGTTCTTCGATGGTGTTTGTCTCTGCTTTTTGCACCGTGATGGATTCATTACTTAAGTCAGATTCACAAATACCCTTTATTTTGTCTTATCTTGTCATCGTGTTCTTGGGTTTTCTTTTATATTGTTGGCGAGGAAGGTTTAAGGGTGCTGCAACTTCACAACCTTAAACCGATCAATAAATAATACATCAATCTGTGTTGCTAAAAGCGTATTAATGGCATCTTCAGGCGTGCGCACAATAGGTTGGCCTTTTACATTAAACGATGTATTGAGAACGATAGGAAAGCCTGTGTAATGCGCGCAACGATTTAAAAGTTTCCAGTATAAAGGATGTTCGTTTTTATTGACTGTTTGCAAACGGGCAGAACCATCACAATGTGTAATGGCAGGCAGCTGATCGCGATATTCCTGCTTAACATCAACAGTGAATAGCATATGAGGTAATTGTAGAGTCTGTGGAATATCAAAATAATGTGATGCTGCTTCAAGTGTTGCAGAAGGTGCAAAGGGGCGAAATCCTTCGCGTTTTTTGACAACTTGGTTAACGCGATCACGCATATCAGCTTTGCAAGGATTAGCAAGAATACTTCGATTTCCCAATGCTCTTGGTCCAAACTCCATGCGTCCTTGTACCCATCCGAGAACGGCGCCATCGTGAATATAACGAGCTGCTTGATCAATTAAGTCATCTTCATTTAGTTCTTCATATTGGATGGATGTCGCATGTTGTTGAAGTGCGGTCAGGATTGCTTCTCGTGAACATTGTTCGCCATAGAAGGGCAGTGTATAAGGTGAACATTTTTCCAAGGGCTGTTTTTCAACGGCATGATATTGATAAAGCGCTGCGCCAAGTGAGGTGCCATCATCACCAGCAGCAGGTTGTATAAAAATTTGATCAAAAATTTTTCGTTTGAGCACAACGCCATTCGCGGTGCAATTAAGTGCAACACCACCGGCCATACAAAGTTTGCTCGTTTTTGTTTTACGTTGCCAATAATGTAAAAGACCAGCGATACCCTCATTAAGGATGTGTTGTAATCCAGCAGCCAGATCTTTATGAATTTGCAGTATGGGTTCATCGGGTTGGCGTTCAGGGATCAGGATTTCGCTGATCCAATTACGCACACCGCGATGAGTTTGTTTTTCCATCATGGTTTTATTTTTTTCAAAAACGGGGATTCTTATTTCTCCATCATAAGTCAGATCGATACATTCTTCAAAAAAGTATTTAAAGCGATCGGGATCACCATAAGGTGCCAGCCCCATGATTTTATATTCGTCATGATTAGGTGCAAATCCAAGGTGAAGTGTGATAGCAAGATAAAAAATGCCTAAAGAGTTTGAAACATCGTAATGTTGTATAGGAATTAAGTTATTTCCATATGCTTGGTAAATTGAAATGCTATCCATTTCGCCCATCCCATCGACGACCAAGACGAGAGCATTGTCAAACCCACTCATAAAATAGGCACTGGCTGCATGAGCATCGTGATGACGAATGGGAAAAAAACGGTTTTTGAGATCAATATTGAAATGTTTTTTAAAGAGTTTGGGTTGCAGCGTTGGATCATAAACGTGGTCATAATAAGCTTTTGAAAATTCATCCAGGGTAAAAATATCTTCGCAGAGTGAATAATTAAAACCATGACAAACAGCATGAATATCATCCCAACTGATTCCTGCTTCGCGCAAGCAGTATTCGATGGCGTGTTTTGGAAATTGCCCTGTGTGAGTGGTTCCAACGAAACGCTCTTCGCTGGCGGCGGCAATAACTTGACCCTTGTGGAGAAGGGCGGCTGCTGCATCCATTCCCTGGTAGATTCGGTATTCATTTTCAGTTAAGTCTGCCAGGTTGTTTTTTTTAAATTCTGCTGACCCATCAAATCCGCTATAACCTAGTGTGTACATGGCCGTTTACCCTTGAATGCCGAGGGTGGATCATGCACCAAAACGCGGATACTGAAAAGCTATTTCAAAGGGTAGATCGAAGTTCCAAAGCTTTATACCCTCAGCAAGACCCTCAAATTAATACTGACTTAATGTTTGGAAAGTAAAATAACCATCTGTATATGTTAGAGAAAAATATTTTTCTCTAACACTGAGCAGAGGTTTTTTATGAAAGACAAGAATAATAATGAAAATTCACAGCTTTCCGATTTAGAGTATCGGTTAAATATAGCGAATGATGCTTTAGCATTTGTTTGTGAACGAGCTGCGCCTGTCAATATCCTTAAGTTTTCACTCGATTTAATGGGGCATGGGCTTTTTCAAGGAAAGCCCCAGGGTCTATTGGGATATGCTATTCCAAAATTGAAGGATGAGGATCATTCAATCCAAGGTTTGGAGCGAGATCAAGTTAATGATAAGGCTCTCGATCATACAAAAAATCTAGATGATCGCCTTTCTTCATTTCTTGAGGACACTAAGAATGATCTTTCCAAAAAGAGTGATAAGCTTAAACAACTTAGAGTTAACTGTATGGATTTTATACAAAACGACTTTGCCCCAGGAGAATATACTAAATTTGAAGCAGATGCTGCAGTGGAGTTTGGGGTAGGAAATTGCTGTGAATTATCAAGCTTGGCTTTTGATTTTCTCAAAAATTATTCCGAATATCGTCCTGATAAGAGCTTAACAGTTCACCTGATGGATGGGAAAAATTTTGATCATGTGTTTATTGCTCTTGCACCTTCTGGCACAATAAAATCCAAGCTTTTGCATGAATGGCCAGCGGATACTGTGATTATTGATCCCTGGCTTCGATGTAAATTTCTTCTCAAGGATATGCCTCTTTATTGGCGAGATATGGCATTTGCTAATGATTGGCATGAGATGAAATCGTCTCCAGAATGTGAGCAAATCATGGATCCAAAGGCCGAGCTAAAAGACCATCCATTCTTTTCAGCATTTAAAGCAAAGCCGCAAGATGTTCATATTACTGGCCCTAGACTTCCTGTGGAGGAAGAAAATGGCCATTTCTTAGTTCCAGAACGATTCTAATTACTCTTTGTTTTTCTAGTCCCCAAAAAAAAGGCGGTTACTAACCGCCCCTAAAGCTAGAGTGAGACGTATACTCCTTGTGGAATATCGCTCTGAAAGCACTCTAATTGGCTAGTATTCTACCAACTTTTTTCTTTTTTGGAAAGGGGGTAAAAAAGGAGAAATTATTTTTTAATATATAAATCAACGTGTTGTTAAATAAAAAAGCTGCATTTTCAGCTTTCTCGCACAAAAATCATGTTGATAGCATTTTTATATTTATCAAGTACAGGGAAGGCTACACCAATACCACAACACGTATTGGTGTAGCCTTCCCTGTACTTGATAAATATAAAAATGCTATCAAAATAAAATAGAGCTTTTTTTATCCAATTAGGGTATGATACAACCCCACGTTCTAACGACACCAAAGAATCATGTCTTTTTTACAGACTTTAATGCGTTGCAAGCCACACAAACAAGTGCCTCAAGTAGCATCTCTTAAACAGGTACTTAACGGTTTTGATCTCACACTGCTTGGGATCGGTGCCATCATCGGTGCAGGCATTTTCGTCCTAACCGGAATTGTTGCTGCAACAGTGGCTGGACCTGCCGTCATGGTTTCTTATTTAATCGCGGCCATTGCCTGTGCGCTGAGTGCTTTTTCCTATGCTGAATTATCTTCTTCCCTGGGTGGTTGCGGTAGTGCCTATGGTTATACCTATGTAGGGTTGGGCGAGTTATTAGCCTGGCTCATGGGCTGGGTTTTATTGGTTGAATATGGTCTTTCAGTGACAGCGGTTGCTGTGGGTTGGTCGGGTTACATGGTTGGTTTTTTTAAAGCCATTGGGATCCACATTCCACCTGCTCTATGCCTTGGACCTTTCGAACATGGCATTATCAATCTTCCTGCCATTTTGATTATTTTAGCGGTCACAGGGCTCTTGATCCTCGGTACCAAGCAGAGTGCGCGTTTCAATAATATTGCTGTTGTAATTAAAATAGCCTGTATTGTTTTATTTATTGCCGTTGCATCTTTTCATGTGGATGTGAAAAATTGGAAAAATTTTGCGCCCTTTGGTGTGTTCGGTGTGTTCAATGGAGCTGCCCTCGTTTTTTTTGCCTTCATTGGATTTGATGCAGTTTCAACCGCAGCAGAAGAGACGATCAATCCACAACGTAATTTGCCCCTGGGCATTCTTGCCTCACTGGCGATTTGTACATTAGCCTATGTTCTAGTTGCGGCTTTATTGACGGGCATTGCAAATTACACCACCTTAAATGTAAGTTCACCGGTTGCAAATGCTTTATTGCGCTTAAACGAGCGCTTTTTTGCAGGGCTGATGTCTGTGGGCATCATTGCAGGGCTGACCACTGTCGTGATCGTGATGTTTTATGGGCTAAGTCGTATTTTTCTTGCCATTGCACGGGATGGTTTATTGCCCCCAGGACTTGCAAAAATTCACCCTAAAACTTCAACGCCTGCACTAATTATTTTTCTTGCGGGACTTGTGATGGCTGCGCTTGCAGGCTTTCTACCCATGAAGACTTTAGCTGAGCTGGTGAATATTGGAACGTTGGCGGCATTTACACTGGTGGGTATCAGTGCCTTGGTGATGCGCTATACGAAACCCCAGCTGCATCGTCCATTTAGAGTGCCTTTAAGTCCATATTTACCTGTAGTAGGGATTGGCTTGAATCTTTATCTGATGTGGACACTTCCTCCTATCACTTGGTTTTGCTTTCTTGCTTGGATTGTTATAGGTCTTGCGGTATATTTTGCCTATGGACGAAGGCATAGTGCCTTGAATAAGGCGTGATGTTTTTTGGAAATCTGTCTGTAGCAGGGAAGGCTGTGTCAATGCCACAACACGCATTGACACAGCCTTCCCTGCTCCTGAAAAGGGACCTTTATGAGAATAGCATTTTTCAGCACCCAGCCTTTTGATCAAACTGTTTTATCTGCCGCCAATTCTACCCATGGTTTTGAACTGGTTTTTTTTGAGGCCAATCTGAATGCTCAAACCGCCATCTTAGCAAAAGGATTTAAAGTGGTCAGTTGTTTTGTGACTGATCAACTGAACAAGGACGTTTTGCAAATTTTATCTACACAGGGTACTGAATTGGTAGCGCTGCGCTCTGCAGGTTTCAATCATGTTGATTTAGCTGCTGCAAAACAATATGAAATAACCATTGCACGTGTTCCTGCTTATTCTCCTTATGCGGTTGCTGAATTTGCTGTTGGATTATTATTATCGTTAAACCGAAAAATACATCGAGCCTATAATCGCGTACGGGAAAATAATTTTTCACTCGAAGGTTTATCAGGTTTTGATGTTCATGGAAAAACAATCGGCGTGATTGGAACAGGAAAAATTGGCGAAGTATTCTGTCGGATCATGCAAGGATTTGGTACGCGAGTATTGGCTTACGATCCGATTGAAAACACCAATTGCATCAAGATAGGTGTTATCTATACAAGTTTAGATGAATTATACCGTCAATCCGATATCATCAGCTTGCATTGTCCCTTGACGCCAGACACTCGCCACATCATCCATGCAGCCGCACTTGAAAAAATGAAACCCAATGTGATGTTGATCAATACGGGTCGTGGTGCCTTGATGGATACAAGGGCAGTGATTGAAGCCTTAAAAACTAAAAAAATTGGGTTCCTAGGTCTTGATGTGTATGAGGAAGAAGAGGGATTATTTTTTCATGATTTATCAACTGCTATTCTTCAAGATGATATTTTCGCCCGCTTGCAAACCTTTCCTAATGTTTTAATTACAGGCCATCAAGCTTTTTTAACCACAGAGGCTTTGCAGCATATTGCTGAAACCACTTTAAAAAATGTTCAAGATTTTAAGGCGGGATGTTTGAAAGAGTCGTTGGTGGTTTAGAGAAAAGAACAAAAACTATACTTTACATTGGTATCAACATAGTGTATACTTCAGTCAAACGAGGATAAAGAGGAAAAAGCTATGTTAGTTCATGCAAAAATCCAAAAATGGGGCAATGGCCTAGCCTTGCGCGTTTCTGGTGTGCTTCGAGATATTCCTAATTTTCATGAAGGCACTGAAGTTGATATTGAAGTTTCAGAACAAGGGCTTTCCATTACGAAGGCAAGGCCAGGTCGACAACTAAACTTGCCGTTCAGCGAAGCTCAATTGTTAAAAGACTTAGATCCATACACTGTACATGCTGAGGAGCTTGCTGATCTTTTACCCAGTGAAATAGGCGGGAAATAATGCCCAAACAATATATTCCAGAACGAAATCATATTATTTGGCTTGATTTTGAACCAACCAAGGGCAAGGAAATTGGTAAATATCGCCCAGCATTAGTATTGTCCTCCAGTGAATATAATCGCAAACTTGGATTGCTCATTTTTTGCCCAATCAGCACAAGTATTCGCGGTGCAACCACAGAAGTACCGATTAATAATTTGGATACGCCTTGTGTTGTTGCTGCAAGTCTTATCCAAACTTTATCGTGGAAAGAGCGCAAGGTGAAGTTTATTGCCGAAGCAGATATTGATGTTATGGATCAAGTCTTAATCAGGCTCATTCCTCTTATTGGCGCAGATCGGGTGATTGAGCAGTTTATGAGATAATCCTAAATGGGGCGCGCGCACCTAACCCCGATGCTCCGCCCGCCACAACTCAGGGTAGAGCCGTGCAACTTTAACGGTATTGCCTTCAACTTGCAAAACCTCAACGGGATATCCGCTTACGCGAAGGCAAAGGCCAGGAGTAGGGATTGCTTCAAGGGATTCGATGATTAAACCGCTCAAGGTTTTAGCACCGTCAGTGCTTAAATGCCAGTGGTGATTA
Source organism: Pseudomonadota bacterium (assembly GCA_021808365.1). Lineage (GTDB taxonomy): Bacteria > Pseudomonadota > Gammaproteobacteria > JAKBBU01 > JAKBBU01 > JAKBBU01. The sequence goes on from JAKBBU010000035.1 coordinate 9,667, forward strand.
CGATTTAATTCGCGGACGCTTGCATAACCGAGCACAATAAAACTACCATCATGTTGAGGATAAACTTCCTCTTCTTCCTCTTCATCCTGAGCAGCAACACTCGTGTATTCACCCACAATTTCTTCAAGAATATCTTCCAAAGTCAACAAGCCTTGGACATCACCGTATTCATCAACGACAAGTCCGCTGCGGCGTTTTTGCGTTTTGAAATTCAGTAATTGAGTCGTCAGTGAGGTACCTTCCGGAATAAAATGAATGGGATAAGCAATTTCCGTCGTGAGCATTTCTAAGGACAAACGATCTTCAGACATTAATCGAAAGACATCACGCAGATGAACGAGATGTTCGACATTGTTGATGTCATCCCGATATAAAAAAATTCGTGTATGTTGGTAGGTAAGTAATTGAGGTTTGATAATATCCCAGGTGTCATTTAAATTAATTCCAATAATTTCATTGCGAGGGACCATGATGTCATCGACTTTGATTTTCTCAAGTTCCAAAATGCGAAGCAGCATGTCTTGGGGTTGGGAGGGAATATGTCCTGTGGCTTCGCGTACTACGGTTTGGAGTTCGTCGCTACTCAAGGGTTCAACGCTGCGCCGGTTTGTTTGGACGCCAAACAATTTGAGCAGTCCTGTGGCAATGAGGTTAACAAACCAGACCACGGGGTAAAATAATTTGAGCAAAAAGTTAAGAGGATACACGACCAAGAATGCTGTTTTTTGAGGATGGTGTGCAGCCAGTGTTTTCGGAGTGATTTCGCCGAAAATGAGGATCACAAAGGTTAAGATGATAGTGGCGACTGCAATCCCAAGTTCGCCAAAAAAATGCCCTGCAAGGACGGTGGCAACAGAGGAAGCGACGATATTGGCTACAGTGTTACCAATGAGGATGACGCCAAGAAGTCGCTCAGGTTGTTCAAGAAGGTTGCTGACTTTTTTTGCACGTGGATGATGTGTTCTTGCAAGATGGCGCAGGCGATAGCGATTGATCGACATCATGCCTGTTTCCGAAGCAGAGAAAAATGCCGAGAGTAGCACGAGAAAAATGAGAACAAGAACAAGGTATTCGATAGTGATAAGGCTCAAAACTAAGTCAATCCTTTTTTAAGATCCATGATTCATGATACTGGGAAAGGGGTAATTGTCAAGCCGTAGCCGCTGTTGTCATTTCAACAACCGCTGTCATTCCGGGATTTAGCCGTTCTTAGCGAGTACTCTCACTTTAGAACCGCTTAGGCTTATTAATACTTGGCGGGATCCAGAAAATAAAAAAAGATTTCTTCCTTAAACACCCCGAATCGCATCCGCATCAATTTGCGCGTCAAACAAACGTGTAAATTGTTCTGTGAGAGGGTCTTGCTGAAAATCTTCCAGTGCTTTTTGTTGAGCAGCTTTGTTTTCTTGCTGTTTGATAGAAGCAGGCGTTTCAAGCGGCGATGAACTGGTGATGATCGTGAGTCGAATGGGCTGAGCGAGGTATTCTTTGAGAGCACCTTCTAAACGTTGTTGGATCCGTTCACTCAACAGCGCTGCTTGTTTTGATTCAAGTTGTAAAACAAGCTCATTCTCTTTGAACGATTGAAGTGCGCATTGTTGAGCCAAGTGTAGGACTGGGCCTGTAATATTTAAGGCGGTGATTACCTCGCACCAATTAAATTCATCGGGTATTCTTTTTTTAGACTCGGGTAGTTTAGCCGTTACTTCAAGGGGCGCCTCTGTTGCTGCAGAGAACTGTTTAATTGCTATGGGTTCAAGAGGTTGTATTTTAGGTGCAGCGACAATAGGTTCAATCGCTTGAGCGGGTGCAGAAAGCGGCCGAAATGCGAGCATGCGCAATAAAATCATTTCGAATCCATCGGCCATTTGTGGAACGAGCGGCAAATCGCGTCGACCGACCAGAGCCAATTGGTAATACAGTTGAACATCGGCGGGTTTGAGCTGTTGTGCGATGCGAAGTAGAGCTTCATATTGTTCGTCTTGATCTTCTGCTCGAATGTGATCCGGCACTTTTTGGATCACGGCAATTCGATGAAGCAGGCTGATGAGATCGGCTAAGACGGCTATGTAATCCACGGCGCGTTGGGCTAATTCGCGGCTGATCGCAAAGAGCGCACCTGCATCGTGGGCAATCAGAGCATCAAGGATGCGATAGAGAACATCGTGTTCAAGTGTGCCCAACATGCTGTGAACATCCGCTGTTTTGAGTGTGCCATCCGTAAATGAGAGAGCTTGATCAAGGAGGCTGAGTGCATCCCGTACACTGCCTTGAGCGGCTTGTGCCAATACTTGAAGGGCTGCGGGATCGTAAGCGGTTTGTTCGCGATCCAATTGGCTTGCGAGGTAGTTGGCAATTTGTATCGCAGGCATGGCTTTGAGGTGAAATTGCAGGCAACGCGAGAGCACGGTGACCGGTAAACGTTGTGGATCCGTTGTTGCGAGCAAGAATTTGACATGAGGCGGTGGCTCTTCCAAAGTTTTAAGTAGGGCATTGAAGCTGTGGTTGGAGAGCATATGAACTTCGTCGATCAAGTAAACTTTGAAGCGACCTTGTGTGGGTGCATATTGAACATTGTCGAGAAGATCTCGGGTGTCTTCGACCTTGGTGCGTGAGGCGGCATCGACTTCGATTAGGTCAACGAAGCGACCTTCGTTAATAGAAACGCAAGCGGAGCATTGGTCACAGGGCGTTGGGGTAATACCTTGTTCGCAGTTGAGACTTTTGGCAAAAATGCGAGCAATGGTTGTTTTGCCGACACCACGGGTGCCAGTGAAAAGATAGGCGTGGTGGAGGCGTTCTGTTTTGAGCGCATTGGTGAGTGCCTTGAGGGCATGAGTTTGGCCGAGGACTTGTTCAAAAGTTCGAGGCCGCCATCGTCGTGCTAAAACAGGGTGCATGATTTAATTCTGCTTAATTACTATTCCTATGAGCGTTTCATTGCCGGAATCTAGGGCTTCGTCAAGTATGCTGACATTCACAAAAATGTCATTCTTACCTCGGCGTCATCCCGGGCCCTTTTTATATAGGGGGTGGTTCTTCTCGCGTACTCGCGCGTTAGAACCACTTAATACCCGGGATCCAGAAAATAAAAAGGAGGCAGCCTTACCAGCCTGACCTGCACCCGCATCGCAGCGACCGTTGCTTCCTTCCGGACCTGGCGGGGTTAACTGTTTAGCGTTGCGAGGGGACCGGCATGGCCACCGTAGTGTCGGAGATTCTAGGGGTATGGGGTAGAGAAATCAAGATGTTTGTCAAGAAAGTTGTCATAGACAGGTATTTTGAGGTGTGTCAAAATGCGGCTTTTAGCTTATACAATTCTCAGATTTATCAATGACAAGGAAGGCTACACCAATCCCACAACACGGATTGGTGTAGCCTTCCTTGTCATTGATAAATCTGAGAATGGAGAAATTGTTATGAAAACTGCCATTGTTATTCCTGCTCGCTATGCGTCAACCCGGTTACCAGGAAAACCCTTGGCTATGATTGCGGGCCAAACGATGTTGCAACGCGTGGTGAGTTTGTCGCTGGCGGCAGCCGAAGGACTGAGTGATGTCTCGGTGGTCGTTGCGACCGATGATGATCGAATTACTCAGCACTGCCATGAAATTGGTATTTCCTCAGTGATGACTCCTCCAGAATCTCCCACCGGCACTGATCGTGTAGCAGAAGCTGTGCGCCAGATGAAAAATAAGCCAGATTTTATTCTAAATATGCAGGGCGATGCGCCGTTGACGCCACCTGATTTCTTGCGAGCCATGATTAAGGCTTTTGCGGCTTCCCCTTGCGATGCGGTCACACCGGTTACGCAGCTAACATGGGTGCAGTTAGATAAGCTGCGGCACAATAAGCTCACAACCCCTTTTAGTGGAACAACCGCTGTTTTTGATGAGAAAACGGGCAATGCTTTTTGGTTCAGTAAAAACATCTTTCCCGCCATGCGCAAAGAGGATGATTTACGCAAAAAAAGTGATAAAAGCCCAATTTTTCGCCACATTGGATTGTATGGCTATTCCCTCGCCATGTTAGAAAATTATGTTAATTTACCAGAAAGCAAATTTGAAGTCTTAGAAGGACTGGAGCAATTACGTCTCTTGGAAAATGGCTACACCCTTCGTTGTGTACCCGTAGATTTTAGAGGGCGTCCCAATATGTCAGGTGTTGACAGTCCCGAAGACATTGTTCGCGCCGAAGAATTGATTGCCAAACATGGTGAGTTGTTATCACTGAATAAACATAGACAAGAAGTAGCAAGATGAGTACGCGATTATTAATAGCCCGTCATGGCAATACCTTTGGGCCAGGCGATATCGTGACACGCGTGGGTACGACTGATCTGCCATTGGTCGACAGTGGTTTGAGACAAGGTCACTTGCTAGGCATTTATCTAAAGCAAAATCATCTGATCCCCGATGTGATTTTTACTTCAAAGCTAAAACGCGCCATCCAAACAGCAGAACAAGCGCAGAATGCGATGCAAACCCATATACCTATTGAAACCCTGTCGATCTTTAATGAGATTGATTATGGGCCGGATGAAAATCAACCCGAGGATAAAGTGATTGCCCGGCTTGGAGCAGAAGCGCTTAGGGCCTGGGAAGCCACCGCTAAAGTGCCCAATGGGTGGAACGTCGATCCTCTAGCCATCATTAAAAATTGGCAGGACTTTTCTGTGAGGCTCACACAGGACTATGCGGGAAAAACTATTCTAGTGGTTACCAGCAACGGTATTGCTCGCTTCGCACCTTATTTAACGGGTGATTTCATAGCCTTCACAACACAATACGGTATTAAAATTTCGACAGGCGCATTATGTGTGTTTGAAAAAACGTCGTCGTCCGATGTATGGAATTGCCTGGAATGGAATCTTAAGCCATCAATCTGCCCTTGAAATTTTACCATCGCCCCCCATATTAGTCCTAACTATGATTTTAATGGAGTTCAAACATGTCCAAAGAAACCTTAGGTTTCCAGACCGAAGTCAAACAATTATTGAATTTGATGATCAATGCGCTTTATAGCGATAAAGAAATTTTTCTACGTGAATTGATTTCAAATGCCTCAGATGCGATCGATAAGATGAATTTTGAAGCGTTGACGAAGCCGGATTTAAATGAAACTAATCTCGACCCGAGAATTGAGCTGGAATTTGATGAAAAGGCTAGGACGATTACGATCCGTGATAATGGCGTCGGGATGAGTCGAGATGAAGTCATCAGCCATTTGGGCACCATTGCAAAATCCGGTACAGCTGAATTTTTGAAATCCTTGAGCGGCGATCAAGCGAAAGATGCCCAAATGATTGGCCAATTTGGTGTTGGATTTTATTCAAGTTTCATTGTGGCAGATCGAGTTACAGTCTCAACGCGTCGCGCGGGGTTGTCGGAAAAAGAAGGCGTGCGTTGGGAATCGCAAGGGCAGGGCGAATATTCCATTGAGACGATCACGCGAGCGACTCGTGGTACAGAAATTGTGCTGCACCTGAAAAAAGACGAAGATGAGTTTTTAAATGATTACCGTTTGCGCCACATTATTACCAAATATTCTGATCATATTGGCGTGCCGATTTATATGCATAAACCTGCGAAAGAAACAGAAGGTGAAGAGAATAAAGAAGCCACATCGACCGAATTTGAAGTCGTTAATCGCGTCAAAGCATTATGGACTTTGAACAAAAAAGAAATCAAGGATGAAGAATACAAAGAGTTTTATAAGCATCTTTCTCATGATTTTATGGATCCCATGGTTTGGGCACACAATCGTGTGGAAGGTGCCCAAGAATACACGAGCCTACTCTATATTCCCGCTCATGCGCCATTTGATTTGTATCAACAAGAGCAACGCCATGGGATTAAGCTCTATGTGAAGCGCGTGTTTATTATGGATAATGCCGAACAATTCTTGCCACGTTATTTGCGTTTTGTGCGAGGAATTGTAGATTCGAGCGATTTGCCTTTGAATATTTCACGTGAAATTTTGCAGAGCAATAAGCAAGTTGATAGCATCAAGTCAGGCTTGACTAACCGTGTATTGTCCTTGCTTGAAGATTTGGCTAAAAATAATATTGAAAACTATTCGAAGTTTTGGGATGAATTTGGTCGTGTCTTAAAAGAAGGTGTGGCTGAAGACTTCAAGAACCAAGAACGTATTGCAAAATTATTCCGGTTTGCGTCCACGCATTCTGATGTGGCTACTCAAAATGTGAGTCTTGAAGATTACGTTGCACGAATGAAGGAAGGTCAAGAAAAGATTTATTACATTGTCGCTGACAGTTTCTTAGCTGCAAAAAATAGCCCGCATCTTGAAGTCTTACGCAAGAAAGGCATTGAAGTTTTATTGCTTTCCGATCGCGTCGATGAGTGGTTGGTCTCCAGCTTCTCTGAATTTGCAGGGAAGCATCTTCAATCTGTTGCACGAGGCGATTTGGATCTCGGCAATCTTGAAGATGAGAAGGAAAAAGAGAGCCAAAAAGAAGTGGAAAACACCTTTGAAAGCATGGTCAAGCAAGTGGAAGTGGTATTGAAGGATAAAATTAAATCCGCAAAAATCAGCCATCGTTTGACTGATTCACCGGCTTGTATTGTGGCCGATAGCTATGACATGAGTTCACACATGCAGCGTTTGTTGAATGCTGCGGGTCAATCCATGCCGATGGGTAAACCCATTTTTGAGTTAAATCCTGCGCATGCGCTTGTGATTAAGCTGAAAGATGAAACTGATGATGATCAATTTAAAGAGTGGGCTCATTTATTGTTTGATCAGGCTGTTTTAGCTGAAGGTGGTCAACTTGAAGATCCTGGCACTTTTGTGAAACGGTTGAATAAGTTTTTGTGTCTGGCGGTTTAAAAAAAATGTAGATTGGGTTAGAACAGCCGAAAGGCTGGGCCTAACCCAACATTCCTACCTCGATGTCATCCCCGGATTTAGTGGTTCTGAGCTTGCTAACGTTCTAAACGTTAAGTGAGCTAACGTTCAGAACGTTAGCTCCAATTAATTTCTTATTTCTTACCCTTGATATGCTTCATCAACCGTTTACGTTTATCCATTTGTCGGGGTGTAAGTGTATTATGACGTCCAGTAAAGGGGTTTTCACTATTTTTAAAGACAAATTCAATAGGTGTGCCGACCAAGGCTAATTCTTCGCGGAAAAAATTCGTTAAAAAGCGTTGGTAACTTTCAGGGAGAGCTTCAACTTGTGTACCATGGATCACAATGATCGGTGGGTTATGTCCCCCAGTGTGCGCATAACGTAACTTGACGCGGCGGCCATGAACCATTGGAGGTTGATGTTGGAGGGCTGCTTTCTGCATGAGTTGTGTGAGCATGGGTGTTGAAAATTTTTGCATCGCAGAGGCATACGCTTCATCGACGGAGCGAAATAGGGCGCCAATGCCGGTGCCATTTTTAGCGGAAATAAAATGCAGTTTGGCAAAGCTCACAAAATGTAAACGCCGTTTCAGCTCATTTTGGACATCTTCTTTTTCTTCAAACGATAATCCATCCCATTTATTAATCGCGATCACCAATGATTTTCCGCTTTCCAAGACAAAACTCAATAAATGTAATTCATGTTCAACCACACCTTCCCGTGCATCGCAGACAAAAATTACCACATTAGCTTGAGTGATGGCATCGAGGGCTTTAATGACAGAAAATTTTTCGACGGTTTCAGTAATTTTTCCGCGGCGGCGTAATCCTGCCGTGTCGATCACGGTGTATTTTTTGCCACGTCGTTCAAAGGGAATGAAAATACTATCGCGCGTGGTGCCAGGTTCATCAAAAACGACAACGCGTTCTTCACCGAGGATGCAATTGACGAGCGTAGACTTTCCCACATTGGGTCGACCCACAATGGCGATTTGAACGCCGTGATCCATTTGCGATTCAATGAACTCAGGTTCAGGGATATCTTGGAGAACATGTTCAATTAATTGTGTAACACCGCGGCGTTGAACAGCGGCAATGGGGAAGGGTTCACCGATACCAAAGCGATAAAAATCACCTAGGACAACGTCAGGATCTTGGGTATCGATTTTATTAGCTACGAGGGTGATTTTTTTATCACGATTCATTCGACGTAGTTCATTGGCGAGCATTTGATCGTCAGGTGTAATACCTGCTCGGGAATCGACCATAAATAAAATGATATCGGCCTCACAGATGGCGAGTCGCGATTGTGACGCCATGACTAACTCAACACCTTCAGTTTCCTCGCTTAAACCACCTGTATCGATCACGATGTAGGCGCGTTCACCAAGTTTGCCGCGTCCATATTGGCGATCACGTGTGAGTCCTGGCTGATCCGCCACGAGGGCTGCGCGTGATCCAGTCAGTGCATTAAAGAGGGTTGATTTCCCAACATTGGGGCGACCGACGATCGCAATAACGGGCAGAGAAATACTCATGCTGGAACTGCATAGGCAAACACCTTGCCTTTCGAATTAATCGCAACAACTTCTTTACCTAAGCCAACAGGCTGCGAATAGAACGGTATTTTATTTTGTGCAACTTGTTTTGCCATGAGGCGACCATCGGATTGAGAGACCCAATATAAATTGCCCTTATCATCGCCGACGACAAGTTCATTCCCCACCAGTGCAGGACCTGTGATCTGGCGATCAGCAAGGCGATTTTGACGCCACAGGACGAGACCTGAATGCAGATCAAATGCCCAAAGGTGACCGCTTGAATCAGTGACGAATAAGTTTTTATCGTTATGCGCCATTGCCCCATAGGTTGACATTTTATGTTCCCAAACGAGATCGCCTGTATCTAGACGTAGGGCTTGTAGATTGCCTTGGTAGGTTGCGACATAAATGATGCCATCGAGGACGATAGGATCGGCATCGATATCGATCATTTGTTGGATGGCGGATAATCCTTCAGGGCGTGCAATGCTGCGCTCCCAAAGTTGGAGACCATCATTGAGATTTAAGACGGTTAATTTACCATTGGCAAAGCCAACAACAACTTTGGATCCTGCACCTACGGGTGAGCTACCACCGCGCAAGATGAGAGTGGGAAGGGATTCACCATAAGCCCATATTTCTTTGCCAGTGTCGGCATCGAGTGCAAGGATTTGTCCATCAATGGTTTTGACAAAGAGGCGTCCTGCGGCATAGCCTGGGCGAGCGAGGACTTGATTGGGAACGCGAGTTTGCCAGAGGACTTTGCCTGTAGCGTCATCGAGTGCGACAACATTGGCATCACCGGTGCCGACAAAAATTTTATTGGCTGCTGCTCGAGGGCCTGTGGTGAGGGGATGTTTGAGCTTAGTTTTCCAGAGTATGTGGCCGGTGTTGGCATCGAGGGCTATGATGTGCCCTTTAGCATCATCAACAAAGAGGTGCTGGCCACTTTGGCTGGGTGTAAGAAGAAGGTATTGTTTGTTAGTACCATCGCCAACGGTTTTTGACCAGAGGGGTTGGACTTGAATTTGTGGAGCAACTTGGATTGGGGGCAATTCTTTTGCTTTTGATTTATTGATCCATGAGCAGCCGCTGAGTGCGAGGAGGCAGAGGAGGGGAATGATGTATAGTCGTTTCATAATTTTAAATCTAACATTGATAACACACCGGACCGTCATTCCCGCGGAGGCCTGGATCCAGTCTTAAAAAAGAGATTTCTTTCTTTAATGAAAAAATCTTTTTTTATTTTCTGGATCCCGGGTATTAAGTGGTTCTAAGCGAGAGTACTCGCTAAGAACCACTAAATCCCGGGATGACAAGCCCATTAGTTCTCAAACTTCATTTTTACCACATTACTGATCATGGAATCTTGCGGTAAAACTTCCAAGGCTAAATGATATTGCTCATGGGCTTGATCTGTTTTTCCTAGCGCCAACAGAGCATCACCGCGCACAAAATCAATGACACCAATGTAGGCCGATTGATCGACGGTTTGTAATAAATCCAGCGCAGCTTGCGGTTGATTCTGTGCAATGAAAAGGCGGGCAAGGCGCAGACGGGCGACTTGCCGTGTAGTTGCATTGGGGCTGTTCTTTAAAATCCATTGCAAATTTTGTACGGCTTCAGGGAGTTGGTGTTGTTCAACATTAATTTTTGCCAACAATAGGGCCGCATCTGAAGCGTAGGGCAATTTTGGCGTCTCAGTCATCAATTGATGAGCGGTCGTAACAAGTGTTTTTTCATCATGATTGGAATAAGCAGAGAATAATTGCTCATAAGCGACAGAGGCTTTAATTGCAATTTGGTCTTGATGATTTTTCCAGGTACGCCAAGAAAAAACGAGGACCAATACAACAAGAAGCGTAAGCAGAACAGGTTTGCCATAAAGGTGCCACCACTTTTTTAGCTGTTCTATTTGCTCTTGTTCGGTGACGTAGACGTCCACAATTCTTCTCCTTCTTGCTCGGACTTATGCCCCTGTTGGAACTTGATCCACTTCTTTCATACTTAAACGAACACGGCCTTGGCGGTCAATTTCAAGCACTTTTACTTTCACAATTTGACCTTCTTCCAATACATCGCTGACTGCATTAATGCGGTCATTTGAAATTTGAGAAATATGAACCAAGCCTTCACATCCTGGCAGAATAGAAACGAAAGCACCAAAATCAACAATTTTGACAACTTTTCCTGTATAAACTGCACCCACTTCAGGTGTGGCGGTTAGTTCCTTGATCCGCTCGATGGCATCTTGAGCTGCAAGACTATTGACCGCGGCGATCTTCACAAGACCACTGTCATCGATTTCTACGGTTGCACCGGTTTCTTCAATGATGGAGCGAATGACAATCCCACCCTTACCGATCACATCACGAATTTTGTCCATTGGGATTTTAATCGTGTAAATGCGGGGTGCATGTTGCGAAATATCTTGGCGCGGCACATTGATGTGTTGATTCATAACGCCGAGAATATGCAGGCGAGCATCTTTGGCTTGAGCCAGGGCATGGCGCATGATTTCACTGGTGATCCCATCGATCTTAATATCCATTTGCAAGGCAGTGATCCCTTCTGCAGTTCCCGCAACTTTAAAGTCCATATCACCCAAATGATCTTCATCACCCAAGATATCAGTTAACACAGCAAATCGATTACCTTCCTTGACCAAGCCCATTGCGATACCTGCAACCGGTGCACGCGTCGGAACTCCCGCATCCATGAGTGCAAGACTTGCGCCACAAACGGTGGCCATGGAGCTTGAGCCATTGGATTCAGTGATTTCAGAAACAATGCGGATTGTATAATTAAAACGAGCTGGATCAGGTAGAATCGCTTGCATCGCGCGCCAAGCCAATCGGCCATGACCGA
>JAKBBU010000067.1 GCA_021808365.1 Pseudomonadota bacterium
GCTCGCATCCTCACAGCCTCGAGGGCTTTGACAACAACGCTCTCCTTACCCTGAACCCCTGTGTCTAGCTTATCACAGGTCATTTCAGCATACCTGACAATCACCCATGAAGGCTTGGCGCTTATTATTTCTAATTGTGATCTGATTGGATTTAAATATACACGAAAGCATCACGAGTTTATTCCTGAAGATATAACGCCTACCGCTCAGGAAGAGATGGCTTTTTTTGATGCACCAACTGGACCACTTCAATCAAAAGATGCAAATAAATTTGTTTCTAAATTTAAACAACTCCCTCTAAAGAGAAAATTTATTACTGCTCATTTATTTGAAAGTGTTGAAAATACAAACGTTTGGCATATTTTATTTTTTGATCGAAAAGAAATTATTGAACCCAAAGGAAAAAATCATTATAAAGACGGGGAACATATTCATTTTATTTCACATCTTTTTGGTAACCAAATGAATAAATTACAAATATTGGTGGATTTAGAAAACAATAAATCCACCAAAGGTAGCGAACATATAAAATATGTTCCAGGTGTAAAGAAGCCAGCAATTCTTAAGGGAAGAACTCCTAATTCAAAAATTCTGGTTTCAGGTAACGTTGACAGGCTTGTCTTTGATAATCACAAAGACCCCCATATTTATTATGACCCAGACCGGGAAGAAATATGTCAACTTATTCCAACATCTGAAACTTCTTAGGTGCTTATTGTGGTTGAAAAGATGAAAGTTGTAGTGCTAAATCAATATAGTAAAGATCCGAACGAAGCATTAAAAGTAGTTAAGTGGCCTATACCCACTCCTACTGATGAAGAAGTATTGGTCAATGTGCGCGCAGCTTCACTCAATCCGATTGATGCACGAATGCGAACAGGTTATGGGCGTACTCTATTTGCGGCGAAAGCGCCTTTGCCTATTGTTCTAGGTCGTGATTTTTCGGGCACGATTCTTAAAATTGGCCCTGCAGTTCAGGGTTACGCGGTAGGCGATGAAGTTTTTGGGGTGATGAACCCTTTTAGATGTGAAGGATTGAAACAGGGTACTCATAGAGAATATCTCACCGTTCCTATTATAGAAATCACGAAGAAACCTAAGAACATGGATCATGTTCAAACTGCTTCCTTACCTTATGTTGCTTTAACCACCTATAGTGCGCTCATTACACAGGCACGTATGCAGTGTACGGACTATAAAAGCTTGCGTGTTTTGGTCCATGCCGGTGCTGGAGGGGTGGGGAGTTATGCCATTCAGTTTTTAAAAACGTTAGGTGCTCATGTTATTACGACCTGTAGCACAAAAAATATAGGATTTGTGCAAGATTTAGGAGCCGATGAAGTTATTGACTATTCACAAGAAGATTATTCCAAAAGACTGAAAGAGTGTGATATTGCTTATGATTTACTTGGGAACACACATACCTCAAGGACATTAGATACTTTGGTGGCTCGTCCGCCTTCTTCACACACGCTAAGAATGATCGAAAAATTATATGAACAGTGCATGGCAAAGTTAAATTCTGCTACCGAGGAATGGAGCGTACCGAACTATAAAGCCATTTTAAATGAATTTGATACCCAGTTATTTGAGTTATTGGATAATATGCCAAAATATATTTCGATTGTAAGTCCAATGATGTCGCTAACGGATGACTGTGGTCTACAGGAGGGTATGAAAAAGTTTGTAGCTACAACGTTACAACAGAAAATGTTCCAAGCAAAAACGCATGGACGCTTTTTCAATTATTCATTTTTTGAACCTAATCAAGAAGGATTAAGATTACTTGCAGATGATCTTGCACGGGGAAAAATAAAACCCATTGTTGGACAAGTATTTTCTCTTGAAGATGCTGCTAGTGCACATGCTGCCATCGAGACAGAACGCACCCAAGGTAAAATTGTGTTTAATATGAAGACTTCTATAAATGACGTTTAAATCATAATCCAAGCAACAAAAGTTAATTTACAATTCAACCTCTTTAATGTTTAAATAGGATAAGCTTCGGATACAACCACACCATGTGCCTGGTTTGATCCTTTTTCTTTTCCTCGATCAAAAGCCTCAAGCCAATATTTCTTTTGCTTTAGAAGCAGTTCTTTTTGACCTAAGCGATAATGAATTAAAGCACCTTGAAAACGAGCAACGGCTTGCTCGGCTAAGTCTTGAGCGACATCTTCGAAATGACAGGTCTTAAACAAAGAGGCAAGTGCATGGGTCCAATCTTCAAAGTAAGTTCGGATGATGGTTGAAAAACGGGGAAATCGTGTTCCTAGTTCTAAGGTGAAGTTCGCCATTAAACAGCCGCCTTCACAGTTTAAAAAATACTGTTCTAGTTGAATAGCCATTTTTTCAAGTCGGTTTCGAGGAGCAAAGCTCTCATCATATGCTAATGCAAAAAATTGAGTCTGGAAAAAGCGATGAATCGTTTGAAGAACAGTGACGGCCAATGTTTCTTTGTCTGCGATGTGATGATAAAGACTCGCTTTATTAATCTTCAAAGCGTCTGCAATGGTTTGCATGGTGGTGCCTTCGAAACCTCGAGTGCGAAAAAAATGAGCAGCTTTTTCAATCAAGATGTCACGATTCACTTTGCGAAGACCCATGCTAATCCCTCCTGGTTCCTTTGCGGGGTGGCGTGACGAGAGAATACCACACCCTTTTTTATCGATCTACACGATCGCTCGGTTTAATATAAAAAGATAATTCTTTTGAAAAAGAATTTTAATAGCTAACGACAGGTTGTTTTTAAGGTAAACTTTTCCTTAAAAAGAGCTATTTTTGATAAATTTTTAAGAAAAAAGATCTTGAAAATTATTTATCCACAGCTTTATTCACTTATTCTGTGGATTAAAGTACCTGTCGGGTAATTGACATGTACAATAAAAACACAATTTATGTGATTAAGTTTATTTTTTGTACAATTCACAAGCAACATTTTTTTAAAAAAGGACAAACCTCGCCACACTGCAATTCGTTTAGTTTGATTTTTTTTTACTCAAGATGAAAAATAGAGCGTACTTTGTGTAGAAAAGAAACACTTTGTGAGTTATGTCTGAGAAGGTTGTAAGCCATATCTGAATTTAATCCATCAAGCCCGAAAATGTTTTGAAAAACCGAGCGATCGGCTTACAGTAAAATCCGGTAATCGATGAAGTATCGCGTAGTTTATGCTCTTTTTTTATAGAATACCTGCGTGCCTCGTCGAACGTTCTGGCATGCGTTTTTTTCTAAATGGGGTCGTCGTGAATTTTTTACAGGAATGCGAATGGATGAAAGCCTTATACAACGCACACACTCCGTGCAAAAAAGAGGCTTACTATCAACAACAGGCCAATGAGACGCATCGCATTGTGCTAGATTATAACCACCTAATTTTATCGAATATTCAAGCACAACGCCTAAACATGCTGTTAAACCAAGTGTGTTCTGTTTCCGATGAACAGGCATTTACACGTCTTGCCGAAAAAGACGACCAAGGCCAGATGATTGCGCTTGATTTTAGACATAAAACCTCTGCCTATCATCTTTTATTGCGTATAGAAACTTTGTTGACTGAAGGAGAGAACGTTACTCCACGAGAAGTAAAGAGCAAGACAAAAAAGGAAAAGCAGGCGAGTATTTTCGCGATGCCATCTCCGTCAGCGTGTTAGTTAGAGCACAGTGTCGCGTTGACTCATAATAAAAGGTAACCGAAGGTATGAATCGTTGACTCATAATTCATGGTAACCGAATGAACCTTTAAAATCTGCTGGATCAATCCAGCTGCTGTGGGCAGACCTGTGGGCGATAAGGTGGGAAACACGGATGTTTTCCTCCCTTCGTCCATCAGGTTGTCCAACCCTCCTTTATAACCGTTGACGGACTTTATCCGCGATTGAAACAAACTCCTGACTTCCGCACTTTTCCCCGACTAACGAGCGCTGAAGGCTGATGGGGCCTGGATTTGCAGAAAAAGTCGGAGTGTAGTGACTAGTAAATAAATGTATTGACATCTGAGTTCAACCGATTTATT
>JAKBBU010000068.1 GCA_021808365.1 Pseudomonadota bacterium
CGAGGATATAAATTTAAACACTTCAGAACCATTGTATATTTGATCACGGGTGGGCTCGATTTTAGCAAGCTTAATCCAGCCTGTTTACCCACTTGAAATTTACAAGAACCTAATTATTTCTCTTAGATAAAAATCAGAAATATCTCACAAAAGATGGTTTGAAAATTATCATTTTCGATTTTGTTGGATTTTCTTATTCTCAGCTAGATAAAAGATGATCACACTTTATGAGCATTATTTTGAAACAGCTTAAAAAATAAGCAAACTCACTTAACCTTTTTACTATTTTTAGCTAAAATGTACTTAAGAAAGCCAATATCCAGCGCTTTAGCTTGTCATGACTTTAACTGCTAAATTTAAGGTAAGCAGTGTATTGTTAACTTTTGAGGTAACCAGCGCCTAAGATTTGATTAAAAAGCTAAGTTAAGAAGAAAATAAGCTTTAAAGCGGGTAGGTTATCTAAATTATGTTTTAAAGCAGCCACCTAAATTTAGGGGTAACTTTAGGGGTAACCATTTTTTTCTATCTTCAAAAACACAATTGAATCAACTTATTATAAACCTAATATGGGTTCCGCCGCCTCCACCATTTGAACACTCCCAAAGACCACACCAGACCACCAAAGACCACAATAAATCAAACAGTTGTGTAAAAAACTCAACCTATCGGTTTAGTCTTTGGTGGTCTATTAAGGTCTTTCATTCGCCCTATTTTCGCCCTTTGGTCGCCCTTTGGATTTTCAAGCCATACTTAAAACATGTGTACACTACGTTCCTTTTTATACTCAATTTTTTTGAAGAGGTTTTTTAATTTTCAAATTTCCTCTAGAATACTTCCGCCAACCTAAATCCAAAGTGGACCACTACTATGACCATTAAGCTGCCTTCATTACCTCCTCTCCCACCCCATTTAACGCAAAATACAGGTAAATCCCTTCTTCTTAATCTTGCTAATAGATATTTAAAAACAGGTGGAACATTTCCTCTACCTCCTCAGAACGAGAAAAATGATCCCGCCCCTCGGAACGATGCCCCTTCTCTTAATGCATCTTATCGAGATTGATGGAGTATGTTTTCTTCTGTATCCAAGGTGTAGAAGGATGATCGCTCTCAATTTAGAAAATAATTCTCACTGAAATAACCAACTAACAAGGAGGGTTCGAACCCCTCTCTCTCCGCCAATCCCCTGACTACGCTAGTACACACCAGTACATGAAAGTACACAATTTATCAAAAACTTACAAATAAAAATCAAACACGTGTCGTGTACCTGTGTGTACTGGCGTGCGCTGGTGTTCGCCCTTTTTTATTTCAGATTCGCCCTTCTTTCGCCCTCGGGATTGGGGGCTTTGAACGCCACTGAAGGTAGAAAATTGGATCAGGGAGCCCAGCGGATAGACACCGGTACCCTCTCCAGCCCAGCCCAGCCCAGCCCAGCCCAGCCCAGCCCAGCCCAGCCCAGCCCAGCCCAGCCCAGCCCAGCAATTTTAAACCTGAAACAAATTTGCCTTTGCAACAATTTTTGAGAAGGAATATCATCATGCTCTTCATGCCCTAGCTTTTTTTAAAAACCACTTTTGGAAAGGAGAAATTAAGATGTCCTTTGAAAATTATCAAACAAACATTAACGCTTTAATTCAAAAACACTACCCACGTGTTCAAAAATTTTACGAACAAAACCCAGGCTATCAAATGCTCATCGTTGAACAATTATGGTGGGTGCAACAAAGTAAAGAAAAAACGCTTCAAGCCGATGTTCTTTACCATGAAACAAACCACCCATTTAAGAACTTGCTTCATATCGAAATATTTCGTGCGCTCAATCGGATTGAGTGCATGTTGTTGCTCAAAGAAGTCAATGTAGATAATGTGCAAAATCTACATGAAGAGTTTATTCGAGACCAACTTAATGATCAGCTCACTCTCGAATCTTTCAAAAAATTGTCTGAATCTTTTCAACAATTCACTGAAGAGCAAATTGAAACTCATATTCGGGCGAGCTTAATTGCTTCGGTCACCTTATCTCCCCAAGCACAAACATTAACCAAAGAACAACTCGGCCCTGATTCTTTTCCCATGGATAGTGTCAGATTTAGCGGAAAAACAGTGACCCAATGTGGAGATATCTACCCTGCCTTTTCAAACACATCCCCCTCCATCCAACAAAAACTATGGGCTTGTTTTCCAAATGATCTGAGACATTGGCGGCATGCCTTTTTTATGGAAAATTCAATTTGTTTAGATCCATTAAAAAACGAGATTAGTCAATGTACCCCCGATGAAAAAGAAGCTTTAAAAGAGCGTATCACTGAATGGTTAAATTATTGGGTCATTAATGCACTTGGCTTTAATGGGCATGTGAGTCAGACCTTTACTGGTTCTGCATTTATGACAGAATCCGTCTATCAACGGGCTCAATTTTTAAATACAGCTATTTTAGGAGCCATTGATGCTTCTGCGTTTACAGTATTTGAAGACTATAGCGACAAATGCGCTCAACATCTCCAACTAAATATTCAGAATAAAGAAATATCCCTCTTCATCATCCGATTGCTTAACATGGCTAATATCTTTAACCGCAAAGAAGGTACAGCGCTGCATAATTATATCAGTGATAACAAAATATTAAATAAGGTCGAGGCAATCAACCAGGAAACTTTCTATGCTCAAAAAGTGGCGACTTATGTTCCTGGGTTATTACAAAATGTAATTACCCTGCTTCCTGATGATCTTAAAAAGTTAATTGATACGTTTTCATGGATTGGAAAGACACTCGCTACATCACCTGTTGACATCACAAGTTTTCGGTTGATGGATAAAAATAAATTGGAAACATTATTAAACTCTGACTTTTCAGCAGGTAGGATTGGATTGAATACAGGAAATGTATATTTAGAAGGGGAAGAACCAGAAGAAGGATTACATAAGTCCTCTTCGTTTAAGATGGAACTTGCTTAAAATAGTTGGTGTTGGTTTTCAAAAAACTTCTTACCCTGATCTAGCCCCGATTTGTCGGAGACCTTGTTAAGAGAGTAAAATCTGTTAAACGAGGTGAACGATGAGTGAAAAAAATAAGGTCAAAGCCAAGACTCGAAAAAAATATAGTCCCCAATTCAAAGAGCAAGTGCTTGAACGCGTAGCGAAAGATGGAGTCTCTCAAGTTGCCAAGGATTTAGGTCTTGCCGAAGCGATGATTTATTCATGGCGAGCCAAACGCAAACAAGGCGGAGATACGCTAGAAAATCAAAAGCTCCAACAGGCTGAGATGGCTCGGTTGAAACGAGAAAATAGCCGATTACACGAAGAAAATTCATTCTTAAAAAAAGCGGCAGCGTACTTTGCAAAAGACACGAAGTGAGGTACGCGATGATCAAACAACATTCAACGTGTTATTCAATTAAGCAGATGTGTCAGCTTTTAAGGGTTTCTTCGAGCGGTTATTATGATTGGTTAAATCGTAACCCTTCAGCACGAAAACAAGCGAATATCGAGCTGACACAGCAGATTAAAACTATTTTTGACCAAGAGAAATCGCGCCCAGGCGCGATGCGGATTTATCAATGTTTAAAGGCGCAAGGTCAAACTGTAGGTCGTCACCGCATTTGCACGATTAATGCGTGAGAATCAATGGCGCGCACGAGCGGCTAAGAAATATAAAGCCACAACGAACAGCAACCATCGATTACCGGTTGCCCCTAATTTATTACAGCAGAACTTTGTTGCAACAAAACCAGATCAGAAATGGGTGAGCGATATGACGTATAGTGTGCCCGGAGTTTTACAGCAGCATGGAAGCTTAAAGAGAACCACGAATCTATTTGAAATTCTTTTACAATGAGGAGGAAATAAACATGTACAAGACG
>JAKBBU010000036.1 GCA_021808365.1 Pseudomonadota bacterium
CCCTAAAAACCTCGCCTCTTTATGTGCCAACCCCTCACAAGCGCACACAGAGCCCTCGATGCGCGGGTCATTGCCTAAAAATCACCCGATAATGCCCTGTACCCTTTTTTCACTGTCTGAATCACAGATCAATATGGTTAGTTGTAGACAAAATCATGTCCACCCATTACTATAGGCGCCATGTCGCTTATGTCCTTGCCCACACATATTGATCTTCGTCGCTTGGCAGAGCAGGGAGCTCTTTTAGAAGGCTCTATGCCGCTGCTTCAGATGGAGCGGTTGTGTGCTAGTTTACTCGATGTGAAACAAACCGATCGCGTTCTTGCGCGGTTTGAATTCAATAAAAGTCAGGATGGGCTTTATGTCATGTCGGCGCATATTCAAGCAACATTGTGCTTACAATGCCAACGTTGTATGGAGCCGATGGATTTTAAAGTTGTGGTTTCTCCACAGTTTGCTCTGGTTACCACAGAACAAGATATGGAGTTGTTGCCGTTGTCTTACGAACCCCTATGGGGAACGGAAGGTTTGGTTTCTTTGTTGGCGACGATTGAAGATGAATTACTTCTGAGTCTGCCCATTGTGCCCAAGCATAGTGAAAATTGTCTGCCGATGATTTTAGTCGATCATATTGATCTTCCTATCCAAGCAGAGAGCCCATTTTCAGCGCTTGTAGCGGTGAAGGATAAGTTAAAAAAAGGTTCGAGCTAATATATATTAGGATTTTATTAGGATTTTAGAAAAATTTTATAGAGAGAGGAAAAAAAATGGCTGTTCCACAAACTCGGAAAACTCGCTCAAAGCGCGGCATGCGTCGTTCGCATGATGGGCTTAGCACAGCAACCTTGACGGTTGACTCACAAACAGGGCATACACATCGCCGCCATCACATCAGTAAGGAAGGTTCTTACCGCGGTCGTCAAGTGATCCAAGTGACACCTGTGAGTGAAGCAGAAGACGAAGGATAATTAGATTGACGACTACCATCGCGCTTGATGCAATGGGTGGGGATAACGGCCCTCGGGTTGTAGTTCCAGCAGCATTGAGAGTCTTGTCAGAGTATAAGGGCCGGGTGCGCCTGATCCTGGTGGGCGACCCAAAGCTTTTACGTCGTTCTTTGCGCTTGCTGCGCGCACCCAATGATGAAAATTTGATCATCCATCCTGCTTCTGAAGTAGTTACAATGGATGAACCACCTGCTCACGCTGTTCGACACAAGCGTGATTCTTCGATGCGTGTCGCACTTAATTTAGTTAAAGATGGAACAGCACAAGCCTGTGTCAGCGCAGGTAATACGGGTGCATTGATGGCCATGGCACATTTTGTGCTCAAAGCCATTCCGATGGTTGAACGCCCCGCCCTTATTACAAAATTTCCCTGTATGTCCGATGGTATTCGCGGTACACGTGTGTTAGATCTCGGAGCCAATATTGATGCAACCCCTGAGCGTTTATTTCAGTTTGCAGTCATGGGGTCCGTATTAACGGCTGCTGTTGAAGATATTGATCGTCCTAAAGTGGGATTGCTTAATATCGGAGTTGAACAAATCAAGGGCAATGAACAAGTCAAACGTGCAGCAGAATTATTACAAGCGTGTAAAGCGATCAATTACATTGGCTATGTTGAAGGGGATGACTTTTTTAAAGGGCTTGTTGATGTTGTCGTCTGCGATGGCTTTACAGGTAATTGTGCACTCAAGGCCAGTGAAGGTTCTGCAAAATTAATTTACAGTTTTGTAAAAAGCGGTTTTTCAAAGGGGATTTTAACAAAAATAGCCGCCCTATTAATTATGCCAATCTTAAAAAATATTCGTAAAAAAATTGATCCGGCGCGATACAATGGTGCGAGTCTTCTTGGGCTAAATGGAATTGTGATTAAAAGTCATGGCAATACAAGCGTGATTGGTTTTGCCAATGCGATCGAAGAAGGGATCCGTGAAGTTGAAAAAAATGTGCCACAACGGATCCGTGAGCAAGTTAGTTTGTTGTTACAAGAAAAAGGGTAGAAGTTAAGAATGGTTTTTACGAGAATTGCTGGCACAGGCAGCGCTGCTGCGAAACGGCGAGTGACAAATGATGATATTGCCAAATTAGTTGAAACTTCCCACGATTGGATCGTCGATCGCAGCGGTATTCATGAGCGCTATGTTTTAGAAGAGGGTGAAGATTTAACACAATTGTGTAAGGAAGCTGCGCTTTTAGCCCTCGATGCAGCAGTTCTTGATAAAAATCAGATCGACATGATCATCTTGGCCACTACAACGCCTGATCGCACATTTCCGAGTACGGCAGTTTTATTACAAGAGCAATTAGGCATTGCTGAATGTCCTGCTTTTGATATCTATGCAGCTTGTGCAGGGTTTAATTATGGATTAAGTTTGGCCGATAGTTTAATTAAGACTGGCCAAGCTGAACATATTTTATTGTTAGGTGCTGAAGCGTTGAGTCGTTTGATCGATTGGAGTGATCGCTCTTCTTGTTTTTTGTTTGGTGATGGCGCAGGTGCTGTGATTCTCTCAAAAAGTGATACACCAGGCATTATTAAAACAAAAATGCATGCTTCAGGGCAGTATAAAGATTTATTGTACGCACCTTCAGGTCTTGGACCTAATCGTGAACCGCCACACATTATGATGTCAGGCAATGCGGTCTTTAAAGTGGCTGTACATAAATTATGTGATGCAGTCACTGAAATTTTGGAAGAAAGTGGGATGGATGAATCGCAGATTGATTGGCTGGTGCCTCATCAAGCGAATTTGCGGATCATCAATGCCGTTGCAAAACGGTTGAAATTGCCAATGGAGCGGGTCGTGGTGAATATTGATCGTTATGGTAATACCTCGAGCGCGTCAGTTCCAATTGCCTTGGATGAGGCGGTACGTGATGGGCGGATTAAACGTGGCGAAGTTTTGTTGTTAGAAAGTTTTGGCGGTGGGTTTACTTGGGGTTCTGCAATTATTCGGTACTAGAGATTTTTGTCTAGAAAAAAGGAGTTCAAA
This sequence comes from Pseudomonadota bacterium, assembly GCA_021808365.1. Lineage (GTDB taxonomy): Bacteria > Pseudomonadota > Gammaproteobacteria > JAKBBU01 > JAKBBU01 > JAKBBU01. The sequence continues at coordinate 2,999 of JAKBBU010000036.1, forward strand.
AATGCGCAGTATCGGCCTTATGAGCGGCACCTCCATGGATGGTATTGATGTAGCACTGCTGGATACCGATGGTACTCCGAGCCAACTCAATGAATTAGCGCATACTATACTTCCTTATTCCTCTGAATTTAAAACTCTTTTAAAAGCCGCAGAATTTGCAGTTCGCCATCATAAAGGCGACTTAAATTCCGCTAAAAAAGACTATCCCAATTTACTCGAATATTATTTGCGCGACAAAATGGGTTTAAAACCCGCAGCAATAGAAACGCGGCTTCGGATACTCGAACATTATCTTCCTCTCGATTTTGATGCCGTTGTGAAACATTCCACGGTACTTCATGCAGCAGCGGTTCGAAAATTATTGCAAGAGCAAAGGCTCTCTACAAATGACATCGATGTCGTTGGTTATCACGGCCAAACCCTCTATCATGCACCGCATAAAAAATTATCTATCATTGTGGGAGATGGGGATTTATTAGCCCAGGAACTTCAGATTTCTGTTGTCGATGATTTTCGGCGCAAAGACATTGAAGCAGGTGGTTTCGGTGCGCCATTTGCACCGCTTTATCATCAAGCCTTGGCGATTCGTGATCATCATATTCCACTGGCTGTTGTAAATTGTGGTGGCATTGCGAATCTTTCCTTAATTTTAAGCGATCATGAACAAGATCTCATTGGTTTTGATACAGGGCCTGGGAATGGTTTGGTTGATCAATTTGTTCGCCAGCGTACGCAGGGCCGAGAATTTATGGATCAAGATGGTCGCTATGGTTTATCAGGGCGTGTCAATCAATCTGTATTTGCCGCATTATTTGAAAAAGCTGTGTTACAAGAAGGGCAGAATTATTTTCTAAAACCGTCTCCAAAGGCGTTAGATCTGGGTGACCTATATTTAATTGATGAATTAAATGCGCTGAGTTTAGAAGATGGTTGTGCAACCCTTGAAACATTTACAGCACTCAGTCTTGTTGAAAGTTTAAAACCCTTTGAAGATCGATTACCACAACAATTTATCTTGGCGGGCGGTGGTTGGAATAACCCGGTGATTCTGCGTGCATTGCGTGTAGAATTGGCGAATCGATACCCAAGGGTTACTGTTAAAAGAGCCGATGAATTAGGTTGGAATAGTCAGGCCATGGAAGCACAAATTTTTGCTTATTTTGCTGTAAGAAGCCTGCAAAATTTACCCTTGAGTTTTCCAGGAACGACGGGCATACCTCGCCCAATGTCAGGGGGACGGCTGTCAAAAGCAAGTTGATCCTTGATTGCTGCGAAGGTTAGTGGTAATCTTTGCGCCTATACTCATCACACTCAGGTTTTAGGCACGTAGCTCAGTGGTAGAGCATCACCTTGACATGGTGGTGGTCGGTGGTTCGATCCCACTCGTGCCTACCAGATTTTTCACCTCTGCAACATAAACGTCTCATACTCAAGCTCTTTGAAATCATAATTGAGTAAGATCATCCCAAGCGTTACCGTGATCAAGAGCGAGGTAGCGAATCCATAACCAAAATAATAAATCCCCAGATGAATGCTTAGCTGTGTGAAAGTGATATTTAATACTGCAAAAACACCCGTCAAAATGACAGCATGCATACGCTCATCTAAATAAAAACAAATATTAAGCAAGCCAAGAAAAACAACCTGTAAGCCGACGGCAACAATGTCGACATTCAACAGATGAATGTACAATTGCGGAATACCTAGGTAGCGCAGAATCATAGGACCCATCACAAAGACAACCAGGATGGCAATCGCTTGAACCTTCATGATCTCAAAAATCCCTTGACGGGCGGTTAAAATCAGATTGGAATGCATTTCACGAATGTGCGAAAGCGAGCCACCGCCGAGGATTGCATTGTATAATTTTTGATAATATTCGACAAAATCAGTTTCCATGCGAACGAGAAATACAGCCATTCCGGGAATGATCGACAAATAAGCGAGGAAAATGGGGAAATCATAGATGGGTGAATAACGAAGAGGACCAATGACGGCTTCACTCGTGTTTGGGTTAAACCAAAAAATAAATTTATCCGCCCAGAGTGCGATATTATAAAGTAAGCCTGTGAGTACTAGACTCCAATACGTATGTTTAGATTGAAAAAACTCAAATGACATTTTCTCTTTGGAATGGTATTCATGAAAAATGGCGTAAAAAATACCAGAAAGCAAGACTAAATGTCCTGTAAGAAAGGCAAGTAATAACCCGTTTAAACCAAAGCGACTTAAGTCCATACCACCGATGACGATCACGCCATAACCGAGCACAAAGGAGGCCAAGATCGTTTTATATTTTTTCAATCCAGCGAGTAAAACGACGGCACTCCAAACATTACAGAGGAGCGTGAAACTTCCGATCATTAAGATTTGATAAAGAAAGGGGGTGCCTCGAAAGAAAATAAAAATGACTAAGCTTGAGCAGATCAAACTAGCGAGGAAAATAACAGACATGAAACCCAAAAATGAGGGGAGTACTTTATTGAAATGATGCATGAAGAGATGATCTGCAACAAAGCGATTGTAGGATAATTGTACAGGTCCTGTGAAAATTAAACTGGTTGCAATTAAAAACGTAACCGAAGTTTGAAATTGTGTGATTTCAGCTTGAGGGGATAGGGTTGATAGGGTAAAAATACCCAGGAAGAGGAGCGCTAAGATCGAAATGATCCAGGGACCCGAACTGATCAAGCCTGCGTACGTATAGGCGCGAAGGATCCCATAAAACGTGTCTTTTTCAAGGAGTTTTCTTAACTCAAACCCGATCCCCGCCATGGAGAGCCTCCTCGTAAATTTTGGAATAATGTGAAAACATTGTTTGTTGAGAATAATAGCGCTCTACACGTGTAATAGCCGCTTTACTGGCGCGATGCCAATGTTCTGGCTGCAGTAATTCAATGCTCGCATCTGCAATGGCTTTCGGATTTGCAATACTGACGACCCGGCCGCTGGGTCCAATGGCCTGATCATCAGCTGTATCACCTATGACTAATTCTCGACAGGCGCCGACGTCGGTTGCGACGCAGGGGATCCCAGCAGCATAGGCTTCCAAAATAACAAGTGGCAAGCCCTCACTGATTGAACTTAATACGCAAATACCAATTTTGGATAGAATTTCTGGTGTTTTTTGAATACCGAGGAATTCAATCCGCTCATTTAAATTTAAACTAGAGACGAGGTTTTTACACTCTTCAAAGTAACTAGGATCTTCTTCTGTCGGGCCGACAATCCATGCTTTCAGTGATGGAATATGATTTTCGATGATTCGAACCGCACGTATGAATGTTTTAATATCTTTAATCGGCACTACCCGCCCAATGAGAGCGATCACCGGTGGTGGCGGAGTATCAATAGGGCGGCGCCCAGCTTTGAAGAGGGGAATATTGACGCCATTAGCAATAGTTTTTGTACGCGCAGGATCAGCGCCGTCTATAATTTGCCGTTTTCGAGCTGTTTGAAATAATGACACGATGGGATTGGCAGCACGATAGCAAAATTGACCGAGTGCATTGAAAAAGGTGATCCAGACATTTTGGATATAATCGATATCAAAATTCGATTGTAATAATTCATTGGTTTCATCGCGCAAGACATGGGTTTGTAGCAAGTCAATTTTTCGTTCTTTGGAATAAATGCCATGTTCACTTAAAATCAGGGGGCGTTTGAATTGATTATGTAATAAAGCGCCGAGAAAACCTGCATAGCCTGTCGAGGCAGAATGATAAGCTCCTGCTTCTGGGGCGTTTTTGGCAATATCAGCCAAGACCCAAATGGGCGCGTGCATATTGCGAATGGCCCAAAAATAATGAATGAAAGAAGGATCAGTACAGCGTTCTTCGTAATTTGTAGTGATTTGTTCCCAGGAAAGTTTACTGTATAAAAATTGATTGTAATCTACACCGTGTTCAGGATCTAAAAAGAACTCAAGATCTTCAATTCGTTTTTCATATGGTGTTGAATTCGGTGCTCGAAACCATTCATGAATATGCTCAACGCATTTGAAACCGGCTTTGTTCCCCACTTGAGGTTGAATAGGTGGTAGCGGATGGCCGGAAAATAGATAATGAGCTTCAAAGTGCTTTAAATTATCTGGAAAAGTATAGTGAACTTTATCGTAATCTTCAGGACGGCTCCCTAGGAAAATAATACCAAAATCGTAATCAGGATAAGCTTGAATGATTTGTGAAATCCAGCTTGAAACACCGCCTTGCACATAGGGGTAGGTTCCTTCAAGCAAGAGGAGAATATCAACTTTTTCTGCATGACGTGTCGGTGTTTTCATTAATGTTTAACCATTCCAAAATTCGTAAATCGATCCAAAAGTCGGAATTGTTCTTAAGCTGGGCTCGCTCAAGAGCAATTGCCGAACCGTTTCATAATCTTTGCGATAAAAAGCCAATTCAGCTAAATAGGGTACAACTTGACTGGCCGCAACTCCAAAGTGTTGTGCTTTTTTAAAGGCAGATTCAGCGGCATTTAACTGCTTTTGATAAAGATGAATTTTACCAATCAACGTCCACAGACCCACATCATCATTGAGATGCTCAACAGCAGAATTTGCGTAAGTCAGAGCTTTTTCGATCGCATAAGCAGATAGATCTTCCATAGCGAGATCTTGGAAGATCATTTCCCAATAACCAAGGGCTAAGCGTTTTTCAAGCCGTGCAATTTCGATAGGATCTGTTGTTTTTTTCAGCTCTTTATCGGCTAAATGGATTTCATTGAGAATTTGTTGTTCCTGTACTTTCAATAAACCAAAAGCAAGTAAACGGATTTCATCTTCACGATCAAACAGTACATTATGCATGATCGTATTTTTTTGTTTGGCTATACAAGTGTTGAGCGCGAGGAGGGCTCTGATCCGTTGTTCAACGGGGACCTGTGGATTTTGGGATTGAATATAGGCACCTCCTTCACCAAATGAACTTTGATGAAAGGTGGTTTCCATTTCATAATAGGGGGCCTCAACAGTTTTAATCGCGCTGAGTTCGTCACGTAAGTCAATGTGAGCGAGGCTATCGGTCTTAAATAACATTATAAGACTGCCCAAAATGGGCAGTAAATAGGCCAAAAAGGTTAAGAAAATAATTTGTATTCGATGAAGTTTAAGCAGATCACTGATGACATGAGCGTTGATCCAATGATAGATCGAATAAACAGCCACGCAATGCAGAAACAAAAAAACAGGTAATTTTTGAACCAATGGAATTGGAATGAGCATGACGCCCAGACCAATGATTTCAAGTCCTAGGGTTGATCTGACTAATTTATCATAGAGCATGATTAACATCCGTGTTGATGTGTTCCAGTAAGGGGTTTAAAACCTCAACCGGATCATGTCCCGAGACTGAAATAGCATGAATGAATAAAGGGGCGCCCTTATCATTAAAGTTAAGACGAAAAAGCTCATACAGCCATCGTTCCGTTCGTGCAATATAACCATCAACAGCTGCTGAACCACACAACGGCATGAGGGTTATAATGATTTCAACCTCACCACGAGCGGTATGCCAGAAATAATCAAGCCCACGAATATGACGACGAAGTTGGAGAATAATATCTTGACGACGGGGATCGGGTTTAACATAGATCGCAACCAACGAACTATTTGCATTGGTCGTATTTTTAAGACCGAGAAGGCGAATGAGTTCAGAGCCAAATTCAGGGGGGCAATCCGGATAATGTTCAGTGATCAAGCGAGCATGCAAGCTGTTAGCAATTTGATACGTGTAATAATTGGTTAAAATCGTTAAGACTTGAAGAATATCATATTTTAAGGATAAGAATGGCATTTGACGAATTAACAATAACCCAACAAGTCGATGATGATCGGCATGCAAGGGTACAACAGCTAAATATTCACTGTGAACCACATGGCCTAACTCGTCAATCGCATAATAATTGGTCATATTATTTTCAAGTGCTTTTTCGAGCAAAATATCATTAGGGAGTAATGAAAATTTTGCACCAATATGAGCTAAGGGTTCTAAAGAGAAATGAATATCACTGCCAATGATTTTTGACTCGGTAGGTGTGGGTGTTTGATGTCCTGCAATGTGGTGGAGTTCCGAGGTTGCGGCGCTTGCAGCATGTTGGAAGATTTCTTTTGTGTTTTCGAGCAATTCCTTAGCATTGGTGGGAGCTAAATGTAGAGAAGATTTAACAACAAAGATACCTGCCTGTTGAAGGGAACAATATTGTGCGAGAATTTGTAATAAGCGGTAAGCAGACTCATGCTCTAAATTGCCTTGATGAGTGGCGACTAACCCACGTAATTCCTCAAGTGCAGAACGTAGTGTTGCAGGTCGGCTGATCAGGCTTTGTTCTAAACGATCATGAGAAAGACGAGTAACAAAATACGTTTTAGCCAGGTTTTCAAGACGTTCTTCCGCATACTCGGCGAATTGATTTGAGCGACGCACACGGCTTTGCCATTGCGCACTGAATTCACCACAGAGCATGGTCGTGATCATACCGCCAAGGAAATAAATTTTGTACATCCCGAGATTGATGCCGGGATGAAATTCAAAACGCCAAAACCAAGTAACCATGATGATCACAGAGAGGAAGGCGGGACCCAGGCCGTACCGTAATGCAAGCAAAATCGGTACGATCCAGGTCCAAGGGAAGCCTTCTTGTATGAAGAAGGGATCATTAGGCGTGATGTAATAACCTGTCACGATGATCAACAAGGTCATCGCAATACTTTCAATCCATCCCCAGAGATTGCTATGCAAGCGATCTTGTACCCAGAGATGAATCTTGATCCGTTCCTTTGCTTTCTTGGTTGTTTCTATCACTGCAGTCGACGTCCTTGAGGTAATGTGTTGATCGATTGTGTAATCAAGTTTTGAGCAATCCGTGTGATTGAATCACGTCCCCAACCCGAACCACTGGCGACAGAATTCCAAACACTGCGATTTGTTTGCGTATCTACTAAATCTAATGTGATACTCACAGCGGGTTCACCATCAAGCCCAGCTTTATAACGCCATTCGTTGACCGTTCCCGTCATCACATAACGATAACCATGGTTACGTGCATAATTCATGACCTGATTAATCTGCTTCATATTGGTTTCTTGGGGCAAAATACCTTCTGTGGTTTGTTGAGGAATATAGAAATTCAGACAACTGTAACCTTTGGCTCGTAATAAATCACCCGTCATCACCACCACGCTGTAACCTGCACGAGGTGTGTTTGAATTATTCACAAAGGGAGCGACTAACCAGGACCCACTCGCCAGTTGTGGCTTCGGTGTTGTATTAACCGTTGTACACGCGGCGAGCGTGATAAACACGCTCAGCGCGAGAAAACGAATGATTTTTTTGAACATGCTGCTCTCCATTTAAAAAAGATATTTATAACTGCATCCAACAGAGATTGTCTGTTGTGCAACACCACCAGAATCTTGACTGTATTCTGCAAATGCAGCCAATTGATCATCACCAAAAACACGCATAGCAACACCACCGCCTGCATCATAACCAATGTGTGTCACTGTATTATAGAACACATCAGCTGCAAAGTAAGGGCGAAATAAACTGGTATAATTATCTTTGTAAAGCTCACCTAAATAAGTGCCAACGCCCCATTGCGAAAAACTATCCGGAATAAAAAATGAACTGCTGATTGACTGATTGACAGGGATTAAAGGTGTTAAATCTGATCGGGGTGTACCGGTATGGGCAAAATTGGCTAATTCACCAAAAGCACGTACACCAATATCAGGATAATCTAGCGTGAAACGATGATCGATTTCACCATTGACTAAATTACCCCAGCCCAAATTATATCCTGACTGCGACACATATTCGTCACCTTCTTCTTGAGCAACTAGAAAATTATGGTTATCGAGATTATATGTAGCTGTTAATTGCGCCATGTTTTGCGCACCGCCGACGAGCATAGCATCTGTTAAATAAGATCGTTGGTTATATCCTAAGAGAAGATTTAAATTCAAAGCGGTATTCCATTGATAACTGTCTTGGGCGCGTGCAGTGGCGAACGTTCGAACATCATTGCGTACACTTGCTCCGACCTCCCAATCATTGCGGTTATTCTTATAGTTTAAGTTAACGCCAGCTTCAGAATCAGAAGTTGGAACATTGGTTAATTGGGTTTTATTATTTGACCATTGAGGGCCATAGGTCGCAAACGGTGCAACAGAAAGGTTCGCATTAATATGTAGGACTGAAGTGAAATACGTATTCATTTGTGTGACTGAACCAAACTCTAAAAAAACGGGTGAGAGACTGACATCATTGGCTTGCGCTACCATGGTTTCAGCCAAAAGTTGGTATGAAAAAGTTTGTTGCGCTTGATTACTTTGAATTTGATCCATGCCAGCATAGGCATATTGTTCAGCCATAGCAAATTGGCCAAGCCGTACGGCCGCATCACGTGCATCCACTGCTTCGATTTGATCGTTTACACCCGTTTGATCATTGACAGCTTTTGGATTCTTTGGGTTTGTGAGTGTGTCGGTTGTGGGCGAGGGTGTGATGATCCGCTGCATGGTCGGTAATTCATTATTATTTAACGCTACATTTAATTCCGTGATTTGAGGAATGGGTATGTGATTAATTTGATAATATTTTAAGAGATAAGTGGCTAAATCATATTCACCTGTTGAAACAGCCCAGGAGAGAAGCTCATTTAAATTAGTGTCGGTCAGGGGATATTGGGCAAGACGGCGCATGGCTTGTCCTGAAATTTCACCGGGTGCCTCAATGGCTGAAAGTTCGGCATAGGGAAACCATTGTTCTGAAGTGATCAGTGTTTTTTGTGCTGCAAGACTATGTTGAACACCTTGCCAGGCAAAATTTCGAGCCCAATAGGAAGCGAGAATATAATCGGCATCCTCAAGACTTCCTGCAAAACTAATGAGCCAGGGATAATTTTGTAATTGATTAGGCAGGTTTTCATCGAATAATTTTAGGGCTAATTGATCATTACCAAGTGCTAATGCACCATAGGCAAAAACATCCCAGAGACCTGGGTTTTTATTTGTACCTTGAGTATTGTTTATTAAATCAGCCCATTTGTTTATTAAACGTGCTAGGGAGGTTTTAGCATTACTGTCGATCAACAACCATAGATAACCCACTTTAATGTCTATATTATCGGGTTCAAGTGCAAGGGCTTCATCAAGGGCTTTTATAGCAGCCTCGGAATTGCCCAGTTGTTGCCAAACTTGCGACAACGTTGTCCAATAATACGAATTATTGGTTAATTGTTTTTTATCATCTGAGCTCAGACTTAAATAAAGGTCACGTAATTTAGCCCACTTTTCTAATTGGCTGCCCGAGCTGATTGCAGAAAAGAAAAATGTAGGTTGATGAAAATTTTTCCAAGCTTCTGCAGAGAGTGAAAAAGCAAATTCGGGGTTTGTTTTTTGAAGCAAATTGATCATGTGTGCATAATCATCTGCATTTGCTTGACCTTGCTGGTAGAGTGTTTGTGCTGCTAATAAAGCATCTGGATAATCTTGCGCTATCCAAGCCAAATCGCTTAGTGTGCGCCAGTAAGAATAATCAGTAGGTTTTGCCTTGCTTTTTGCCGCAAGTAATTTTTTTAAAGCAATATTAATGCTACCTTGGCTATAAGAAATTTCAGATTGCCTTAAGGCCAAATCAGTCGTGACCCCATAATGACTAATAATATTATTGATTTCAATAGCTTCTTGGCGAGGTTCACCGATGCTGTTATACAAATAAGCAATAATTGATAGATAGATTTTATTTGGTTTTCGTACATAACCTTGTTGAAGCAAGCTAATGGCTTCGTATGGCTGGTTGAGTCTCTCATAAGCTGCAGCGAGATCTTCCCAAGCTTGAGTATCGTCAGGATAGCGATCAATATGCGTTTTAAGCGCTTCAACCAAGGCAGGATCATCATGAAGCCCTTTAGATAATTCAATGATGTGACCGAGCACGCCATCATCATTCCTACCATGGGCAGCCAAATATTGCCATTGCTTAAGTGCCACATCAGGGTGTTGTGTCCAAGTGGCAATAATGGCCAAACGTTCGTGCCAGCTGAGGTCAGTTGGATTTTGTTTCACAGCAGCATCAGCAATTCTATAGGCATCATTTAAATTTTCTGCTTCAAGAAATGTTTTAAAGCTAAATTCATAGAGGTCCTGGTTATAGGCATGCAGGGGTTGGTTAACTTGTAGTATGGAGTTGTTATAGGCCTTGGTGTTCAGATCGTAGATGGTATCGGTTTGGAAGGGTTGTTCCATCAATGGTGGGGCGGTGGTAATAGGAACTGTTCGGTCGGTAGCAATAGCAGGAGAAAAGGGAATCAACAAGGTTGTAAGGGTTAAGGTAGATAGAGCTTTTTTAAGGGGCAAGTTGATGCTCAAAGACTTTACTCCTGTTGCGATCCGCGGAAAACCGCGGTTAGAAAGAAAAGCTCGATACATTGCCTGCCCTTTGGTCCGGTGAACCAAGGTACGATAAAACATAAGCAATTGAATTAGCAATAGGTTAAATTGAGCTCACAGCGTTTTCAGTGAAAGGCGTACATTCTAGTTGTAATTCACTGAAAACGATCTGCTAGGTATAAATGTAATAAAATGTTCGAATTTTATACATTTATTAAATGGTTTCTTTGAATGTGCTATAATTCACCACATGGAACATAAACTGGGCCGCGAAAAAACATTAACCATGTCTGAGATCATGACCCCGGACATGGCAAACTTTACCGGAAACGTCCACGGTGGCTATATTTTAGGCTTGCTGGATAAAGTGGCCTATGCCTGTGCTGCACGGTATTCGGGTTTACGGATGGTGACACTTTCGGTCGATACTGTTTTTTTCAAAGAACCTGTTCACGTGGGCGAGTTGGTCACCTGCTATGCCTGTGTGAACTATGTGGGGACAACCTCCCTTGAGGTGGGGGTTAAGATTATTGCTGAAAATATTCAAACAGCTGTGAAACGGCATACGAATACCTGCTATTTTACCATGGTTGCTGTCGATGAAAATTTTAAGCCTATACCGTTGCCGCCACTTGTCTTAGAAACCGAACTTGATAAGTGGCGTTTTGAAGAAGCAAAATTACGGAAGCAATTACGGTTTGATTTACAGCGTGGGCAGGAAAAGCTCAAAAGTGAACGTGATCCTAAGCCTAAGCCTTAAAGGAGGATGATATGAAAACTGATCAAAAAGTAATCGAGCATCTCAATAAGCTTCTTTACAATGAATTGATTGCAATTAATCAATATTTTTTGCATTCACACATGCTGAAAGATTGGGGCTTTAAAAAGCACGCAGAACATGAGGAAGAAGAGCATCGTGAAGAAATTGAACATGCAAGCTTATTGATGGAGCGGATTTTATTTTTGGAAGGTATGCCTGATCTTCAAAAGCTGGGTCCACTGTGTATAGGCAAAAATCTACGTGATATTCTTGAGTGTGATTTGAAACTTGAATATCAAGGTATTCCTGCACTGCGTGAAGCAATTTACTATGCGGAGCAAGTCAAAGATTATGTGACGCGTAGTTTGCTTTGCAAGATCTTCGAAAGTGAAGAAAACCACGTGGATTGGCTGGAACGGGAGATTGATCTCTACGATAAGCTCGGCGAGCAGAATTATTTGCAGAGCCAGGTGTAGCTTGGGTGGGTCGCTGTATTACTTTGTTATCTAAAAATGAAGCGAATAAAAATAGTATTTTGAAACGAAATTTTACCAATATTGCCAAGCTAACCGCAATGACATCATGGTGCTTACAATAACTAATAACCAGCGGATCAATCCTGGGCCTACTCGGATAGCGGTATGTGCTCCTAGCCAACCACCTATAAATACACCCAAAGCCATTAAGGATCCTAATAACCACAAAATATGGCCAGACAGCGCAAAAACTAGCGCAGCAGATAGGTTTGTCGTTAAATTGAGAACCTTGGCATGTGCAGTTGCTTCTAATAATGTTTTACCTAATAAAATGGTAAAAGCTAATGCAAAAAAGGATCCTGTTGCGGGGCCCATGATCCGTCCCAAGTTCCTATGACTAGAGGGACAGTGAGGGAAAAAACAAGTTGACTCAATTTAGGTGGACTTGCAGAGGTACCAAAGTTTTTAACCAGCAGCAAATATAATGCAATAGAAAATAAAATGATCGGGACAGCTTGCATTAATCGATGGGGGCTAATATGTTGTATAATCAATGCTCCTAACATAGAGCCAATGATTGCCATGATTAACATGGGAGCGATTAAGTGAAAATCAATCATTTTAGCTCGCGTAAATTTTATGCTTGCAGCACCCACACCAAACATACCTTGAAATTTATTAGTTGCAATCGCCGTAACAGGATCAAGACCTGCCAACAATAAGAGAGGAATTGTTAATAAGCTACCGCCTCCTGCAATGGCATCGAAAAATCCAGCGATGCAAGTCAGAAAGGGTAGTGCGATAACCCAAGGTAGAGAGACACCCAGCATATTTATAGGCATCATGATCATTTATTTCCTTAGTAAGGATGCTTTTATATCACGCATAGCTTATTGAGATCCATGGTTAGCGATAATTTTACCCAAGATGTGAACAAGAGATTGTTGATTAGTTGCGCCAGCAGCTCCAAAAAATTTCTCATCAATTTTCTCAACGATTGGCACTAATTTTGAGATTAGTACTTTTCCTTTTGCGGTTAAACGTACCGATTTGGCGCGCGTATCTTTTTCATGTTCTGAACGTTTAATGAAACCTTCAAGGGCCAATTTTTTGAGCGATTTTGATCCCGTCATTTTATCCAATTTTGATTGGCGGACAATTAAAATTTATGTAGGTTCTTCGTGAATGCCCTCAAACCATAATACAATAGCTAAAATTACAAACCGAGCATGCGAAATAGAGTAAGGCTCAAGTGCCTTTTTTATTAACCGTTGCCAAGTGATTGTTGTTTGCCACAGTAAAAGTCCCGAACTATCCTCGGGGTGCTCAACACTAAATGTAAGATCAGCCATGTTTGGACCTTGCAAGATTGACCAAGGCATCCATTTCATCTGGAACGGTGTCAGCAACATGTTGGGCCACTAATTTAATCCAGAGGAATTTCAGAAATCCGGTGACAACTAGAGTGTTGGTAAGCCGTAAGCCCTCTTTTGTTTCTTCGAGAGTATGGGTGTCATACATTTTTGCACCCCAAAACGTTGTGCAATCAGTAAATTTTAGACCTTCTTCAATTTCCACTAACTTAATTTTAACAGCTGGAGCCTTTTTAGGCTTTAGCATAAAGTGATTTCCAACGGCAAATGCGCCGTCCATTTTGCAATAGTCCAAATCATCATGCCAGTCGGTCCAATGATTTACATCGGTCCATAATTGCCAGATCTCTTCTTTTTGGACGCTTGGGTAAATTTTGCTATGTGTTCTAATCCACATGATGAGCCTCCTTAAGTAAAAAAGTATATTGTATGTGAGCTTACAAATGAATCAAAGATTGAATCTGATATATTTAAAATTTTTTTACTACTTACCTCTCTGCCGATGGCTCTGGCTTTTCCTCTGCGAGTTATCTTTGAACAAATGATCTTTAGTTTTAAAGAAGGAAGTCGTGCCATGGTGATGGCTTTAACAAGTTTAGCAGTATCTACAGCCTTAGCGATTTTATTGGGTTTTGGTGGTTTGGGTGTTCCCCGCTTTGGGTTTCCCGGTGTTGCTATAAGTTATGCATTAGGAGAGTGTGTAACTGCATTGCTTTATGGTCTTTATCTTAAGTTCGGGCGTGTATTTAAAGATTTCAGTTTCTTTGATTTTTGCCAACGTGTTGAAGGTTTTTTCGAAGTGCTCAAAAAAATGTTTGAGTGGGGAATGGGAATTTCGTTTGGTTTATTTAATGAAAAAATAACAAATCTAATTATCAGTTTGATTGCGGGTTTTTTGGGGGCATCAGCTCTATCAGCTTTAGGTGTGGCTTATTCTTATTCGTATCTTATTTTCATTCCAGGTTCTGCTTTTAGCGGCATTATCGCTCAAGAAGTGGCTGGAAAAATTGGTGAAGGAGCTAAATATCATGAAAAAAGCTTGGAAAGTGATAGTGATGATCCTACTCTCATAGAGAGTGCCAGAATAGAGTATAAACAAGCAAGTGAAAATGGAAGATTCGGTTTAGCAACAGAGCTTTGTTACATTCTACCGTTACCGATTTTTTTTGCTATTTTTCCAGAGGTTTTAGCGCGCATTCTTAATCTGGATGAATCCATAGCGCAAATGCTCCCGAGTTTACTGTGGATTGTTTCCCTGGGTGTGATTTCTGACGCGGTTTGTTACAACTTACTGATGCAATTACGTCCTCTTGGGGAAAATAAAACGGCTATGGTCGTTTCTTTTTTAAGCATGCTTTGTGCAATTCCAACAGCTTGGTTTTTAGGACTTAAAACACCATTGGGTATTAATGGGGTTGCTGCAGGTTATACATCGATCCGCATGATTGAAGGAGCATTTTTATGGGCGCTTTCACTCAATAAAAGCCGCCCCAGTCAGATAGAAGCGATGCAGGCAAGGGCAATAGAAGCAAAAGCTTTAGCATCAAAAGAAAACGAAGTATTAAAAGCACCTTCGCATTGTTGTGATTGGTTCTTGGGAAATAAGAAACCTGAGGAAAACCTGAATGATATCCCGATGGTGCCAGTGACAAATTATTTGTCAGTTTCGAATATATAGTTTGAGGCAAAAAACTCAAACCTACCACTCCATCTAATTGAAATATGGGTGCAGGAGAACAGTTTTTTGAATTTTAGGTTATCGAAGATCAAGAAAGAGTTTGTAAGTTATTGATTTATGGCGCGCCCGGAGAGATTCGAATCCTCTGGAAGTGAATTTTAATACTTTGATAAATAAACGTTTTTCAGTTTAGTCTACTTTTTTGGGCGTAATTTGGGCGAATGCTAGACTATTCCTGACCTTTGCTGACCATGCAAGTAAGTTGAAAGTGAACTTAACTTTTTACTTGATGAGGGGAATTTTAGCAGGCTGTGATTCAGACAGTGAAAAAAGGGTGCAAGGCATCGACCCCTGATCCGCGCCCGCTCTGAGGTTTTCGTCATCACCAACGCACTCCTGGCCCTCAAGAAAATTTAGTTTCCCTCAAGAGGTTGTT
>JAKBBU010000037.1 GCA_021808365.1 Pseudomonadota bacterium
TGAAAAATTACCATCTTGTAAAACACTTGAAGACTTTGAAGCCTTAATGCCCTTTAAAAAATAACAGCAACCAACAACGATCATAACTTTATACGTTTAACAACCTGCAGTTGTCTTGACGCTTACACTCAAAGCGATCCATTCTTAGGCTAGGCGCCAAGGCTCGAGCAAACGGAGTTTATTACTATAAATGAGGATTGCGAGATGCCGCAGGCAACAACGCCTAAGAATGAAGCGCGAAGAGTATATTACCGCCCCGGCCGCCGCTGCTTAGGCCGGCGATCACGAAGATGTTTCGTATCTTTGGAAATGAGACGATCTGCACCATTGCGTCGAGCCCATTCCAGTACCACGCGATCTTCAACGGATGGATTAAAACCTTCGATCGTAAAATCATTTAATGTCGCAATGACCCAAGCCATGCGTCGCATATTGGGATAGCCTTCTACCATTTGTGCGCTTGGCCAGCGTTGCTGTGCCAAGGTCAAGACATCACGTGAGGTATCGACAATCTGTTGTGTAATCGTCCCTGTTTGATTGTAATCTATCTTTCGTCGACGCCCGCCCTTATCATCATCTGGTAAATCATTAATCGCTTTTTGTTTCAAACTATCAGGATGATAACCATATGCAAATATTCCCGAAGAGGTAACGATATAATTACCGTAGTCATAAATCAGCCAGCCACTGGTTGAACGCCAGATCGCAGCTTCACCTTCAGGCTCAAACATGGGCCGTTCGGGATTTGTGATGGCAAGATAGGCGTGAATTTTTTGAAGGTATTCTACATCATCGCCGCTAAGAGGTCGTGTGATGACTTCTTTTAAAAGTTCTGGCAATTCAGCAAGATAAGATTGGTAATCTAAACCTTCTTTAATCGCTTGATCCACGGCCTCCCAAAAGGAGTTGCCGAAAAGATTATCACCTTGTAGCTTTTTATCAGCCATGAACATTCTCCGTACTTAATATGACCCCAGCCACATTTAAGGTCAGGGTCTCTAAAGTATCCCAAACAGAGCCAACTTGGGCGCCCTTGATGACGCGATCTACCGCAGCAGCCTTGTTCAATAAAGCCGACCAATTTGTTTCTCGGCGTAATGCTTTTTGTAAAAGCGGCTTGCGTTTTTCCCAAACACCAGCAATTCGCAATGCTTCAGCGATCGATATGCCTTGCGCTAAAGTTTGGCTGATCGCAGCCAACATGCGAATATCACGCGCCAAGGCCCACAATACAATAGGTGCTTCCAAACCTTCGGCTTTCAAACGGGACAATGATCTCAATGCTGCCGTCGATTGCCCCAACAAGGCTAGATCAACAAGACGATACACATCATCCTGCGCATGATCCGTGACCGCTTCAAGTACCACGGAACGCTCCAGTACGCCTTCACCTACGATCAGTTGTAATTTTTCGATTTCTTGAGCGGCGGCCCAAAGATTCCCCTCAACGCGCTGCGCTAAAAGTTCTGCAATTTCAGGCGTTACTTGAATATTAGCACGATTTAGGCGTTGCTTGATCCAACCTGAGAGCCGTTCGCGTGGCACAGGGGGGATGGGTAATACGACACCTTGGCGCTCAAAAGCTTGGTAGCATTCTATTTTTAATTGGGTTGCATCGAGTTTGGGGCTGCGGACTAATAAAAGTTTTTCAGGTCGGGGTTGGTTAAAGTAAGCAGTGAGGGCTTCACGGGTTTGTACATCTAATTTTCCATCAGCTAAACGCAGGTCTAAGATTTGCTGGTGTGAAAAGAGGGAAAGATTTTGATAGGCTTGTTGGAAGGTTGACCATGAAAATCCACTGTCTACATGGAAGCGAATGGGTTCTTCAAAACCTTGACCTTGGGCTGATTGTAAAATAGCAGTGCAAGCTTCTTGAACGAGGAATCCTTCGTCACCGCTGATCCAATAGACTGGGGCGAGGGGCTTGTCGAGATGGGTTTGGAGTTGTTCGTAAGATAGTTTCATGGCTTATCCCATTTCTCAGGTTGATCAGCTACAGTGAAGTCTGCACGAATGCGTGTTGTGGCATTGATGCAGACTTCACTGTAGCTGATCAACCTGAGAAATGATATAAGACTAGCTTGGAATACGGATGTGATCAACTTTTAACGTTTGACGCTTGATTGGGCGCCCGGATTACTTTAGAATCAACCCTCTTATGGGATCGCCTTGGAGTAGATCGTTATGTACGCAGTTATTTTGAGCGGTGGCAAGCAATATCGTGTCAGCGCTGGAGAAACCTTGAAACTCGAAAAGCTTGATGCAGAAGAAGGCTCTGAGGTTAAGTTTGACAAAGTTTTGCTGGTTGTTGACGGTGAAAAGATTAGAGTGGGCGCGCCCTACTTAGACGGCAGCGCTGTGGCTGGTACTGTTGTTGAGAACGGGCGACACAAGAAAATTAAAATCATTAAATTCCGTCGTCGTAAGCACCATATGAAACACATGGGGCACCGTCAGTATTATACGGCTGTGAAGATTACAGGGATTACAAGCTTATAGCATTTAACATAAAGACTTGAGACAAGGCAAAATCTTACGAGCAAACGGCCTACGGCCTAGGCATACATGAGGATTGCGAATAAGATTTTAACGCGGTATCAAGTTTTTAGGTTAAATGCTTAACGAGGTGAGAAATGGCACATAAAAAAGCAGGCGGCAGTACACGCAACGGCCGCGATTCGATTTCCAAACGGCTTGGCGTCAAATGTTTTGGCGGTGAGCATGTTCTTGCGGGTAATATCATTATTCGCCAACGTGGAACACGTTACCACGCAGGTACAAACGTGGGTTTAGGCCGTGATCACACACTTTATGCCCTCATTGAAGGCGCAGTTCGTTTTGAAATTAAAGGTTCTAAGCGTCGCCAATTTGTTTCCGTGTATGCGGATGCGGTAGGCGCGTAAGAAACCCTGAAATTTCTTTGTAGAGGCACAGATCATGAGGTTCGTTGATGAAGTTTCAATCCGTGTCGAAGCTGGCGATGGTGGTTCAGGTTGCCTGAGTTTTCGTCGTGAAAAATTTGTTCCCCTCGGTGGGCCTGATGGTGGTGATGGTGGCGATGGTGCCAGCATTATTCTGAAGGCTCATTCTGATCTTAATACCCTTGTCGATTTCCGATACCAACGTCTTTTTCGTGCTGAACACGGTGAGCCAGGTCGTGGTGCTAATTGCAGAGGCCATGGCGGCGAGGATTTAATTATCTACGTTCCTGTGGGTACGGTTGTATATGACGAAGATACAGCTGAATGTCTCGGTGATTTAGTTCATGCGGGACAACAAATTAAAGTTGCTCAGGGCGGTTTTCATGGCCTTGGCAATACGCGTTACAAAAGCAGTATAAATCGTGCTCCACGGCAAACCTCGCCCGGTTCTTCAGGTGAGAAACGCAATCTACGTTTGGAATTAAAATTATTAGCAGATGTTGGACTGCTCGGCTTGCCCAATGCCGGAAAATCAACCTTCATCCGTGCTGTTTCAGCCGCAAAACCTAAAGTTGCAGATTACCCTTTCACCACACTTTATCCTAATTTAGGCGTTGTTCGGGTGGGAGAAGGGCAGAGCTTTGTGGTGGCTGATATTCCAGGTTTGATTGAAGGTGCAGCCGAGGGTGCGGGATTAGGTACGCGGTTTCTCAAACATTTAAGCCGGACACAAGTTCTTCTTCATCTTGTTGATGTTGCTCCCTTCGATGGTTCTGATCCTGTAGAACAGGTACGTGTCATTGCACACGAACTTGAAAAATTCAGCCCTGAGTTGGCGGCCAAGCCACGTTGGTTGGTTTTAAATAAGACGGATTTATTATTGCCGGAACAGGCTAAAAAAGCCTGTGATGATGTGATCAAACGATTAGCTTGGACAGGGCCGGTATTTACAATTTCTGCAATCCGTAAAGAAAACACAGAAGTACTGTGTCAGAAGTTGATGTTGGAACTTAGGGCTAAGGTAGAAAATTAAGTTTTCCAATTAGCCTTAAGTTTTCTTGACCTATCTACTACTCTGCTTAAGCCGCAGCGCTTAATTTCTTTAAACGTAACGTCAAACGGCTCTTATGTCGAGCAGCCTTATTCTTGTGAATCAATCCCTTGCGAGCTAAACGATCCAACTTCGAAGAAGCCTCACGATAAGCTGCTTGTGCAAGTACAGCGTCACCAGACTCTAATGCCTTGATGGTTTTCTTTACAAAAGTACGCATTTCAGTGCGTTGACCTTGATTGCGTAAGCGACGTGCTTCAGATTGAAGTGCACGTTTCTTAGATGATTTGATGTTTGCCAAGTTAAAACTCCGGTCAATTTGATTTAAAACAGGGCGTTCATTATCAACGCCTAGCAGCTAGATGTCAATACTTTAAAAAACGTAACTGATTGTTGCTAATACCTCATTAAATGCATTGGTCGTATGAGCAGAATTCCTAAGTATATCATTTTGATTTTCTGTACTGTCTTGTAAGGTCGATGCAAAACTCACTGATAAGTCATCTTCAAGCCTCAAATTAAGATGAGGCGTGAAGCTATACCCGAGACCCAAGCCCCAGAGTGGCCCAACGGCAGTGCTCGAATCATTTGAAGTTTGACTTTGTCCATTGTGCTGCGTCGTTGTTTCTATTTCATTTCCCATAACGGAAACCCCTAGACGCCCATAAATCAACCACTGGGGTGTGGCCAAACCACCGAGGAGGAGCGAGGGTGTCACCGTCCAAGTTGGTTTTGCGCTTTGGACAGTACTATTGTTTCCTACTTCGGTGCTATGTGAGGGGCCAACGATACCTCCTGCATCCACTTCACCACCCAGATAGAACCGACCCCAAGTATGGCTGTATCCTATGAGACCTAAAAGATTTGATCCGGATACATGTGTGTTTGTTGAAAAAGAGTTTTGAAAATTTGTGCCATTTGTCATGAGCGTCAGGTCATTGCCGCTGTGCATTCCGCCAACGAGATAGCCATAGCCGCCTCCAAGATAGAAACCATTGAAATTACCTTGTGCATAATCGTCAGTTGCGGCAAAGGCGGTTGCGTTGCAGGATAAAATGACGAAGAAACAAAATGCTAATTTTTTGATCATTTTTAAACTCTTTGTTATTGGCGAGAACGAATTCGAAATTTTAAATGCTTAAACTAATAAAGTCAACCTATTTAAATGTATTTTTAAATTTACAATAAATTCTTTAGCTATATGATGAAAAAGAGTAAAAGTAAAATCTTAGATGCTGTTCATCAAACCGCATCTGATCTTCATCAATCTGGAGCTTTCCCAAGCGTTACAATGAATAAATTTAATCGATTATGTTTGCCAGCAGTGAACGAATTAAATTCGGTCGAAATTAAGCATATTCACGAAGAGGCTCATTTGAGTCAGGCGGTTTTTGCCGCTTATCTTAATACCAGTGTTTCAACCATTCAAAAATGGGAAATAGGAGCAAAGAAACCCAATGGCCTTGCACTGAAGGTGCTTAATCTAATTCGAAAAAAAAGGATTAGTATTTTAGCGTAGATTTTAAAAACCTACGCTAAAATCTAAACCAAACTTACCCCTCAACCGCCTTCTTGGTTGTATCTGCTGTCTTATCCGCTGTATCAGCCGTGCTGTTGGCAGTATTTTGGGCAGCCTTCGAGGCATCTTCAAAATGTTTATTGATATAATCAGGCAAAAATCCTTGGATCCACGTGGTGACCGGTTTAAAGCCAGGAATTAAAACAGAATCTTTCCAAGCATCGTATTGAGGTGCCGGTGTGAGTTTGCCAAGTAAAATAGCCAAAGCGACGAGCAAAACACCGCGGGCGATGCCGAAGACAACGCCGAGCAAGCGATTCATCATCGTCAATTTTGTTTTTTCCACAAAATGCGCGACCATGTAACCAATCAGTGCACCGATGATTAAGATCCCTACAAAAAGGATGGCAAAAGCAATAATAGAACGCAATTCATCGTGCGAGATAAATGAAGGCAAGGCTGCAGCCAAAGGTTTGTAATAGACCAAGGCAAGCCAAATCGCAACGATCCATGAAACCAATGAAACGGCCTCACGCGCAAAACCACGAATAAAACTGATGACTGTGGATAGGGCGATGATCACCAAAATAATGACATCGAGCCAATTCATTGCAGCAATAGTATCTAGCATAAAAGTTCCTTTTAACCAATTGACGTTGAATAGGGGACGATAATAGCTTGGATGTGATTTCGTCGTTCTAACAATACCACAAGGGCTTGCGCTTTTGCATGTTTAACTTCAGGGCCAACAAACACGCGAATAGTTTTGCCATGTGAACTTTGGATTGTTTGAGTATATGCAGGTAAACCGCGGGCCTTTAATTGACTCACCAAATGGGCGGCATTACTTTTTTTACTAAAACTACCAACTTGAACAGTCCAGGCATGGGAGGTATTAGAAACAGCACTTGTATGTTGAGTAACCGGCGTCGATTTGATTTTAACAGGTGTTGTTGCAGTAGTGGCAACTTGCGGCTCGGGTTGTACAGGTGCTGCAACAGCGGGTTGCGGTGCAGGTGTTGTAACAGGCATTTGTGCGACAGCAGGGGTAGCTTGCGGGTTAAAGGCCGGTGTCGTTGTTGGCGTAGGGGCAGGTACAGTTGCGGGTGTAGTTCCTGCAGCATTCGGATCAAAAGCAGGTTGTGTTGTTGTGGATGTTGATGAATTTACATCAGTGGGTGCTGAATTTTGTTCTGTCGTATCTACTGTAGGGGTTGTTTGTGTTTGTTCATCTGTGACGACCAGGGGAATTGTTTGATCAGTAGTCGCTGAATTGGAAGAATTCGGTGCACTCGTATTTTGTGCCGCAGGTGCAGGTGTCGTTTCAGGCTGCGCAGTGACTGTAGGTGTTGGTGGTAAAGTTGATGCTGGGGTTGATAGGGATGTAGCTAAAGGTGGAATCAGTGCATTCATCGTGACAGTTTTTGTGGGGACTGTTTGATGATTATGTCCGAAGAAAAAAGGAATAGTGATGATCACTATAGCTCCAATTACAATGCCACCTAGGACGCGCTGTTTTATTTTATTATCCACAATTGCCTCTATACAAATTACAAAAAGCCCCTACCGTATGGAAAGAACCGAAGGCGAGCAATTTATCATTGTGTTGCATGAAAGACAAGGCAGCGGAATAAGCTTCTTTAAAATTTGTATGTGCGTTTATATGTTGTGCGCCCGCTTTGTGAAGGGCGTGTTCCATCTGTGTTAATGAGGCTGCACGTGGGACTTCAAGTTCTGCAAAAAACCACGCATCAATGTAGGGAATTAAGGGCTCAACACTGCCCATTAAATCTTTATCACCCAACATCGACCATATTGCAAATGTTTTTCCTTCACAAGGTTCCTGCAATAAGCGTTGGGTTAACCAAGCCGCACCTGCAGGATTATGCGCAACATCGACAATAATAGTGGGATTTTTAGATAAATATTCAAAGCGGCCTGGAAGAAAAACAGTTTCTAAGGCATGTTTAATATGATGTTCAGCAACAGGAAGGCGATCATGAAGACAGAGCATCGCCATCAATGCAGTAGCCGCATTTTGTAATTCAATGCTTGGGATTGGAAGTTGCCAGGTTTGCTTTAGGAATGAGAATAAAAAGTGATCTGGTTTTTCAGTATAAAAAAAGTTTTTCTCCAAATTATAAAAAGTTGTATTTAATGCTTGAGCTTTTTTGAGAAGTGAATGTGGAGGATGAGGATCACCACAGATCACCTGTTGAAGTTCACGCAAAATGCCTGCTTTTTCCGCGCCAATTAATTCTCGATCAGGCCCTAAGTATTCTTGATGATCCAGGGCAATGGTCGTAATGACGGCGACATCCGCATCGACAAGATTAACAGCATCGAGTCGGCCGCCTAAACCTACTTCGAGAATGAGGATATCGAGTTGTGCACCTTGGAATAAATCAAACGCGGCAAGCGTTGTGAATTCGAAATAAGTAAGGTAAGTATCACCACGCGCAGTTTCAATGTGTTCAAAAGCTTGGCAAAGTGAGGCGTCATCAATCGGCTCACCCTGGATACGAATGCGTTCATTAAAACGAAAAAGATGGGGCGAAGTATAAGCGCCGACGCGGTAACCCGCATTGAGAAAAAGACATTCAAGGAGGGCAACGGTCGAGCCCTTGCCATTTGTACCGGTAACAGTGATGATGGGGCAATTAAAGATGGCAAGTTTAAGTGGATCGGCCACTGTGCGGATCCGGTCGAGACCCAAGTTGATTTTATCAGGGTTTAGGGTTTCGAGGTGGTTGAGCCATTTTTGTAGCATTTTGGTTTTAAAATATTTTAAAAATGTAGGTTGGGTTAGTACAGCCGAAGGCTGAGCGTAACCCAACAAAAGTACTCTGCAAAAAGTAGAATGTTGGGTTACGCTCAGCCTTCGGCTGTACTAACCCAACCTACCCCAACCTTTATCCCCAACATGTGCTCCAATGACGCCCTAAAAAGTCTCCCTCTGCCGAATCGGACAAAAGGAAATTGATCGATGCATGAGTTTTGCTAATATACTCGCAATTCTGGGTCTTAAATCACGACGATCAATCACCAAATCAATGGCACCATGCTCAAGTAAAAATTCACTGCATTGAAAACCTTCAGGTAGGGTTTGGCGCACCGTTTGTTCAATTACACGGGGGCCTGCAAAACCGACGAGGGCTTTAGGTTCACCGATGATCACATCACCCAACATCGCTAAACTGGCTGAGACACCACCCATGGTTGGATCGGTGAGCACAGAAATATAGGGGAGGCCTGCCGCCTGTAATTTAGCAAGCGCAGCAGAGGTTTTTGCCATTTGGAAGAGAGAGATCAGCGCTTCTTGCATTCTTGCGCCACCACTGGCAGAAAAACAAATTAAGGGGCGGCGTTCAGCGAGACAGACGTTAACCGCTTGGACAAAACGTTCCCCAACGACAGCTCCCATGGATCCACCCATGAAGCTAAATAGAAAGGCGGTTGTGACTACAGGCATGCCATGTAGTTTTCCTTCAAAAACGATGAGAGCATCTTTTTCGCCTGTGCTTTTTTGAGCGGCAGTAAGGCGGTCACGGTATTTTTTTTGATCACGAAACTTCAGACGATCAACGGCCTCAACATCAAGAGCAATTTCAACTTGATCTTCAGGATCGAGAAAATGGCGGAGTCGCTCTCGGGCACCGATACGATGATGGTGATTACATTTAGGGCAGACTTGAAGGTTGCGCTCGAGTTCGGGCTGATACAATACAGCCGCACAGCCTTCACATTTGCTCCAGACCTTTTCAGGGATCTCTTTTTTTTCAGTGGTTCGAATCGATGGGAGTAGCTTTTTAAACCAACTCATTGTGTATCCTCGGCTAATGTAACCTCGATTTTACCCTAAACCCTGACAATAAAGAAGCAATCCAGAACCAAAGTAGCACACTGGTGAATATTGATAAAATATGGGACCAGAACAGGTTGGATGAAAAACCAAGATGTAGCTCAAAGCACAAGGTGTAGAGTTGGTAGAGGCTTACAAGGCAAAATAGAGAAAAGGCTTGTTGCCAGAGGGGCTGCACATCCAAGTAATGGTGAAATTTAGCAATCCAATAACTGATGAAGGTCATGATTAAAGCATTTTGTCCGAGGAGTTGGCCATTGAGGGTATCGACCAGCAAGCCCATGATGAAGGCGATACCCACGCTGATTTGACGTGGCAGAGCCATGACCCAATAAATGAGGACGAGTAAGACCCACTGCGGTTGCATTGCATTCAAAACGGGTGGAAGCGGTAAAATACTGAGCATCAAGGCCAGAATGAAACTGATGAAAATAATGAATAATCCCCTGACATCAACGGTTTCCATGTTTTTTCCTCGGCGCTGTGCCCTCATTGCTAGGAAGGGTCTTAAAACTTAAGGGCGTTGCAACAGGCGCTGGCCAGACTAAGAGCACGAAACGACTTTGATTCAAATGAGCTAAGGGTTGCGCGGTGATTCCAGTAAAGGGTTCATTGATGCGATGTTCTACGGAGGTGACGGTGCCAACGGGATAACCGACCGGGTAACGACCATCAAGGCCTGAGCTCACCAGTGTATCACCCACTTGAAAGTCAGCTGTATTAGGAATATTGAGTAAATGGATTTCACCGAAACGACCCATTCCCTCCGCGATCGCGCGATAACCATTGCGGCGATTTTGAACAGGAATAGCGCTATTGGTGTCAATGATCAAGAGGACGCGGCTCGTGAAGGGGCTTACTTCAATGACTTGCCCCATGATCCCATAGGCATCGAGTACGGGTTGGCCCACATAAACACCTTTTCGACTACCGCGATTAAGGATGATTTGGTGAGATGCAGGGTTGGGATCAACAGCCAAAAGTTGGGCGATCATCATTTGGCTTAACTGAGGTGAAGAGGCATGAAGTAATTGGCTCAGTTGTTTACTTTCTTCCTGTTCATTTTCCAAGGTTTGGATTTGAGCGCGTAGGAGGAGTTGTTCAGTTTTGAGTTTATTATTTTCAGCGAGCAAAGTTTCTTGGTTAATAAAACGAATTTGTAAGGTGTGAACAAAGCGCATTGGTAGATCAATGGAATATTGAATAGGTACGATGATCGTCGATAAGGTATTACGTAGACTGATGACGTAATGTGCCTTGTTATCAAAGATCATCAAAAGGAAGGCAAGAACGACCAGCAAGGTCGTTCGAAGACCTAGGAATTGTTTTTTGATGAACCAGCGTTTGATGGAAAAATCTCCTTACTCCCGATAAAGCAAGGCAAGGCCCTGCCTACTTCCCATCAAATGCAATGCGCGAGCACCGCCGCGGGCCACACACGTTAGAGGATCTTCAGCCACAATCACGGGTAATCCTGTTTCTTCCATTAAGAGGCGATCGAGATCACGCAACAGAGCGCCACCGCCTGTTAAAACGATGCCGCGCTCAGCGATATCACCGGCCAACTCCGGCGGTGCTTGTTCGAGTGCAGCGCGTACAGCGCCGATGATGCCCGAGAGTGGTTCTTGTAAGGCTTCAAGGATTTCATTACTGTTAAGCGTGAAACTGCGTGGTACACCTTCCGCGAGATTACGGCCACGTACTTCTAATTCACGAATTTCTTCACCAGGGAAGGCCGTGCCAATGGCTTGTTTGATCCGCTCAGCGGTTGTTTCACCAATGAGGGTGCCATAGTTGCGGCGGACGTAATTGACAATGGCTTCATCAAATCGATCACCACCGACGCGAACAGAGGCAGAATAAACAATACCGTTGAGAGAAATAATCGCGACTTCCGTGGTGCCACCGCCGATGTCGACGACCATCGATCCTGTAGCTTCTTCAACGGGCATGCCTGAGCCCAGTGCTGCAGCCATGGGTTCTTCGATGAGATAAACTTCACAAGCACCTGCTCCGAGGGCAGATTCTTTAATGGCGCGACGTTCAACTTGTGTGGAACCGCAGGGGACGCAAATGAGCACGCGTGGGCTGCGGCCAAGGAGTTTATTTTTGCCTACTTTACGCATGAAATATTGGAGCATTTTTTCGGTGACGTAGAAATCAGCGATGACGCCATCTTTAAGCGGGCGTACAACTGTCAGCCCTTGTGAGGTTCTGCCGATCATGGGTTTTGCATTGATACCAACGGCAACAACACTTGATTCGCCGCCTTCTTTTCGAAGAGCAACCACGGAAGGTTCATTGAGGACAATTTGTCCATCGATGGAAATTAAAGTATTCGCAGTGCCGAGATCGATGGAGAGATCTTTTGATCCGAACCGACGCACAAGATTTAAAACGCTCATATGACTTGACCAGCTTGATAAAGAATGGGGTTGAACTTTAACCTAAATTTTAGTCGAGGTCGAGCCATTGTCGAGAGTTTTTCGCTGGTTCGGTTGGGATGATTTGCTGAAATTGAAAAAAGAATGGGTTTGCGGGTTTTTCGTGTTTGTTCGTAACAAGGAAAGCTGTGCCAATACGTATTGTGGTATTGGCACAGCTTTCCTTGTTACGAACAAACACGAAAAAATGGTATGAGAGTTGCTCGTATTCTGAACGATTTTTAGATATAATGCTCAAAACAGGGGGAGAGAATATGAATAGAATCATGTGTAAAAGTAAAATACACCGCGCGACAGTCACTGAAGCGAATTTGAATTATATCGGTTCGATCACCATCGATAAAAGCTTAATGGAGGCCGCGGATCTTTATGAGTTTGAGCAAGTTCATGTGATCAACATTAATAATGGCGAACGGTTTATTACCTATGTGATTGAAGGCGAGAAGAACTCGGGTACAATTTGTCTCAATGGCGCCGCTGCACGTCTTGTGATGCCTGGTGATTTAGTGATCATTGTGTCGTATGCAGATTATAGTGCGAATGAACTAGAAACATTTAATCCGAGCATCGTGTTTGTTGATAGTAAAAATAAATTATTCAAGACGGCACCATCGGCACAGCAAAACCAAGACTGTCCGAAAGATTTGTGCTTATAGGTGCTGTATTTTGAGCTTGCTCTAATGCATTAATGAAATCAGGTAATGCCACGGAGCCAATCATTCGTTGAGTTTCCTGACCTTCAGGATTCATAAAAATAAAACTGGGTGGTGCGAAAACATTAAAGGCTTTTTCAAGAGCTTTATTATCGGCATCATTTGCTGTGACATCGGCTTTAATGACTGTGAAATGATCGAGAATCGCAAGCACTTTTGGATCTTGCAAGATTGTTTTTGCAATCACTTTACAATCCAAACACCAATCCGCATAAAAATCGATTAAAACGGGTTTACCTTCACGCTGCGCTGCTTCAAGCAGCGGTTTAATTTGAGCTAATGAGGTGACACGTTGAATATTCGAGGTGGGTGCGGTGGGATGAATTGTGGGTGTAGACAAATTGCCGAGAGGTTTGAGTGGATCAGTTTGACCCATGGCAGCACCAATTAATAATAATAAACCATAAGCACCTAAAATAATGCCACAAGATTTCCAACATTTTTGCCAATTCGCACCATGCGGCGTGGTATCCAAGGCACCGAGATAAATGCCACAAAAAATGGCTAATACAGCCCAAAGTACTAAGGTGAATGAACCTTGTAACACACGGCTTAGCATCATCACGGCGATCACAAGTAATAAGACACCGAATAACGATTTAACATGATGCATCCACGGGCCAGATTTAGGTAGGAATTTTCCACCCGACGTGCCTAAAACAATAAGTGGAATACCCATCCCAAGACCGAGGGCAAGGAGCGCAATACCGCCGAGTAAGGCATTGCCTGTGATGCTAATGTAGCTCAAGGCGCCGACCAGCGGTGCGCTGACACAGGGTGAGGCGATAAGTGTGGCTAAACAACCCATGATCACAACACCTAAATAAGTACCACCGGTTTGTTTTTGATGGAGATGGTGGAGATGAGTTTGAAGACGGTGTGGCAGGGTTAATTCGTAAACGCCGAACAAGGAGAGTGCAAGGATCACAAAAATAGCGCTAAATAAGCCGATGATCCAGGGATTTTGCATCGCTGCTTGCAGGCCTAACCCAAGTAATCCTGCTAAAAGACCGGCAATTGAAAAGGTTACGGCCATGCTCAGGACATAGGTGAGTGAGAGTAAAAAAGCTTTACGTGAATTCAGTTTTTTACCTTGGCCCAAAATGATGCTCATTAAAATGGGGATCATGGGAAGAACACAGGGTGTGAAGGCGAGGAGGAGGCCAAACCCAAGGAAGCTGAAAAATAAAAGGATCATGTGATCTGATTTAAATAATTCTGTAAATCGTGCTGTGTTGTTGATGCTGGTCGAAGGAGCATTGAGCGCCGTGATGAGTGAACGAGGTGTAGTTTCTTGTGTTTCAATCACGAGTGTATTTTCGCTTAAATTAGCGCGTATTTTTTGGGTGATGGGTGGATAGCAAAATCCAGATTCAGAGCAACCTTGATAGGTGACGAGGATCGTGGCCTTGGGTGGCGCAGGATCAATAATGGGGAGGCTGAGCGTGAGGTTATCTGCATAAACTTGGAGTCTGCCGAGCGTGGGGTTGTTGAGGGTTTGGCTGGGTGGAAAGGCAACTTGGCCGAGCCTGGTTTTTTTGGGTGAAATGAGGTTGAATTGGAAATGGTTTCGGTAGAGGTAGTAGCCGGGGGCGATGCGCCAGTTAAAATTGATGGTGTTGTGGTTGTTAATTTGTCCGTTGATCGCAAAGGCTTCTTCTGTGGGGATGGGTGCTATTGTTGCAAAGCTGGGTGTGATGAAGAGGAGAAGGAGGAGGACCCGTAAAATGTACATAGATTATCCTTTAAAACAACAACGAAACCCCTACCTTAAAAATATTGTCGTGAATATCATAGCCATCATTTTGACGAACCGTTTTCGTTTGACCGTAATAATTCGTGGACTCAAATTGGATATACGTTTCCAAGTAAGGCGTCCATTGCCAACCAGGCCCGATTACAAATTCCGTTTCGTCGAGACCACTGCCCACGTCATCTTTTTGGACAGTTTTAGTGGCCGCGATGCCGCGAATCGACGTATATAAAAATAATCTATCCATCAATTGTGTATTTCGCGCAAACTCAAGATCAAGTTTAGCACTGCCATCGTGAAAATACCCACGTGCATCGGTATCAATGAAAAAAGGCATCGTACCTTCGAGGCCGATACCGGGTTGTACATAGGCGCGCTCAGCAGGACGATAGACAGCATTCAACCCGCCCTTGATCGCCCAAAATTCACTGATCAAATGCCAATAAAAGATATCCATATCAGCCGTTTGAATTTTATGATCGCTGTATTCTGCCTCATTGGTAAAAAGTTCAAGTTTATTGTAATCCGTCCCAAACAGACCTTTATAGGTCAGTGTTGCGGCACTGTAAAAATTAGTATCGATACTTAAATTATTTGCAGCATCAATCATGGCACCGTGCATGCCACCGGTGTAATGCAGTGCTGTATCGGGATTATAAGTTGGGTCGAGTAATGGTGTAGGCACATTCACAAAATGTGGGGTTTTTGCGGTTGATTTATTGGTAGCCTTGGAAGGTTCATAGTGAACAACATTCCCCATGCCCGCCATCATGTGGTACAAATTATGGCAGTGAAAATACCATTGGCCTTCAGCATCGGCATCAATATCGACGACAGCAACACCGCCCGGTGGTACATCAATGGTATGCAGCAGCGGATCATAAGCGCCATGACCATTGCGTAAAATAAACCAATGGCCGTGCATGTGCATGGGGTGGTGCATCATCGTGTTATTGATAAAAATAAAACGGTAGCGTTGGCCTTGTTTAAATATAATCGGTTTTGCACGGTATTCAGGAACGCCGTTAATAAACCACATATAGCGTTCCATGTAACCCGATAACACCATCTTTTCAACAATAAAAGGTTTGTTGGGATCATTGGTTCTATTGTAAGAAACGAGATCTTGGTATTTAGTGCCTGTTGTTTTATAGGAACTGTCGTCATTTTTTGCGGGAGGCATGGGCATTGTTTTGAGCATCGCTGTTATTTTTGTTGTAGGTGCATTGGGCGACATGTTCATGCCTGGCATATTATCCATGTTGCTCATATTATTCATGCCCTTCATGTTCATTCCAGGCATCGCATTCATATTGTTTGAGTGTGCCATCCCGCTCATATTATTCATTTTAGTATTTGAGTGATCCATGTTACTCATTCCTCCCATGCCACCCATGCCTGGCATATTAGCCATATCATGGCCCATGGTCATTGTAGGTTGCGGGATTGGAAAGGGTTTTACATCTTGATAATCAACTTTTTGGCCTTTTTTCGTAACAAAAGCACCATAAACGTGCAGAGCAGTATCGGCAGATTCGGTGTAGAGGATGGTGGTATCTTTTGTAATTTTGATCAGGACGTCATAGGTTTCAGCGGGGCCAAGTAATAATTCATTCGTAACATAAGGTTTGACGTCATTGCCTTCAACGTGTACGACGGTCATGGGTGTGTTGGGCACTTTAAATTGGAAGAAAGTGCTTCCACCACCCGCAATGATGCGTAATCGGACAACATCACCAATTTTAACTTGGCGCTGCCAGGGTGTTTTTGTGGTTTGGCCATTGAGCAAAAGAGCATCATAACGAACATCGCTGATGTCATACGGACTCATTCGCATTTTTTGCATCATCCAATAAGTGTCGACAAGTTGGCGGCGTTGGCAGATGTTGCCATGTAAGTAATCGTTGAGGAAGCGTTGGAGTGAGGGTTGAAGGGGAAATTCGGTCGCGTAGTAACCGCCTTGTTTTTTGAGGTTAGAATAAACTTTGCTGGGGTCGGTGTTGATCCAGTCGGCAAGGAAGATAACAAAGTCTTTGTTGTAGTGATAAGGAGGCGGTTTAGGTGGATCGATGATGATTGTTCCATAAAGTCCGCGTTGTTCTTGTAGACCTGCATGAGCGTGGTACCAATAGGTGCCGGATTGTAATAGTGTGAATTTGTAATGAAAGGTGCCACCGGGTGGAATAGGGTTTTGGCTGACACCACTGACACCATCCATTTGCCAGGGGACGATGAGCCCGTGCCAGTGGACGCTGGTGCCTTCATTAAGGTGATTGGTGACGTTGATGGTGACGTGGTCGCCTTCCTTGAAGTGAAGCGTAGGGCCGGGGACTTCGCCATTGATGGCAATGGCTTTTGTCGTTTTACCGGTGTAGTTGACGGTTTTGTAGGCGATGTCGAGGTTGACGACAGGATTGCTGGCGAGTGCACAGAATGGCCAGAGTAAGAAGAGCGCAAGGGTGATGGAGCGTAGGATGTTCATATTAATTATTTATTTCCACTATTCTATTTTTAAGGATGATCTCTACAAAATTATCAACATTATGATATTGATGAAAGGCTTCACGTGCTGTGCGGCTTAACATAAGCAAGGTTTCATGTTTTTCTACAGCGAGGTCTAAGGCCTTGTGTATAGAGTTAAGGTTATGATTCGAAAACGTTGTGGCACCTGCTTGAAAAAGTTCAGCTTGTTCAGATAACCAAGTATTTTCAGGGATGACCAATACTTTTCCTAAAAAAAGTGCTTCCGAAAACATCGCAGAGGGCATGCCAGTATAAACAGAAGGATGGTAAGGTAGTAATAAAATATCCATTTCGGTCATTAATTTTGTCATTTCTGCTTTTGATAAATGTCCCCAATAACAATGGGTATTTTTGTTGGGTTGTTTGAAAACTTGTGCTGCAACTTCAGTATCGGGGTTAGTATTTAAGTGATAATGAAATTCTACTGGTTTTTGATAGGTTAACTGGGTAAGAGGATGTAAAAAAAAGAATCCCTTATCAATTGATGCATGACCAAAGTAACCTATTTTTATCGCTTCATTTTTAGATTTTTGTTTGATAGGTGGCAAAGCTGTAGGATAAATGGGCATTGGTAACTCTTTTACAGGTACATCATATTGAGTTTCAAAACAATTTGCCATCTGCGAAGAAACACTATAGAGCTGGCGAAAGGGAGATATTTTTAATAAAGTTGTTTGATGGCAATTGCTTGAAGCATATGGGAATAAAAAAATAAAGATGACATCAGCAGGCTTTATTTTATCATATTCAACCAGCTTGCTTAACCAGGCTAAGGCGGCTTCAAGAATAGGCGGAAATAAAGTAGAAAATACGAGTAAGGGGTGAGGGCCAAAATCATCAATATGGATGGATAAAAATGAATGAAGATAATTCTTTTTTGTATATTCCATGATAGCTGCATTGTTATAGTCGACATAGGGTAGTTGGTCAAAATGAGGCTTTATGGGCAGATTTTCATTACATAACTGAGTTTGGTTTTTATTCCCAAATAAAGTTACATTGAAATCATGTTTTGAAAATGCAGAAGTTAGAGATTCTGCTAAATTTTCCCAATGACCAGAAGTAGCACCCAAGCAAGGTTCAAAGATCAAAACAGGCTTTTTCATTGTTACTCCTTATGCGCCTATCCGATGCACACATTTATTGCGCCAAAAGCCAGCCCTCATATTGAAGTTCAAATTTTTGCAATCCACGCAACATAGTAATTGGACCGGGAGGGCTTTCACTGCGATACCCATTCCATCCACCTA
>JAKBBU010000038.1 GCA_021808365.1 Pseudomonadota bacterium
GGCTAAGCGAAAAGCACGAGGATATAAATTTAAACACTTCAGAACCATTGTATATTTGATCACGGGTGGGCTCGATTTTAGCAAGCTTAATCCAGCCTGTTTACCCACTTGAAATTTACAAGAACCACAAAAGAGCCTGGATAGAATGTCCAATCAAGATCATAAATAAGAATAGGTTTGTGTGGCATTGTTATTCCCTGTAATTATTATTAGAACAAAAGAGTGTTAATAATATCATTTACCGGTTAGTAAATCAATGCTTTTATCAAGTTATCGTTTTTAGAAAAACAAGATGTTAATTCCTAGCACACCACGCCATGACCGCCATACGTGCAAAAACACCGTGGTGAACTTGTTCTAAAATGACTGATTGCAGGCCGTCGGCGACAGTGCCCGCAATTTCAACCTCGCGATTCATTGGGCCAGGGTGCATGACGAGGGCATCGGGTTTGGCAAGAGCGAGGCGTTCTGGGGTTAAACCATACTGTTCAAAGTAAGCGGTTTCATCGGGAATATGCGCAGCGAGCATACGTTCTTTTTGTAAACGCAATGTGATGATGATATCTAAATCACGTAGCCCTTGTTCTGGATCAGTATAAGTTTTGATATTTAAACCCGATCGTGGTTCGGGCAATAAAGAGGGCGGTGCAATGATGTGAATGTCGGGTGTTCCTAAACAATGCAGGGCTTGCATGGTGGATTGTGCAACGCGAGAGTGGCGTATATCACCCATGAAACCGACGCGCAGTTTTGTAAAATCAGGTTTATGTTGGGCGATGGTGAAGACATCCAGCAGGGCTTGTGTAGGATGATTTTGAGTGCCATCGCCGGCATTGATCACGCTAACATGAGGGAGCATTTTTGCAATGAAGGCAGGGATCCCATTTTCAGCGTGTCGAACGACCATAATGTTGGTGCCCATGGCGGCGACGGTTTTTACGGTGTCGATCAGGGATTCGCCTTTTTTGGTTGAGGAGAGTGCGGGATCGAAATTCAAGGTGTATGCGCCGAGGCGTTTTGCAGCGAGATCAAAACTGAGGCGGGTGCGTGTGCTGGGTTCAAAGAAGAGATCGGAGACGACTTTTCCTTCTAAGAGTTTTGGATAGGTTGAGGCATGAAGGAATGCTGCTGTTTGATCCATCAATTCAAGCAGCTGTGGGCGGTCGAGTTGTTCGATGGATAGAAAATGTTGAGTGGACATAGTTTTTCTCTTTGTTGTAGGTGTTTCAAAGTGGCTAGTTGTTTTTCAGAATTTGATTTTCCAAACACGCCGTTAATACCTTTTCTCTATTAATAACCCTGTTCATGCAACCAAGCTTCAATGATAATTTGAGCGGCAATTTGATCAACGGCTTCTTTGTTTTCAAAGTTATACTTTCCTTGATCTTGCAAGCGCGAACAAGCTTCTTTACTGGTTAAACGTTCATCAACTTCATGAATGGGTAAATTAAATCGTGTTGAAAGTTCCGCGATAAAACGGCGGACATCGTGGGTGATCGAGGTGTCTGTGCCATCCATGTTGCGTGGTAGCCCAACTAATAACGCATGAGGTTGCCATTGTTTGATGAGATCAGCAATGGCAGGCCAGGGCATGGCGCCATTTTGTTGAGTTTTGAGTGTGGTGACAGGGCTTGCCGTTGCGGTGATCGTTTGGCCAATTGCAACACCAATACGTTTGAGACCAAAATCAAAGCCCAGCACAATTTGTGGGGCGTTACAGCCCCTATGCATGGCCAGCATCGCCGCAGAGTTGGTTGAAATCAACGCCTAAGGCCGCAGCTGCAGCCTCCCAGCGATCTTCAAAGGGGTGATCAAAAAGTATTTCTTGTACGAAGGGACCGTTGAGCCACATATTTAAGCCGATTTCTTTTTCGAGTAGGCCAGCACCCCAAGTGGCGTAGCCGAGTGCGATGATGATTTTTTTGGGGCCTTTTTGTTGAGCCAGGGCTTGCAAGATATCCATAGAGGTTGTGACGGCAACATCATTGGCCAGGTGGAGGCTGGATTCCCATTGACCCGTGGGGTAATGGAGGGTGAATAATTGGTCTGAGTTGACAGGTCCGCCCCAGAGGATTGGCATTTGGTTGGTTTGTGCGTCATCAGTGTTGATGTTGACGTGCCGAAGGATGGATACAAGATGAAGATCCAAGGGTCGGTTGATCACAATGCCCATGGCGCCGTGTTCGTTATGTTCGCAGATATAAGTGACCGTTCGCTGAAAATGCGGATCGTTCATCTGTGGCATAGCGATTAAGAATGTGTTGGCGAGGCTAAGTTCTTGAGTCATAAATTATCCTATCGGATTAAGAATTATAACAGAATGGATGATTTTTGGGAGAGGGAAGTTTGATTGTTTTTTGAATTATTTTAAATGAGTTTTTTGAATAAGTATTTGTGTTAGAATAAGCTTATGCCATTTCCTCCTTCAAGAACAGGGAAGGCTGTGCCAATGCCACAACACGCATTGGCACAGCCTTTCCTGTTCTTGAAGGAGGAGATGTCAACAGACCCTAACCACAATTGAAAAAACATGATGAATAAAACAGAAAAACTCCAAAAAGTATTGGCTCACATTGGGCTTGGGTCGAGACGTGAAATTGAAACGTGGATCGAGGCAGGTCGCGTGAAAATCAACCACCTCATTGCTAAAACCGGTGCACGGGTTGCTGAGTATGACAAAATCGAAGTGGATGGGCGTTTGATCCGCTGGCAATTTGAACGTCCTCCTCAGCCTCGCGTTTTAATTTACCACAAGCCCGAGGGAGAAATGTGCACACGTGCTGATCCTGAGGGCAGGCCTACGGTTTTTGAACATTTGCCAAAAATTTATAAACAACGGTGGCTGAGTATTGGTCGCCTCGATGTGAATACTTCAGGTCTTTTAATTTTCACCACGGATGGTGAATTAGCAAATCGTTTAATGCACCCGAGTTTTGAAATTGAACGTGAATATGCTGTGCGGATCTTAGGCCGCGTGGATGATCAAACTCTCACTAAATTAAGAAGAGGCGTACAACTCGAGGATGGTTTAGCAAATTTTGCACAAGTTCGAGAAGCAGGTGGTGAAGGCGCAAATCATTGGTATCATGTTGTGATTAAAGAAGGCCGTAAACGTGAAGTGCGTCGTCTTTGGGAGTCACAAGGTTTAACTGTCAGCCGTTTAATTCGTGTGCGTTATGGTGTGATCACACTGCCTTCTATACTGAAGCGTGGGAAATTTATGGATTTAGAACCTGAACAATGTACTTTGCTTTATGAAGCTGCCGGGTTAACATCGCCTTTTGTGGTGAAAAAGCGAGTTACACGAAAAACACAAGAAGAGACTGAGCGCGTAAAGCCAGAGAAACCTGCGCAAACACGCACTAGATCTACGACTAAATCCACAGCTAAGTCGACAGATAAATTTGCTCTAAGAAAAACGCGGTATTAGTACCTTATGTAGGTTGGGTTAGGGTACTCGCGTAATCCAACATTTCACCTATAAAATCCAATATTTTTCATGATCCAACCTTTGGGTTTTGCAGATTTAATTTTGTTGGGTTACGCGAGTACCCTAACCCAACCTACGTTTCTACATCTTTTTTACCACCACTCCAATCCGCTCATACGTCCGTTCTAATTCAGATGAGGTGATCGTATAGGGTGGCAACAAATAAATAGTTTTTCCTATAGGTCGAATTAATAGGCCTTCGCTTAAAAAATGTTTTTTTAAGGATTGCATATATTCCGGAGTTGCTTGCGGAAGATCAAACGCTGCAATGGTGCCTCGCGAACGATATTTTATAAAAGATCCTTGTTTTGAAAGATAAGATAAGCCGTTTTGATGGCATTCATGAATTGTTTTTAACGCTAATTGTGTTTTATCGTCAAGCGTCAAAGTGAGTGATGCACAAGCCGCTGCACAGCCAAGGGGATTAGCTGTATAGGTATGTCCATGAGCAAAGGCTTTTGAAAAATGATCACCGAGGAAAGCTTCATAGATTTTTTCAGACGTGATTGTTAAAGCAAGCGGTAAAAATCCACCTGTTAATCCTTTCGAAACACAGAGAAAATCAGGAATGATTCCAACTTGTTCAAAGGCAAAAAGGCTGCCAGTTCGTCCAAATCCAGTCATCACTTCATCAAAAATGACCAAAATACCGTGTGCTTGAACGCACTCTATAACTTTTTTAAGAAATTCGGGTCGACACATACGCATGCCGCTGGCGCCTTGAACCAAGGGTTCAACGACGAGCGCTGCTATTTGATCGCCGTGTTGATCTAAATGTTGTTCTAAAATAGTGAGCGCTTGTTTTTCTTTTTCCTCATATGTCGCATCACCCTGCCAGGTTTCTGGAAAAGGAAAGGTTAATACTGAAAAAAGAAAGGTTTTAAAGGGCTCATAAAATCCTGATTGCGCGCCCACGCTCATTGCACCAAAGGTATCACCATGATAATCACCTTCAAAACTTAAGAAGATTTTTTTTTCGGTAATGCCTTGATTGAACCAATATTGGTAAGCCATTTTTAAGGCAATTTCAATCGACGTTGATCCATTGTCGGAAAAAAAGAAGCGCGATAAATCTTCAGGTAATTGCGCTTTTAACCTTTCGCATAATTCTACAGCCGGCTTATGAGTGAAACCGGCGAATAAAACATGTTCTAGTTTTAAGGCTTGTTGATAAATGGCTTGCGCAATTCCAGGATGGCCATGGCCATGTAAATTCACCCACCAACTTGAAATGAGATCTAAATAGGCATTGTCGTTTTCATCGTAAATATAGCAACCTTTTGCTGATTTTACGGCGATGGGTAAAGCGGCTGTTTTTTCTTGTGTAAACGGATGCCACATTATTTTTTTGTCGCGCTCACTTAGACTTCCTTTGAAACCGTCGACTTTTGCACAATTTCTGTGTTGCATATCCTTCTCCGCTGCTCATTTATGATCTATAAACTGCGCTGCTCGAAGGACATGCGCCTTGAACTTGCACAAAATCCTTGGTTTCAAAAGAAGTCTAAATGTCATTATCATTTCTCAAAAGGGTTTTTAAAGATTCAGGAAAAGCAATGTTTTGCAAAGCTACTTTTGAAAGATTGTCTAAAAGAGGAAGGGTCGCAAGAACTGGAATATCACCATAATGTTCGATCGCTTTGAGATTTCCTAGGCGGTCAGCAGGACCATTGAGAATAATGCCTAAGATGGGAATATTTCGCGCGCGCAATGCTTCAATGCTTAGTAAGGTATGATTGATCGTGCCCAACGTTGTTCGCGCAACTAAAATAACCCATGTGTTTAAATGTTTAATGAGATCAATCATTAATTGATTTTCATTCAGAGGGACTAAGAGACCGCCTGCGCCTTCGATGATTAAGTTGGATTTAGAAGGTAGATTGATTTTATCAAGCGTGATTGTTTGACCTTCTAATTGAGCAGCAAGATGAGGCGAAACAGGTTTTTTGAAACAATAAGACTCTGGATGTGTTCGCGCATCTGAAAGATGTTGAACCGTTTCCCGATCGCTATCGGCAAGGTATCCTGTTTGTATGGGTTTAAAATAGTCAAAGCCGCTGTGCAGGCAAAGCCATGCGCTGACCAGTGTTTTTCCAATATGGGTGTCGGTGCCCGTGACGAAGATGTTCATATATGTTGTACCCCTATCGTTGTTAGATTATTTTACCCTCGATAACCTCACGAAACAAACTACTTTGTTATATTCAGCCGTGATGGTGAAGTTAAGAGAACGTTCAACCTGAGCCAAAAGTGGCCGTTCCTACGAAAGAACTGAGTAGTAACCTACTTTTGCGTCCTCGCACAACACCAGACATCGACTCGTTTCACATTATATTGAACTAGCGCTTCGGCCAGGGCACTGACCGTATGTCCCGTGGTGACGACATCATCAAGGATTGCAACGTAATTCGCAGAAAATGCAGGATCAATGAGGAACGCATTTTTTACATTCTCAGCTCGTTGGCAGCGATTGATTGATGTTTGAGCAGCCGTGGATCTAATGCGTTGGCAAGCTTTAATTTCTAGGGGAATTTTCAATTGTTTAGCGAGTGGGCGAGCCAATTCTAGGGCTTGATTAAAACCACGTTCTCGTAAGCGCGAAGGATGTAAGGGCATAGGAATCACATAATCAGGGAATGTGTTTAAGTGGTTAATTAGATGATCAGCCATTAAATGTCCCATTGTGCGTGCAATAGCCAGTTGATGGTTAAATTTTAAGGCAGTGAGTAAGTAAGAGATTTCATGTTGGTAGTGAAATAAAGCTCGAGTCTCAAGAAAAGGAGGCGGGTGATTTAAGCAGTTACCACAAAGTACTGAATATACTCTTCGCGCTTCATTCTTAGGGGTTGCTGCCATCGGGAGCTCGCCGTCCTCATGTATTTTCGTATACACTCCGGCGGCTTGCCCCTCGGCGCCTACCCTAAGAAATGAATCGCTTTGAGTATACGGGTTAGGTAATATTAGCGCACATTGAGAGCAAACCTGTTTGAGCCAAGGCAGATCATGTTCACACGGTTTGCAAAGATCAAGATCACGCCGAGAAGCATGTTGACAAAGTAAACAGGTTCCTGGAAAAAGTATATTTGTGACAAAACTTAGAAAACTTACAGCCATACATGTAACTCTCATTGACGAAGCCACACCAAAACTGTAAAATAGCGCCCTAAAAATAAAAAAGAATGGCATGGAGTCCAAATGAAAATTATACGCGAAATCAAGCAGCATACAGTCAGTGCTCTTTTTTATTTGTTGAAGCATTTCGTTTTGCGCTCAGTACTTCTTGTTATATTAGGTACAGCATTACTGATCGTTTCAGCAAAAATTGAAATTCCCATAGAACCTGTTCCAATTACCATGCAAAGTCTTGCTGTGTTGTTTATTGGAATGACGTTTGGATGGCAATTAGGTGGGGTCACTATTTTTGTTTATTTGTTGGAAGGCTTCATAGGGTTGCCTGTTTTTTCAACAGCAGTGAGTGGACCTATCGCTTTTTCTTATCCTATGATTGGTTATTTTATCGGTATGTTTCCTGCTACGATGCTGAGCGGCTACTTGATCGAATCAGGGTGGGGTAGCTCAACATTTAAAGCGGGTTTAGCGGCATTGATAGGCATGATCGTTTTTTACACCGTGGGTTTGGTCTGTTTGGCCGATGTAACAGGATGGGAACTTGCTTTGGATTTTGGACTTTATCCTTCTCTGTTTGTCGAGTTTTTGAAGATTATATTTTTGGCGTTTTTAATTCCTGTGATTTGGAGAGTATCGAATCAAATTAGGTCTGACTCGATGCGGATTTCAAAGGACAGACTTTTTTAATGTACTTGGAACTTGAAATAATGCACCATCTTCCAAGCGTAGCGCTGTCAGTGTACCCCCCCAGACACAGGCTGTATCTAGATGATAGAGATTGGGTTCATTGATCCCAGCCCCCAATGCTGCCCAATGCCCAAAGATAATTCGAAGCTTATTTGTAGGAGGTAATTTTTTAAACCAAGGAATTAAGTTTGCAGGCGCATCTTTGATTTCACCTTTGAAATTTAAGTCTAAACCTCCATCCACATCACAAAATCGCATTCGAGTGAATACATTTGTTATAAAACGCAGACGATCCCAACCTGTGAGGTCTGGGTCCCAGTGTGTTGGTGTGTTTCCATACATTTCTTTTAGAAAATCTAGAAAATGTTCGCCCGTCAATGCAGCTTCTAATTCGCAGGCATACATTAAAATTTCTTTTAATGACCATGTTGGGTAAACGCCGGCATGCACCATCAAGTAACCGAGACGCGCATCGTAGTGAGCGAGTGGGCGTTGGCGAAGCCAGGCCAACAGGTCATTACGATCCGGGGCACTCAAAATTTCATTGCTTGTGTCTTCTTTTACTAGTGGGGCAACGCCATTAGCAACAGCAAGTAGGTGTAGATCATGATTGCCCAAAACGACAACAGGTTGTAATGGCAATGTACAAACAAAACGCAGTGTTTTAAGAGAGTCTGGTCCTCGATTGACCAGATCGCCGGTGAACCAAAGGTGATCATGGTTTGGGTTATAGGCGATTTTTTCGAGGAGGGACATTAGTTCTTGGTAGCAACCTTGGATGTCGCCAATGGCATACGTACTCATAAAACTAAGAACCTATCCCATTTTCATCTAAACGTACAGCTAAAACATCGCACGGCATGGCATGAAGAATCGCATTTGCTGTTGTGCCAAAAAGAAGTTTTAGTCCGTGAACATTATGTCCACCAACGACGAGTAAATCTGCGCCTACTTCTCGTACAAGTTTCGCGATTTCTTCTTTCGTTGAGCCGATCAAGAGATGGCGAGATTCTGGGGCAATGTGAAGCGTGGAGGCTTGGTTGTCTAATTCCTTTCGTGCTTCTGCTTCGAGATCCGCTTCGATATTTGTATCCAAGGGCATGGCAAATTCACCACCGCCATAGACAATCGGTGTAAATTCGAGGACATGCACAATGCTTAATTTTGCGCCTTGATTGTTTGCGAGCTGCAGTGCCCGCGAGGCAACATGTGATCCCTCTGGGCTGAAATCGGTTGCCAAAAGTAGATGTGTGTAGTGGGACATCATGGTTTCCTTCCAGTAGCAGGTAGAGACTTAAGATTTTAGTCTAAAATCGGGCATTGGGCTAGGTTTTTTAATTGCATCGACCTCGCAATTTAAACAACGCATCTATATAATAAGATTTGCTTATCGTTTTCCCCTCGATCGAGGTTTAGATGCTTGATGTTTTGCGTCGTA
This sequence comes from Pseudomonadota bacterium, assembly GCA_021808365.1. Classification (GTDB taxonomy): domain Bacteria; phylum Pseudomonadota; class Gammaproteobacteria; order JAKBBU01; family JAKBBU01; genus JAKBBU01. Next base: position 8,745 of record JAKBBU010000038.1, read on the forward strand.
TCGTACAAGAAGTACACAGTGCGCGTCGTTTGACGGAAGCTCTGCAAATCCTCGTGCGTCGGGTTCGTGAAGCAACGCATACCCAGGCTTGTTCTATTTTTCTCATTAATGCACGGAAGGACGCTCTTGTTTTAATTGCAACGGATGGATTGAATCCAGCGCTTGTCGGAAAAGCGCAAGTGCCCTCTGGTAAGGGCATATTAAGTTTAGTGGTGCAGCATGAAGAGCCCCTTAATCTTGAAAATGCCTCTGAACACCCTTCTTTTTATCGCATATCTGAACTAAAAGAAGATCCGCTGAAAGGATTTTTGGGCGTGCCGATTATCCATCAGCGTAAAGTATTGGGTGTTTTGATGATCCAACAGGCAGAGGAACGGCGATTTGATTCTTCAGAAGAAGCTTTTCTCGTCACACTCTCTGCGCAAATTGCAGGCGTGATCGCGCATGCTGCAGCCACAGGTTCAATCAATTTTAATAAGAAAAACGGCGAATTTATTGATCAATTTGAAGGAGCCACTTTTGGCGGTGTGCCAGGCGCACCAGGAATTGGGATTGGTCAATGTGTGGTCGTTTATCCATTGGCTGATTTAGACGCAGTGCCGGATCGCCAAGCCAGCGATATCAGCGAAGAAATGATTCAATTTGAATTGGCCTTAGTTGCTGTGCGTACTGACATTGAAATTTTACGTGAACGTTTGAGTACGAGTTTGCCGAAAGAAGAGCGTTCTTTATTTGATGTTTATTTGCAAATTTTGGATAAAGTTGCCTTAGGTGACGAGGTAATTCAAGAAATAAAGCAAGGGAACTGGGCGCAAGGTGCTTTACGGATTGTGATTGAGCGGCACGAACGTCATTTTGAAAATATGGAAGACGAGTATTTGCGAGAGCGTGCTGCGGACATTCGTGATTTAGGCCGACGCGTCCTTGCTCATTTACAGGCTCATCAAACAAGGCCAATGCATTATCCTGATCAAACTGTTTTAGTGGGTGATGAGATCACACCTACCGCTATGATGGAAGTGCCACAGGGAAAATTAGCAGCTGTTGTTTCAATTCGAGGATCAAGTAATTCTCACACGGCTATTTTTGCACGTGCTCTGGGTATTCCCACAGTGATGGGTATCGAAAATATGCAATTAACGCGGCTTGAAGGTTGCGAAGTGATTGTAGATGGTTATTATGGCCAAGTTTTTGTTTCACCCACGCGTGAATTAAAACGAGAATTCAAAATGCTTTGGGCAGAAGAGCGTAAGCTCGATGCCGATTTACAATCGTTGCGTGATTTACCTGCAGAAACACCAGATGGTCATCAAGTTGCACTGTTTGTGAATACGGGTTTAATTGCGGATACCAGTTTGTCCTTGAGCTTGGGTGCTGAAGGTGTTGGTTTATATCGCACTGAAGTGTCATTCATGAACCGTGATCGATTTCCAACAGAAGAAGAACAATGCCTAATTTATCGCCAATTACTCGGTGCATTTTCACCTCGCACAGTTGTTATGCGCACACTCGATATTGGTGGAGATAAATCGCTGCCTTATTTTCCTTTGGTTGAAGCTAATCCATTTTTAGGTTGGCGAGGTATTCGTGTCACTTTGGATCATCCTGAAATTTTCCTCGCACAATTGCGGGCGATGTTACGGGCGAGTATTGAATTTGATAATTTACGGATCATGCTACCCATGATCAGTAGTTTGAGTGAAGTGGATGATTCCTTACAATTATTGCATCAGGCACATTCTGAATTAGTCGAAGAAGGATTAAACCCTCGTTTTCCAGAAGTGGGTGTGATGATCGAAGTGCCTGCTGCTGTTTATCAAGCCTATGAATTAGCGAAACGAGTTGATTTCTTGTCTGTGGGTACAAATGATTTAACGCAATATTTATTGGCGGTTGATCGTAATAATACGCGAGTCGCTTCGCTGTATGACTCTTTGCACCCAGCCGTATTGCGGGCCTTATTACATATTGTTGAGAGTGCGCAGCGTGCAGGGAAGCCCGTGAGCGTCTGTGGTGAAATGGCGAGTGATCCGGTTGCGGTAATTTTATTATTGGCCATGGGGTTCAATGTGCTTAGTATGAATGCAACCAGTTTACCGCGAATGAAATGGGTGATCCGCCAATTTACATTGGAACAAGCAAAGCAATTGTTAACAGAGACGTTGACGATGGATCATCCTTCTTTAATACGATGTCATTTGGAATTGGTATTGGAACAGGCAGGATTAGGCGGTTTGGTGCGAGCAAGCAAATGATACTTTTTTTAGTCTATATGATTGTCGGTGCTTTTGCGGGTTTAATTGCAGGTTTGTTGGGCATTGGTGGTGGGATTATTATTATTCCTTGTTTGGCGGTTTTATTACCCTATGAAGGCGTAACAACCTATAGTATGCACATTGCTGTTGCAACGTCATTGGCGATCACGGTGTTCACATCATTGTCTGCTGTTCGTTCGCATTTAAAACGCAATACTATTCGGTTTGATGTTTTTAAGCCAATGGTTTTAAGCCTTTTGTTTGGTGGTGTGTTGGGCGCTGTTGCAGCGAGTTTTGTTTCAGGGCGCGTGCTACAAATTATTTTTGGTTGTTTTGCCTTGGTGCTAGCGGCTAAAATGGGGTTTGGTTTTAATCCTAAAACCCATCTTGCAATTCCTGGGCGTTTTGTATTATCGCTTGTGGGCTTAACTTTGAGTACATTGGGTGCATTTATCGGTGTCTCAGGCGGTGTTTTTCTTGTGCCTTTTTTTACGCATTGCAATATTCCGATCAAGCAAGCCGTTTCAACGTCTGCAGCATGCACCTTACCGATCACGTTTGCGGGCAGTGTGAGTTTTTTAATCATGGGGCTGCACCAAGCCGGGTTGCCTCACTTTAGCATCGGTTTTATCTTCTTGCCCGCTTTGATTGGAATTGCGTCAATGAGTATGATTTTTGCCCCAATGAGTGCAAGGCTTTCTGCTCGATTACCTTCTTTTATTTTAACACGCGCGTTTGCGGTGCTTTTGGTTTTTGTTAGCGCTGATATGCTATTCGTCAATTAAAGGATACGATTATGTTGCATTATCCGAATATTAATCCCATTGCCTTTTCACTGGGGCCAATCAAAGTGCATTGGTATGGGTTAATGTACCTTCTAGGTTTTGCAGGCGCTTGGGGATTAGGCACGTTACGGGCGCGTCGGCCCAATAGTGGATGGACGGCTGAACAAGTTTCCGATCTGATTTTTTATGCAGCAATCGGCGTGATTGTCGGTGGACGCCTTGGGTATATGTTGTTTTATGATTTGCCGAATTTTCTACATAACCCACTGACCTTTTTTGAAGTTTGGGATGGTGGGATGTCATTTCATGGAGGATTACTGGGTGTCATCGTCAGTATTTTCTTTTATGGGCGTAAAACGAAAAAAACGTTTTTAGAGATCGGTGATTTTGTTGCGCCTTTAGTGCCTATTGGTTTAGCTGCTGGACGGATTGGTAATTTTATCAATGGTGAGTTGTGGGGGCGCGTGACAACCGTACCTTGGGGAATGGTTTACCCGAAAGCAGGTCCATTACCGAGACATCCTTCCGAGCTCTATGAATTTCTTTTAGAAGGTGTATTATTATTTATTATTTTATGGTTTTATTCCGCAAAACCACGCGCTCGTGGTACAGTCTCAGCATTCTTTTTAATTTTCTATGGACTCTTTCGCTTTATTGTTGAATTTTTCAGGCAGCCTGATCCGCAAAAGGGATTTGTTGCCTTGGGCTGGATGACGATGGGGCAATTGCTTTCATTGCCTATGATTCTTATTGGATTGATTTTATTAGCCTATGCGTGGAAACGCACAAAATAAGGAAGAACATGAGTCATTTTTCATTTCGTTTGGTCTGCCGGATTGTTTCGATTTTTATTTTCTTTGCGATTCTGACTAATTGGAAGTTTTTTCTTCTTTTATTGAATCCTGAAATCAGAGATCATTATTTAGGGCATGCTCTTTTTGCGATGAGTATTTTACTATTGAATATTCCCGTCGCTATTGGACTGTATAACGATCATCATTGGGGATTTATTTTAGCCTATCTAACAATCCCCTTTAATACGATCGTTCTTAATATTTGTTACATTCCATTTCTTCCTTCTGCATTTCCCATTGGGTGGGAACGTGAAGTGACATTGATTGCTAATTCTTTTGTTATGATTATTATTTTAATCTTACATGGGATTACGATCCATCGACGATTTCATCTTAATAAACATCATCAGGTCATTTAAAATGAGTACAACAAGAATTTACACTCCATTAGATCAATTATTGAAACACATTGATCAAGGCGTGAGAACATTATTTGGGAAGCCGTCAATCACTGAGCGCGAGAATCCATCTGTTTCAGTGGAAAACGTTGTGCTTGATGCTGATCAAATTCGCCAAGTAGCCGGTTTGATGCGCATTAATCATGCCGGTGAAGTTGCAGCACAAGCGCTCTATCAGGGGCAAGCCTTAGGTGCACGTTCGCAAGAAGTACGAGCACGATTAGAGCGATCAGCAGAAGAAGAAAATGATCATTTAGCCTGGTGTGAAGGGCGGTTAAATGAATTGGAAAGTCACACGAGTATTTTAAATCCATTGTGGTATACAGGAGCCTTGACGATTGGGCTCATGGCAGGTCTTGCAGGTGATCGTTGGAGTTTGGGTTTTGTGGTTGAAACAGAACGCCAAGTTGAGCAACATTTGAAAGAGCATTTGCAATTGTTACCGATTGAAGATAAAAAAAGTCGTGTAATTTTGGATCAAATGCGGGAAGATGAAGCGCATCATGCCACAGTAGCTTTGGAAGCCGGTGGTGTCGAATTACCTACACCAATTAAAGTGCTGATGGGACTGGCATCTAAAGTGATGACGATGACAGCGAAGTATGTTTAGTGGACCGTTATCCCTGAACTTCAGTAGCGTAGGTTGGGTTAGTGCAGCCGTAAGGCTGAGCATAACCCAACAAAAATGCTTCAAAAAAAGAAAATGTTGGGTTACGTCACGCACTTCGTGCTTAGACTAACCCAACCTACATTTTTTTGATCGCTAAGGTGAAGACAATATGTCAAAAAAAGCAATTATTCTTTTCTCAGGAGGCCTAGACTCCACAACCTGTTTAGCCATTGCAAAAGATCAAGGTTTTGAGCCTTGCTTATTTTCTGTTTTTTATGGTCAAAAGCATCAAGCAGAATTAAACGCCGCAAAAAGAATTGCGAAGCATTTTGAGGTCAAGATCCATAAAATTTTAGAATTTCCTGAAGGTTTTTTTTCATGTTCTGCTTTGATTGATCCCGATTGGCCTGTGCCAGATGCAACAGGATCAAAAGATATTCCGCCTACTTATGTTCCGGCACGCAATACTATTTTTTTGAGCCATGCCCTAGGGTTTGCTGAAATGATAGGATCTTCTGATTTATTTTATGGAGCAAGTTGTGTGGATTATTCCGGATATCCGGATTGCCGCCCTGAATATATTAAAGCATTTGAAAAAATGGCTAATCTTGCCACAAAATCAGCGGTTGAAGGTACACCAGTTTTTATTCATACGCCGCTCATGCATTTATCAAAAGCAGAAACGATTAAAAAAGGTTTGGCCTTGTGTGTAGATTACAGTATGACGGTTTCATGTTATCGTGCAGATGTACAGGGCCGAGCCTGTGGAACATGTGATAGTTGTGCATTTCGAAAAAAAGGGTTTCTCGAAGCCGGTGTAGAGGATGTGACGCGCTATGTCAATTGATCAAGGCAAATGGTATCTAGCTTCCTGGCAAGAAAAGTCGATGAAACAGCAAGTGAAATATAAAAATTCACATGAGCTGGGCGATGTGCTCGAAAAACTTGGACAATTGCCACCCTTGGTGACCCATGATGAAATTAATCATTTAAAAAAACAATTAGCCAAAGTTGCAATGGGCGAGGCTTTTTTATTGCAAGGTGGCGATTGCGCTGAAAGTTTTATGGATTGTCGTGCACCGATCATCCAAAATAAAATGAAAATCATTTTGCAAATGAGTTTGGTTTTAATTCATGCCTTGGGTAAACCAGTGATCCGAATTGGGCGTATGGCAGGGCAATATGCCAAGCCTCGTTCAGCCGATGTTGAAACGCGCGGTGATATCAGTTTACCCAGTTATCGTGGGGATTTATTCAATGCCTCTGGTTTTACAGCATCAGAACGTGAACCTGATCCGAAGCGTCTTCTCGATGCTTATTGTTATTCCGCGCTGACTTTAAATTATGTTCGTGCCTTAACGCGCGGCGGTTTTGCGGGTTTAACGCATTTGCAAGAATGGGATCTTGGTTTTGCGCAAGATTCACCGGGGATAGAGCGGTATCATCAAATTGCTCAAAATGTGCGTGATTCTCTGCGGTTTTTAAAAACTATTCCAGGTGCAGATGCTGCTTTTCTTGAAGGGGTTGAATTTTATACGAGTCATGAAGCGCTACATTTGTTATATGAGCAAGCGCTGACGCGTCAAGTAGAAACGGGACAGTGGTATAACTTAGGCACGCATTTTCCTTGGGTAGGTTTGCGAACTGCTGATTTAGATGGCGCACATCTTGAATATTTGCGGGGGCTTTCAAATCCCATCGCTGTGAAAGTAGGTGCGAATTCAAGTGCAAGTGATATTCAAAACTTAGTTTCTCGTTTAAACCCTTTAAATGAAGCTGGACGATTGACATTAATTCATCGCTTTGGTGCCGCTGATATTAAAAAATATTTACCGAATTTAATTCGTGCAGTTCAAGAAACGGGTATTGCGGTGATTTGGTCTTGTGATCCAATGCATGGTAATACATCAACCACACCGCAAGGCTTTAAAACACGTGATTTTGACCAAATTTTATCTGAACTTCGTCAAGCGATTGACATCCATGCACAAGAACAATCTTATTTAGGTGGTGTTCATTTTGAGATGACAGGCGAGAATGTCACTGAGTGCATCGGTGGTGCGCGAGGGTTGGATGAAAATGATTTAGCTCGCGCGTATACTTCGCTCTGTGATCCGCGATTGAATGCAGAACAAGCACTTGAAATGGCGTTATTATGGGTATAGGCTGTTATTATTTATCAATTTAAGGAGAAATTTATGATTAAAAGTCACGGTTACGCTGCACAAACAGCGACATCTCCATTAGCACCTTTTTCATTTCAACGTCGTGAACCCAATGATCATGATGTGCTCATCGATATTGACTATTGTGGCGTTTGTCATTCAGATATTCACCAAGCTCGTAATGGATGGGGTGGTAGTGTTTTTCCCATCGTACCTGGGCATGAAATTGTTGGGCATATTACGCAGGTAGGTAAAGCGGTGTCGCGCTTTAAAGTGGGTGATCGCGTTGGTGTTGGCTGCATAGTTAATTCATGCCGCACTTGTCATCCCTGCGAAATGCATCTTGAACAATATTGTTTAGGCGGATGTACTTGGACTTATAATTCACCTGAATTAGGTGGGGTTACTTATGGTGGTTATTCTAATAATATTGTGGTTAACGAAGATTTTGTCTTACGTGTTCCCACCGATCTTGCGTTTGACGCTGTTGCACCCTTATTGTGCGCAGGGATTACCACTTATTCACCACTGAAACATTGGCAGGTTAAACAAGGCCAGAAAGTAGGCATCGTTGGCCTCGGTGGATTAGGGCACATGGGTGTTAAATTTGCTCATGCGATGGGTGCAGAAACATGGGTGGTTACGCAATCGCCCAATAAAAAAGCAGACGCATTACGTTTAGGTGCAAAAGATATCGTCATCTCAAAAAATCCAGATGATTTGGCACGTCATACCAATAGTTTTGATTTGTTACTTTGCACCGTTTCAGCACCTTATGATATTAATGAATATCTTTCTCTGCTCAAATTAGATGGGACACTCGTGATTGTGGGATTACCGGAGAATCCTTTGGAACTAGCTCCTTTTTCGTTGATCAGTCAACGTCGACGGATTGTGGGTTCACTCATCGGCGGCATTGCAGAAACACAGGAAATGTTGGATTTTTGTGGTAAACATCATATTACATCAGACATTGAATTAATTCGCATGGATCAAATCAATCATGCCTATGAACGAATGTTAAGGAGTGATGTTCGTTATCGGTTTGTGATTGATATGAAATCGTTGGGGTGAGAGAATTCAAAAATTGTTCCACTGTTTTATGGTTTGGATCAATGTCGCAGATCCTCTCACCACAGAAAAACGACATCAATTCTTTATTGCTCTGCAAAGAAGCTTCTTTTCTAATTTCTTGTGTTAAATAATGAGGAATTGGATAATCGGGAATTTCTGAATCAGGTAAAGCATGACGTATAAAATCAGTCCATAAACCACGCACACGTTTTCCGGAGTAAGCACGTGTGAGTGTCGTTTGTTTTTTATTTTTCACAGCTTGAGCTTCTAACACAGCTGATTTATAACAAGTACTCGCCCCACTTTCTTTTAAAGGTAGAAAAGCCGTTCCTATTTGAACGGCAGAAGCACCAGCCTGAAGTGCTGCTAAAATGTGCGAAGCATTGACGATTCCGCCTGCCGCAATAATTGGAATATCAACTTTGCGTGCAATGGTTTCGACTAATTGGTCAGTACTCATCATCGAATCATTTAAAAAACTACCTCGATGTCCACCCGCTTCAGAACCTTGAGCCACAATGGTATCAATTCCCGCAGCTTCCAATGCCTGTGCTTCTAAGACTGAAGTTGCAGTTCCCAGTAAGTAAATATTTTTGTTTTTAAATTTCTCAATATGTTTTTTAGATAGAATACCAAATGTAAAGCTCAGTATTTTTATCTCATTTGATAATACAATGTCGATGACCTCTTCCAAATAATCTTTTGAAATCTCAGGAAGTTCATTAGGATTTTTTTCTGGGAGACCCAGTAATTTTCTATACGTGTTTAGGTGTATCTGATAATTTTTTATTTTTTCTCTATCAATGTTGATTTCATAAGGAGGTATAAATAAGTTAACAGAAAATGGTTTGTCTGAGAGATTTTGAATTGACGTGATGCCCTTGAGCACTTGATTGGGATTTAAATATCCTGTTGCAAAAGAACCGAGCCCGCCAAAATTGGAAACACTAGAAACTAATTCCGGTGTTGTGATTCCGCCCGCCATGGGTGCTTGAATGATTGGGGGATATTGAAGATTAAAGGTTTTCGCGAAATTGAGT